>NZ_JARWAM010000009.1:0-241828 GCF_031451695.1 Franzmannia qiaohouensis
ACTGAGCAGCCATCAATCAGTTAATCCGTTGTGAGTTTCACTTGTCGCTTATCTTCCAATCTCGCATATCAACCATTTAATCCGGATACCCCATATTCTTGCGGCTATACTGCCGGACACCCCATCACACAAGGAGCGATTCGATGAGCCAAGAGCAACTTCCCTCCGGCGCGGGCAAGGTCGCCGAGCAATACCCCGAGGTGTGGAGCGCCTACGCGGAGTTGGGTAAAGCATGCGCCGAGGCCGGCCCCTTGGATGAGCGAACGCGCCGGCTGGTCAAGCTGGCACTCGCCGTGGGTGCGCGCTCCGAGGGGGCGGTGCACTCCCATGCCCGCCGCGGCCTGGAGGAAGGCGAGTCCCCCGAGGCGCTGAAGCAGGTGGCCATGCTGGCCATTCCGACCCTGGGGCTGCCCGCAGGCGTGGCATCACTGACCTGGATAGAAGACCTCACCGAGGGCTGATTTCCCACCGCCGGCAGTGCGCTGCCGGCTTGCATCCCCTTACGTGTGAGATGAGCCCCCCCGGTGTTGCCCTGGGCGTTATGGCTCAGCTCAGACTTCCCGGATATTGGAATTGACCACCGTGGGTTGGTGATACGCGTCGCGAGTAAAGATCGGCATGCGTCGCTCGGTCCACCACATCCAGATGATCGATACCAGGGTCACGCCGAAGCAGAGCATCCACACCGATGTGGCGACGCCGGTGTAGTCGACCAGTGCGCCGAACATGATCGGTAGAAGGAAGCCACCGACACCGCCCGCCAGGCCGACAATGCCGGAGACCAGGCCAAGATTACGGTCGAACTCGTCAGACAGGTACTTGAACACCGAGGCTTTGCCGATGCCCCAGGCGATGCCCACCACGAACAGCGCCAGCGTGAACAGCCAGATCGGAATGCCAAAGCCGAACTCGATGGTGCCCTCGCCACCAGCGGCCTGCACCGCGTACTGGGTCTCCGGGTAGGACATGATGAACAGTGCGATCAGGCTGGCCCACATACAGGCCCAGGTCACGGTGTGGGCGCCGAAGCGGTCCGAGAGCCAGCCGCCGAAGGCACGTACCACCCCGGACGGCAGCACGAAGATGGTGGCGATCAGCGCCGCCAGCTGGATGCCCATGCCGTACTCGTTCATGTAGTAACGGGTCAGCCACAGCGACACGCCCACATAGCCACCGAACACCACCGAGTAGTACTGGCAGTACTTCCATACCTTGGGGTCGCGCAGCACGGCAACCTGCTCGCTCAGCGAGGGGCGGTCGGGGTTGCGGTGCGCCGGATCGGAAAAGGTGAAGAACCAGAAGAGGACGGCGGTAATGAGCATGATCGCCGCATAGATATTGGGCACTGCCTGCCAGCCGAGCAAGATGATCACCGTCGGGGCAATGTACTTGGTCACGGCGGCCCCGGCGTTGCCAGCGCCGAAGATCCCCATGGCGAGCCCCTGGCGGTCGCGATCAAACCACTTGGCGGTGTAGGTGATGCCAACCGAGAAGCCACTGCCGGCCAACCCGACCACGGCGCCAAGCAGGATCAGCTGCCAGAACTGGGTCGCGAACTGCACCGCCCAGATGGCCGGTACCGTAGCCAGCATCAGTGCCATGAATACCGGCCGTCCGCCGATACGGTCAGTCAAGGCTCCCAGAGGCAGGCGCATCAGTGCGCCAGTCAGGATGGGCACCGATGTCAGCAGCCCGAACTGGGTGCCGTTGAGGTCGAGCTCTTCGGCGATAGGTACGCCGATCTCGCCGAACATGGTCCACACCATGAAGCACATGGTGAAGGCGAAGGTATTGGCGGTGAGAACCGAGTATTGCTTGAAGCGTACAGTTGCCATGCTGCCCCCTGCTAGCGATGCCGGTGACCGGCCAGAGCCGGCCATCGGGGCGAGGTGTTACGGTGAGGCTCTGCCTTCGGCCTTGAGCTGCTCCTGCTCGGCGATCATCCGGTCCACGGAAGAAATGTGGTACTCCTCGGCGAAGGCGTTCTCTGGCTCCTTGAGCCAGATGAAGCAGACCAGCCAGCTGAAGAAGGCGCCCGTCGCCAAGATATAGAAGAACTGGGTCGGGGTGACGAAGGTGAAGATGGTCAGATAGACCACCGCCCCCACGTTGCCGTAGGCCCCGGCCATGCCGGAAATCTGGCCGGTGATACGGCGTTTGATCGATGGGATGATGCCGAAGGTGGCTCCCTCGGAGCCTTGCACGAAAAAGGAGGTGAAGATGGTGATAGCGATCGCCACGATCAGTGGCCAGCTAGCATTCATCATCGCCATCAGGGTGAAACCGATGCCGATGCCGAACATGTAGCTGAGCATCACGAAGCGGCGATTGCCCATGCGGTCCGAAACGGCCCCTCCCATCGGACGCGCCACCAGGTTGACGAAGGCAAACGAGGCTGCGATCAGGCCTGCGGCGGCGGCGGACAGTCCCCAGGTCTGCTCGAAGAACATCGGCAGCATGGAGATCACCGCGAGTTCGGCGCCGAAGTTGGCGAAGTAGGTGGTGTTTAGTGCCGCCACGCTATTGAAGTGGTACTTGTCGTCATCCGGTACCCCCTTCTTCAGGATCGGCACGTTGACGCGGATGATCTGTACCACCTGGTAGACGACCACGGCGAGGATGGCCAGGTAGGCGAAGACGGCGGTGGTGGTGGACATGAAGCCCATGTCCTGGATACGCCATACCAGGATGGCCAAGCAGCCCACCAGTGGGATGGTCCACAGGATCAGCTTGATCATGTCGGCCCAGGTGCTCACCTCCATGGCCAGCGCCTTGCGGGTCTTGCGGTGTGAAGTGGCATCTGGACCATCGCTGATGGCGA
This sequence comes from Franzmannia qiaohouensis, assembly GCF_031451695.1. NCBI lineage: Bacteria > Pseudomonadati > Pseudomonadota > Gammaproteobacteria > Oceanospirillales > Halomonadaceae > Franzmannia > Franzmannia qiaohouensis. The sequence goes on from NZ_JARWAM010000009.1 coordinate 2,822, forward strand.
ACCAGTAATAGATGCCGTAGGCAGCCATCACCAAGGCGCTTTGCGCGATCGCCCAGCGCCAGCCCTCGTCGCCGCCGTACCAGACGAGGGCGATGGTGGGCAGGGTCATGGCAGCGGCGGCAGAGCCGAAGTTGCCCCAGCCGGCGTAGAAGCCCTCGGCGAAACCGATATGCTTGGGCTTGAACCACAGCGCGGTCATGTGGATACCGACCACGAAGCTGGCGCCGATAGAGCTCAGTACCAGGCGCGCGACCAGCAGCTGGGTCATGGTATTGCCGAATGCGAAGGCCAGGGCGGGCACCGCCATCGTCACCATCAGGATGGAGAAGACTCGACGGGGCCCGAAGCGGTCAAGAGCCATGCCGACGATGATCCGTGCCGGAATGGTCAGGGCCACGTTGGCGATGGCGAAGAGGCGGATATGGTCCTGGGTCAGCCAGTCAATGTCGCGCAGCATGCTGGTGGCCAGCGGCGCCATGTTGAACCAGACGTAAAAGGTGATGAAGAAGGCGATCCAGGTCAGGTGCAGGGCCTTGATCTCCGGGGAACGTACCTTGAACAGGTCGGCGACTTTCATGGTGAAATCATCCTATTAAAGAAGGACGTGATGACGGTGGCTAATCGATGCGTCCGTCTCATGGGCTCGGGAAGATCAGCAGCGGGACCTCGACGCGTCTGGCCAGGAAAGAGCTGACGCTGCCGAAGGTCATGTAGTCGAGCTCATCGACGAAGTAGCTCAGCGATTGCGCGATAATGCCCCCGTCGGGCTTCTGGCTGTGGCGAGCTATCACCAGCAGGTCGGGCTGGAGCCTGCGAGTCGCATGAAGCAGCTGCTTGCGGGCGTCACCCTCCGCCATGTGGGTCTGCACGGCGAAGCCCTCGCTCTCGGCGAATGTCTTCGCTTCTGCCAAGGCTGCGTGCAATTCCTCGACCTCCTCCTGGAAGAGATCCTCATTGGCGTCGGTGGAGTGCCGGGGGTTCTCGGCAACGGCAACAAGCATCAGCGTCGGGACATTGCAGCGGAACATCTCCACGGCCTGGGCCAAGGCGAGCTTGGCGTTACGCGAGCCGTCATAGGCGAGCATGATCTTCATGGTGCACCTTGCGTGTGTAGGGGGGAGGCGACCTAGGCGGCCGCCTTGCCGAATGCAGGAATTGTCATGGGTTCTTCACGTAGGCGTTCTTGCGCAGGTAGAACCACCAGTTGATCACCAGGCAAATCGCATAGAAGGCTGCGAATCCGTACATGGCAACCTCGGGGGATCCCGCCCGAATCTGGTTGCCGATCATCACCGGCGCGATAAAGGAGCCGTAGCCCGCTACTGCAGCCGTCCAGCCCAGCACCGGTCCCTTTTTCTGGGCATCGAAGATGAAGCCGATGCTGCGGAAGGTGGAGCCATTGCCGATACCGCTGGCGGTAAACAGGACGATGAACAGCAGCATGAATATCCAGAAATACGGGTTGGGGTCGGCGGCGTTATAGGCCAGCATCATCACGTAACCGGCTGCGATAGCGGCGACGACCATGACGATGGTGATGACCTGTGTGACAAATGAGCCGCCCAGCTTGTCCGAGACCCAGCCGCCGATGGGGCGAACCAGGGCGCCAATAAAGGGGCCGATCCAGGACCAGGTCAGCGCGCTGGGGGCATCGGGGTTGGCGACGCGAGTCACACTGCCATCTGCGGCAACCTCGACCATGCTGCCGAAGATGATAGTGATAGAGAGCGGTAGCGCCGCTGAGAAGCCGATGAAGGATCCGAAGGTTAGGATATAGAGCAGGGTCATCGACCAGGTATGCTTGTCCCTGAAGATGGCGAACTGCTTCTGAATATTTGGCTTGATATCCTCGCCGGGCAAGAGTCGCAGCATGACGAGTGTCAGCACAACGGTTAGCGGAAGCGCAAGCCACATGTTGAGCCATTCAAGTGCCATTAGACCAAGCACGGTGGCCAGTATTCCGACGCTATAGAGGCCGAGGATCTTTCCAAAAGCCTGCAAGGGAGTGCCCGGGTTTGGAGTAATGGGGCGCAGATTATTCATGCCGAACCAGCCAGCGAATGCCAGTGGAATCAGGAACAGTAGCCATACGAATCCGGCATTCTGGATCCAGGTATCGGTGCCTGCTTCTATGCGACCGATCAGGGTGCCGCTTGAACTCTCAAGCGCCAGGGGGGCGCCGGCAATAGCGCCGAAGAGGCCCACTGTCATCACCAGCGGTACTAGAATCTGCATGGTAGTGACCCCGAAATTGCCGAGGCCTGCATTCATGCCAAGGGCGTAGCCCTGCTGGCTCTTCGGATAGAAGCTTGAGATGTTGCTCATCGAACAGGCGAAGTTGCCGCCACCGATTCCGGAGAGCAGGGCCATTGCCTGGAATATCCAGAAGGGCGTTTCTGGGTTCATCAAGGCGATGCCGGTTCCCAGGGCGGGGATCATCAATAGTGCGGTGGTCAGGAAGATCGTGTTGCGCCCACCGGCGATACGGATCATGAACGAGGCCGGAATGCGCAGAGTGGCACCGGCGAGGCCGGCAGTAGCGGTCAGAGTGAACAACTGGTCGGTGGTGAAGGGAAAGCCAAGATTTTGCATCTGGGTGGTGATCATGCCCCACATCATCCAGACAGCGAACCCCATCAGCAGGCTGGGAATGGAGATCCACAGGTTGCGGTTGGCGACCCGTTTGCCCTCCCTTTCCCAGAACTCCTGGTTCTCGACATCCCAGTGTTCGATGTCGGCATTCTTACTGGTCATGGCGTACCCCCTTGATGTACAGCGCAGCGATCGCAGTGCCAGATACCGGTTGACTGGTATCAAGGCATGGAGCTTTGGGGGAAAGATACGCCTGTGTACGGGGGGGCGAAACGTGGCGAAAAGCGCCAGATTAGGGCGGGATACCTCCAGGGAGGTAGCAGGGGTTAATTGCCAGGTTTCTGTATTTAAAGAAGTTTCATTGTGATGTCATTAGCCGGGTGGGGCGCGGCGGCGCCCGGGGAATATTTGGAGGTATCCACACAGAACCGTCGGCGGCTAGCGGTCGATGCCTTCCTGTACCGCCCACACGGCTGCTTCCACGCGAGAGCGCAGGTTGAGCTTCTTGAGTAGATGCTTGACGTGGACCTTTACCGTGCCTTCGGTGATATCCAGCTTACGGGCGATCATCTTGTTGGAAAGGCCGCCAGCCAGCTCGCGCAGTATTTCGCGCTCGCGCTGGGTCAGGCTGTGTATATCCGGGGCGGCGGGCTGGTTGCGCTGGCTGCGCAGCGCCTCGGCGAGCAGGGCGGTGAGGCTCTCGCTGATGACCATGCGCCCCAGCGAGGCCTGGCGTAGCTGGCGAATCATCTCCTCGGGGTCCATGTCCTTTAGCAGGTAGCCGTCGGCGCCTGCCTGCAGGGCATCTACCACGTCCTCCTCCTGGTCGGAGACGGTGAACATCACGACCCTGCCGGCGAAGCCCCTCTCGCGGAGCTGCTTGAGTGTCTCGATGCCGTTCATGCCGGGCATGTTGAGGTCGAGCAGCACCATATCGGGATCGAGCTCCAACGCCAGGCGGATGCCTGCTTCGGGCTCGCCGGCCTCTCCGCTCAACGTCATGTCATCCTCCAGCTCGAGCAGCTGGGAGACGCCGCGGCGCAGCAGCGGATGGTCGTCGATGATCAGGATGCTGGCGGGGGTGTTGGGGGTCTTGGCTGTCATCCTGGTTTATTCCCTGTTCCCATGGTCATCGGTGGTGGGGGTGTCGACCTGTGGGTCGAGCGTCGTGGTGGGGGACGGCGTTTCCACGGCGTGCTGGCTTATGAGTCTTGCTGTCTGCGGAGTGAAGATCAGCGTAACGCGTGTGCCGCCTTCGGGGCGGTTGCACAGGGTCAACTGGCCTCCGAGGGTCTCGGCCCGGTCGCGCATGATCACCAGCCCGTAGTGCATGGGCGGCGAGCTGTCGTCCTCGAGGCCTACGCCGTCGTCCTCGATGACCACATGTAGCTGGGCGGTCCGGAAGGCAACGGATACGGCCGCACTGTGGGCGTTGGCGTGCTTGACCACGTTGGCCAACGACTCACGCACGATCTGCAGTACGTGGATCTCTTCATTGGGATTGAGCAGGTGTGGCGGCAGGTCGACGTCCAGTGCAATGGGGCTTTCCAGCCGCTCGCTGAATTCTGCAACCGTCTGGCGAAGCGCACCGTTTAGACCTGGGCCCTCGAGCTTTAGACGGAAGGTGGTGAGCAGCTCGCGCAGCTGGCGATAGGCGCTGTCCAGCCCGGTACGAAGTTCACCAAATACTTCCCCCTGGGTCGCTTGGGGCACGCCCTTGGCCTGCATGCGCTCTAGTCTTGCGACTTGCATCTTCAGGTATGAGAGCGACTGGGCCAGGGAGTCGTGGAGTTCCCGAGCGATGATAGTGCGCTCGTTCATCAGGGTGACCTGTTGCTGCTCCTCGATACGCCGCTGCAGATATACCGCAGTGGCCAGCTGGTCGGCTAAGGCGTTGAGTAGACGCCTGACGTTGTCGGGCAGCGCGATGTCCTTCGGGTACCACACCTCCAAGGTGCCGAGCATCAAGTCCCCCACGCTGACCGGCAGCAACAGGCATTCGCCAGCCTCGGTCTGCTGGAGGGAGAGGGGCTGGGGGTCGATCAGGCAGGCATGACAGTCATAGTCGCGACAGTACTCGGGGCGGCGTGCCGAGTGGGTGGCGAGTATCGGGATCTGGCGGTCGTCGTAGGGATCGTTGAGGGACAGGCGGATGGGGCCGATCTCCAGCAGCTGCTCCAAGCGCCGCAGCATGGGCGCAGCACTGGCACAGAGGTCATTGCCACCACCGTAGAGGGCGCGGCTGCCGTCGTGCATCACCTGCATGGCGCGGTTGCTGCGCTCCAACTCGGCCTGCTTGCGCGATACCCGCTCCTCGAGCTCGGCATAGCTGGTACCGAGCTCCTCGGCCATGGTGTCGAAGGTGCGTCCCAGCAGGGCCAGCTCGTCGTTACCGGAGAGTTTCGTGCGGTGACCGAAATTGCGGTGAGCGGCTTCCCGAGCCAGCACCACCAGGTGGCGGAGCGGCATCACCAGGTTGTGGCGGATATCGTAGAGAGAGATCACCACCACCACGGCGATCAGCGCCAGGAAGATGATCTGCAGGACGCTGAGCAGCTGAATCTTGGATTCGCTGTTCTGCTCCAGCAGAGTGACCATGACGTCGATTTCGGCGACCAGGTCATCAAGGGTCTCGCGCAGGGCGTCGGAATCCACGCCTCTCCCGTCGGTGGCCTGGGCTACCTGAGGGGCAAGATCCTGTTCCCAGCGTGCTTGGATCAAACGGTGCTGGCGCTGCAGCGAATGGTCCTGAGCCTGGGGCATGGCGCCGGTGAGTTCGGCGCTGACCAGGCGCTGCTCGAAGCGCTCGGCCAGTTCGCTCACCCTGCCGCGTTCCCCAGCGCCGGGCTGCTGCTCGTAGCGCTGCAGGGCGCTGACGATCTGGTAGGTGTTCATGCGCAGCGAGCCGGCCATGTTGATGGCAGCGGCGTCACCGCGGCTGTGGGCAGCCACGATCATGGTGACCACGATGCTGATCAGCGCCATGGCGCTGATGGCCAGTAGCGAGGCGATGATCCGGGCCACCAGGGAGTGTCGCAGGAGTTTCATTGCGCCTCATGATAGTTGGGCCTGGGCCCAGTCTACTACCCCATTGGGGTAAAGCGCATACCTCTTATGCTCCTTTGACCTCGGGGGGCGCGCTCCCGAGACTTTCGCGAGGCCCACACCGATTCCTGACCCCATGATGACAGCTGCTCAGCAACTCGACCAGGACCCGACCGGCGGCTATCGGCGCCTGGTTGTCGTGCTGCTCTCGCCCCTGGCCTTTGCACTGGTGTTCGCCAGTTGGACCATCTTTGCGGTGCTTGGGGTAGAGCTCAAGGCGCTGCTCGGCTTCGGTGAGGGGCACTTTGCCCTGCTATTAGCCGCGCCCATGTTGATTGGCGCGCTGGCGTCGTTACCTACGGCCCTGCTGGCGCAGAGGTTCGGCGGCCGGCGGGTAATGATTGCCTGCCTGTTGATAATCTGCCCCTTTCTGTGGGGGCTCTCCCACTCCCGCGACTACCACCACCTTCTGCTGGCGGGTGCCGGCCTTGGCCTGGGGGCCGGCTCTCTCGCAGCGGGGCTGGTTTACGTGGCAGGGCTGTGCCCAAGACGCCACACCGGCCTGGCGCTGGGGCTGTATGGCGCCGGCATGCTTGGCGCCGGGCTCAGCTATTTGCTGCTGCCGCTGGTCAGCCAGGCCTATGGCTGGAGAGTCGCACCGCTGATCTACCTGCTGCCGGTGCTGCTGGTGGCCGCCCTGCTGTGGCTGTTTGCCGACGACCGCGACGCTGCGCCGAACCTGACGGAGGAAATGTCGCCGTCTGGCCAGGCGCTGCTGCGCCGCCTGACTTGCTGGGCGCTATGGCGCCTGGCGCTGGTCTACAGCTTCTTCTTCGGCGCCTTCGTGGCGTTGGCGCTATGGCTACCTGCCTACTTCAGCGCCCAGTTTCAACTTCCCCTCAAAGAGGCTGCCCTGGCTGCCTTGCCCTTCACGGTGGCGGTGGGCATCGGTCAGGTAGTCGGTGGTGCCTGGGCAGACCGCCGTGATTTCCGCGCCCTGCGATGGTGGGTCAGCGCCTTCACATTAGTCTGTCTGTTCCTGCTCTCCTACCCCCCCTTCACCATGCAGGTGCAGGGCGTCCACGGCGTGGTCGCAGTGCGCTATGAGGCGCCTCTCTGGGGCTTGCTGTTACTGCTATCTCTGATGGGCGCGGCGATGGGGGTCGGCAAGGGCAGCCTGATGCGTCTGCTGCACCGCGATCACGCAAACGAGATGCCGCTAGTGGGCGGGTTGGCGCTGACCCTGGGTGGACTGTTCGCTGCCCTGCTTCCGCTGATGTTCGTACTCGGCAACGAGTGGATCGGCATCCGCACGGCGGGCTTCATGTTCCTCTATGCCTCGCTTGTGGTGTGCATGCTGGTAATGATCTGGGACCACGCCAGCGGGCAATCCGGTGCGGCCTGAACGAGGGGTATATCCCCCTGGTTCGGCGGGCCTATCACCTTGGGGGTAGGGGGGCGGTATATGGAGGTAACCAGGCAGTATTCCACCCTCTGATCGCCCAGAATGCCTCCAAGATTCCTGCCTGACGTTAAGTCCATCGCACTCGACAAGACGGCAGGCCGGGTGACCCGGGACGGTCACGCCCTACTTTCCAAGAAGCCTGGAGATCGACCATGAGTCACTTCATTGATCGGCTGAATTTCTTCCGCAAGGCGCGCGAGCCCTTCGCCAACGAGCATGGCGAGACTCGCGAGGAGTCGCGCGGCTGGGAACACAGCTATCGTCAGCGCTGGCAGCATGACAAGGTCGTGCGCTCCACCCACGGTGTGAACTGCACCGGCTCCTGCAGCTGGAAGATCTACGTCAAGAACGGCCTGGTCACCTGGGAGACCCAGCAGACCGACTACCCGCGCACCCGCCCTGACCTGCCCAATCATGAGCCGCGCGGCTGCCCGCGGGGTGCCAGCTACTCCTGGTACCTCTACAGCGCCAATCGCCTCAAGTACCCGTTGATCAGAAAGCCGCTGCTCAAGCTGTGGCGCGACGCCCTCGAGGAGAAGAAGGATCCGGTCGACGCCTGGGCCTCGATCGTCGAGGACCCGGCCAAGACCAAGCAGTACAAGCGCGCCCGCGGCATGGGCGGCTTCGTGCGGGCCAACTGGGATGAGCTCAACGAGCTGGTCGCCGCCTCCAACGTCTACACTGCCAAGCAGTATGGCCCGGATCGCATCATCGGCTTCTCGCCGATCCCCGCCATGTCGATGGTCAGCTACGCTGCGGGCAGCCGCTACCTGTCGCTGATCGGCGGCGTCTGCATGAGCTTCTATGACTGGTACTGCGACCTGCCGCCGGCCTCGCCGATGACCTGGGGCGAACAGACCGACGTGCCTGAGTCCGCCGACTGGTACAACTCCGGCTACATCATCGCTTGGGGCTCCAACGTGCCCCAGACCCGTACCCCGGACGCCCACTTCTTCACCGAGGTGCGCTACAAGGGCACCAAGACCGTCTCGATCACCCCGGACTATGCCGAGGTCTCCAAGCTCACCGACGAGTGGCTCTCCGCCAAACAGGGCACCGATGCTGCCCTGGCCATGGCCATGGGTCACGTCATCCTCAAGGAGTTCCACCTCGACAAGCCCAGCACGTACTTCACCGAGTACGTGCGCCAGTACACCGACATGCCCTGCCTGGTGGAGCTTGAGGCCCGCGAGGACGGCAGCTATGCCCCCGGCAGGCAGCTGCGCGCTAGCGATTTCGACGCCAGCCTGGGCCAGGCGAACAACCCGGAGTGGAAGACCGTGGCCTGGGACGAGACCCGCGACCAGTTGGTGGTGCCCCGGGGGTCCATCGGCTTCCGCTGGGGTGAGACCGGTGCTGAGGTAGGCAAGTGGAACCTCGAGCCGCTGGACGCCGAGGGCACCGAGATCAAGCCACTGCTGAGCCTAGCCGATCGCCATGACGACGTGGCCCGGGTGGCCTTTCCCTACTTCGGTGGTATCGAGCACGAGCACTTCGAGCATGTCAAAGGCGAAGGCGTGGGAGCCGTCGATGACCTGCTGTTCCACAACCTGCCCGTCAAGCGGATGAAGAAGGCCGACGGCAGCGAGATGCTGGCGGTCACCGTGTTCGACCTGATGTGCGCCAACTACGGCATCGACCGTGGCTTCACCGGTCCCGGCGACGATGACGGTGCGACGTCCTACGACCAGGTTCGTCCCTACACCCCGGCCTGGCAGGAGAAGATCACCGGCGTATCCGCCGAGCAGGCCACCCGCATTGCCCGTGAGTTCGCCGACAATGCCGACAAGACTCGGGGCCGCTCCATGATCATCGTGGGTGCCGGCATGAATCACTGGTACCACATGGACATGAACTACCGCGGCCTGATCAACATGCTGGTCATGTGCGGTTGCATCGGCCAGAGCGGCGGCGGCTGGGCGCACTACGTGGGGCAGGAGAAACTGCGCCCGCAGACCGGCTGGACCCCGCTGGCCTTCGGCCTCGACTGGCAGCGCCCGCCGCGCCACATGAACTCCACCTCCTTCTTCTACAACCACTCCTCCCAGTGGCGCTACGAGAAGCTCGAGATCAAGGAGATCCTCTCCCCGCTGGCCAAGGCCGAGGACTATCCGGGCAGCCTGATCGACTTCAACGTGCGCTCCGAGCGCATGGGCTGGCTGCCCTCCGCCCCGCAGTTGGGCACCAACCCGCTGAGCCTGGCGAAGAAGGCCGAGGCTGCCGGACTGTCCACCCAGGACTATGCCGTTCAGCAGCTCAAGAGTGGAGAGCTGCGCTTTGCCTCGGAAGACCCGGATGCCCCGGAGAACTTCCCGCGCAACATGTTCATCTGGCGCTCCAACCTGCTGGGCAGTTCTGGCAAGGGTCACGAGTACATGCTCAAGTATCTGCTGGGCACCCGCCACGGCATCCAGGGCAAGGACCTGGGCGATTTCGGCGGCCACAAGCCGCAAGAGGTCAAGTGGCATGACGAGGCGCCGGAAGGCAAGCTCGACCTGCTGGTGACGCTGGACTTCCGCATGTCCACCACCTGCCTCTACTCGGACATCGTGCTGCCGACGGCCACCTGGTACGAGAAGGACGACCTCAACACCTCGGATATGCACCCCTTCATCCACCCGCTGACCGCGGCCACTGACCCGGCGTGGGAGTCGCGCAGCGACTGGGAGATCTACAAAGGCATCGCCAAGGCGTTCTCCAAGGCGTGCGTGGGGCACCTGGGTGAGGAGACCGACCTGGTCACCCTGCCGCATCAGCATGATTCCCCGGCTGAGCTGGCCCAGCCTGACGTGCTGGACTGGAAGAAGGGCGAGTGCGAGCCGATCCCCGGCAAGACCATGCCGGCGCTGATCGAGGTCAAGCGCAACTACCCCGAGACCTATGAGCGCTTCACCTCCGTGGGTCCGCTGCTGGAGAGCATCGGCAACGGCGGCAAGGGCATCGCCTGGAATACCGAGAGCGAGGTCGCGCTGCTGGGCAATCTCAACCACCGCAAGCAGGACGGCCCGCACAAGGGACGCCCGCAGATCGAGAGCGCTGTCGATGCCGCCGAGATGATCCTGACCCTGGCGCCGGAAACCAACGGCCAGGTGGCGGTGAAAGCCTGGGGGGCGCTCTCCAAGATCACCGGGCGGGATCATACCCACCTCGCGCATCCCAAGCAGGAGGAGAAGATCCGCTTCCGCGACATCGTCGCCCAGCCGCGTAAGATCATCTCCAGCCCGACCTGGTCCGGCCTCGAAGACGAACACGTCTCCTACAACGCGGGCTATACCAACGTCCACGAGATGATCCCCTGGCGCACCGTCAGCGGCCGCCAGCAGTTCTATCAGGATCACGCCTGGATGCGTGCCTTCGGCGAGAGCCTGCTGGTCTATCGTCCGCCGATCGATACCAAGGCGGCCAAGGGCTTCAAGCTGCCCGAAGACAACGGTTACCCGAGCAAGGCGCTGAACTTCATCACGCCGCACCAGAAGTGGGGGATTCACTCCACCTACAGCGACAACCTGATGATGCTGACCCTCAACCGCGGCGGCCCGGTGGTCTGGCTCTCCGAACCCGATGCGGCGTCGATCGGGGTCGAGGACAACGACTGGATCGAGGTCTACAACGCCAACGGCGCCATCGCGGCGCGGGCGGTGGTCAGCCAGCGGGTCAAGGACGGCATGGTGATGATGTACCACGCCCAGGAACGCAACGTGAACGTACCCGGCTCGGAGATCACCGGGACTCGCGGGGGGATTCACAACTCCGTGACCCGGGTATGCCCCAAGCCGACCCACATGATCGGCGGCTACGCGCAGCTCTCCTACAGCTTCAACTACTACGGCACCGTCGGCTCCAACCGCGATGAATTCGTCCTGGTTCGCAAGATGAAGAACGTCGACTGGCTGGATGAAGAGGGCAATGACTACGTGCAGGAGGCGGTGAAATGAAGATTCGTTCCCAGGTAGGCATGGTCCTTAACCTCGACAAATGCATCGGTTGCCACACTTGCTCGGTGACCTGCAAGAACGTCTGGACCAGCCGCGAAGGCGTCGAGTACGCCTGGTTCAACAACGTCGAGACCAAGCCCGGCATCGGCTATCCCAAGGAGTGGGAGAACCAGAACAAGTGGAAGGGCGGCTGGATGCGCCGCAAGGATGGCAAGATCGAGCCGCGCATCGGTGGCAAGTGGCGGGTGCTGGCGAATATCTTCGCCAACCCCGACCTGCCGGAGATCGACGACTACTATGAGCCGTTCACCTTCGACTACCAGCACCTGCACACCGCCAAGATCGGCAAGCATCAGCCGGTGGCGCGTCCGCGTTCGCTGATCTCCGGTGAGCGCATGAAGAAGATCGAGTGGGGGCCGAACTGGGAGGAGATCCTCGGTACCGAGTTTGCCAAGCGCCGCAAGGACATGAACTTCGAGAAGGTGCAGGCCGATATCTACGGCCAGTTCGAGAACACCTTCATGATGTATCTGCCACGGCTGTGCGAGCACTGCCTCAACCCCACCTGCGTGGCATCGTGCCCCTCCGGCGCGATCTACAAGCGCGAGGAGGACGGCATCGTCCTGATCGACCAGGACAAGTGCCGCGGCTGGCGGATGTGCATTTCCGGCTGCCCCTACAAGAAGATCTACTACAACTGGAAGACCGGGAAGTCGGAGAAATGCATCTTCTGCTATCCGCGTATCGAGGCCGGGCAGCCGACCATCTGCTCCGAGACCTGCGTGGGCCGCATCCGCTACCTCGGGGTGCTGCTCTACGATGCCGACCGTATCGAAGAAGTGGCCAGCTCCCCGGATGAGCGCGACCTCTACCATCGCCAGTGCGAGATCTTCCTGGATCCCAACGACCCGGAGGTGATCGCCCAGGCCAAGGCGGACGGCGTACCGGACAACGTCATCGCCGCCGCCCAGGCGTCACCGGTCTACAAGATGGCCATGGAGTGGGGGCTGGCGCTGCCGCTGCATCCGGAATATCGCACCCTGCCGATGGTCTGGTACGTGCCGCCGCTCTCGCCGATCCAGTCTGCTGCCGAGGCGGGCAAGATCGAGTTTGACGGCGTGATGCCCAAGATCGAGTCGCTGCGCATTCCGGTGCGCTACCTGGCCAACATGCTCACCGCCGGTGAGGAGGCCCCCGTGGTGCTGGCGCTCAAGCGGCTGATGGCCATGCGCCTATATATGCGCGGCAAGCACGTCGACGGCAAGCCCAATACCGAGGTGCTCGATGACGTCGAGCTCTCTGAGGCCCAGGTTGAAGAGATGTATCGCTACCTGGCCATCGCCAACTACGAGGATCGCTTCGTGATCCCCACCAGCCATCGCGAGATGGCGACCGAGGCCTTCCCCGAGCGTGGCGGCTGTGGCTTCAGCTTTGGCGACGGTTGCCACGGCGAGAGCAAGCCGAGTCTGTTCAACGGCCGCCCCCAGACCACCACTCTGGTCAAGCCAGTGGAATCCTATGATCCGCAGCACGAGCGGCGGCGCGAAGAGCAAGCAGAGGAGGTGCGTCATGACTGAGGCCGCGATGAAGATGGCCGAGCCTGTCGTCGGCATGCGCAGCCTGCGCGTGCTGGCCCGACTGCTCGACTACCCCACCCAGGAACTCCAGGCGGCGGCCGGCGAACTCATCGACATCATCGACCAGGAGCGCCGCCTCGCGGCGCCCCTGCGCACCGCCCTGATGGACTGGTGCCAACGCATCCATGACGGCGACTTGCTGGAGTTGCAGTCCGAGTACGTGGCGTTGTTCGACAAGGGGCGTGCGACCTCGCTGCTGCTGTTCGAGCACGTCCACGGCGAGTCACGCGATCGTGGCCAGGCGATGGTCGACCTGATGGACGAGTATAACGCCGCGGGCTTCGAGCTCGATGCCCGCGAGCTGCCGGACTATCTGCCGGTGTTCCTTGAGTACCTATCTACTCGCTCCGAGGAAGAAATCGGCCGCTGGCTGGGCGAGATCCGCCATATCCTTGGCCTGCTCACCGCGCGTCTCGAGGAGCGCGGCGCCGATCATGCCCTGGTGCCGCGTGGGCTGCTGGCGCTGATCGGGGCCGAGGCCCAGGCCGAGGCCCACCGCGAGGCGGTTCAGGCAGAGGAGCCGGACCACACCCCTGAGGCGCTGGATGCCGTCTGGGAAGAGGAGGCGGTGCGTTTCTCCGCTGAGTCTGACCAGGACTGCGCGCTTCAGTCCGCCGAGGGCCGCCGCCTGGCCGAGCGCAAGCAAGGCGTGCAGAGCGAGGCCGTTCGCATTCTCTCACCCGAGGCGATGCCTTCGGTGAAGGGCCGTTAACAGGAGAATCACCATGTCTGCGATTGGTACCTATCTCGACCACCTGATCTACGGCTACTACCCGTATCTGGTCGGCACCGTCTTCCTGGTCGGCAGCCTGCTGCGCTATGACCACGGTCAGTTCACCTGGAAGACCGGCTCCAGCCAGATGCTCTCGTCGAAGAACATGCGCCTGGGCAGCAACCTCTTCCATATCGGCATCATCGTGATCTTCTTCGGTCACCTGTTCGGCATGCTGACGCCGCACTGGGTCTATTCGCCCTTCCTGCACGCCGGCACCAAGCAGCTGCTGGCCATCGTGGTGGGCGGCATTGCGGGCGCCATGTGCCTGGTGGGCGGTGCGATGCTGCTGCATCGTCGCATCTTCAACCCGCGGGTGCGGGCCTCCTCCAGCACCATGGATACGGTGATCCTCGGGCTGATCGTCTTCCAGGCCTTCCTGGGCATGATCACCATCATCTTCTCGCTGGGACACATGGATGGCGAAATGATGATCACCCTGTCGAGCTGGGCCCAGGCCATCGTCTTCTTCGGCGGCGGCGCTGCCCAGTACATGGACGGTGTCTCCTGGATCTACAAGCTCCATATCTTCCTCGGCCTGACCATCATCCTGCTGTTTCCCTTCTCACGCCTGGTGCACGTGTGGAGCATCCCGCTCGGCTATATCACGCGTCGTTACCAGCTGGTGCGTAAAAAAGGCTAAGGAGTCATCACCATGCAGATGATCGAGATCGAGCAGATCCCGGGGGGCGCGAGCCCCCCTCCCATCCGGGTCGGCGGCGCCACCATCGAGGAATCCGCCATCGCCCAGGAGATGCAGTATCACCCGGCGGACTCCGCGGGTACCGCTCAGCTCAAGGCGGCCCGGGCGCTGGTGGTTCGCGAGCTGCTTTGCCAGCGTGCCGCGGCACTGGGCCTCGGCGACGATTCTGGCGACGCGCTAGACGAAGGCGATGCCGCGATTGCCGCTCTGCTGGAACAGGAGCTGGACGTGCCGGCACCCTCCGAGGAGGACTGTCGCCGTTTCCACGTCGCCCATGCCGAGCGCTTCAGCGAGCCGACCCTCGTGAAAGTGCGCCATGTCCTGCTGCCGGCGGCGCCGGATGACGCCGAGGCCCGGGATGCCGGCTATCGCCAGGGCGAAAAGCTGCTCAAGGGCCTGGCCGAGATCCCCGAGCGCTTTGCCGAGTTCGCCATGCGCCACTCCGCCTGCCCCTCCAGGGAGCAGGGCGGCGAACTGGGCTGGCTGGCGCCGGGCCAGACCGTGGCCGAGCTGGACCGCGCCCTGCAGCACCTGCCCGAGGGCCTGCACGACCGTCCCCTGGCCTCGCGCTACGGCTGGCACCTGGTGGCCGTCGACGAGCGCGTCGAGGGGCGCGCGCTGCCCTATGAGCAGGTCGCCGAGCGTGTGCGACACAGCCTTCGCGAGCAGTCCACTCGCCGAGCCCTGCGCCACTACCTGCTGGTACTGGAGTCGGAGATCGGCGTCGAGGGCATTGCCCTGGATGATGATGCCGCCGGCAGCCTGATGCAGTAAAAGCCGGGGCGTGCTCGGCCCTGCTGCTCGGCGATTACCCTTTTGCATGCCGCCGCCCGATCTGCGGGCGGTCAGGAGGACCCCATGGCCCACGTTCACGCTAACACCCCCTTCGCCCCGCTGGGCATCGCCGTACTGACCGTCTCCGACACCCGCGGGTTCGATGAGGACGGTAGCGGTGACCTGCTCAGCGAGCGGCTCACTGAAGCCGGCCACTCCCTGGTGGAGCGGCGTATCGTCCCCGATGACGTCTACCGTATCCGCGCCGTGGTCTCGAAGTGGGTGGTGCGTGACGATATCCAGGTGGTGCTGGTCAACGGCGGCACCGGCTTTACCCGGCGCGACACCACGCCGGAGGCGCTCATGCCGCTGTTCGACAAGGCCATCGATGGCTACGGCGAGCTGTTCCGCCAGCTGTCGCGGGAGAGCATCGGTACCTCGACGGTTCAGTCGCGTGCCGTGGGTGGGGTGATCGACCGGACCCTGGTCTTTGCCATGCCCGGCTCACCGAAGGCTTGCGCTACCGCCTGGGACGGCATCCTGGCGGCTCAGCTCGATGCCCGCACTCGGCCCTGCAACTTCGTGGCCATGGTGCTCCCCGATGCGGCCCAGCGCTGCGCCAGCCGTCAGGCTCCGGCCGCAGAGCACGAGGCGGACCGCCAGGCGGTGGAGTCATGAGCGGCTGCGGCTGCGCCGAGGTCGTCACGTCGGGCCTGCTGGACCTCTTCGACGCCCGCGGGCGCATGATCGCGGCGGCCCGGCCCGTCACCGGCAGCGAACGGGTGGCGCTGGCCGAGGCCGCCCGCCGGGTACTGGCCGAGGATGTCCTGGCGGCTCTGGACATGCCTGGCGTCGACAACAGCGCCATGGACGGCTACGCCCTGCGCCTGGCCGAGCGCTCTGACCAGGGCCTGCCGGTGGCGCTGCGTGTTCCCGCCGGGGCCGGCGTGATGCACCTGCCGGCGGGGGGCTGTGCGCGTATCTTCACCGGCGCGCCACTACCGCTGGGCGCCGATGCCGTGGTGCCCCAGGAGCGCGTGACCCTGGATGACCGCGGCCGCATGCACATCGAGGGCGAGCTCACCGAGGGGGCCAATATCCGCCGCCGCGGCGAGGAGACCCGAGAGGGCGAGCTGCTGCTGCCTGCGGGGGCGCGTCTGGACGCAGCGGCCATCGCCCTGCTCGCCAGCCACGGCATCGACGAGGTGGTGGTGGTACGCCGCCTGACGGTAGCGCTGCTCTCCACCGGCGACGAGTTGATCGAGCCCGGCACCGCCCGGGTGCCCGGCCAGGTCTACGACAGCAACCGCGCGCTGCTGGGCGCCCTGCTGGATCAGGCCGGCTGCGAGGTGCTCGATCTGGGGGTGATTGCGGACGCTCGCGTTGATCTGCATCAGGCTTTTGGCCTGGCTCGCGACGATGCCGATCTGGTGATATGTACCGGCGGAGTATCGGTGGGGGAAGAGGATCATGTGCGACCGGTTATCGAACGGCTGGGCGGGATTGCCTTTCACGGCGTGGCCATGAAGCCCGGCAAGCCTTTCGCCCTCGGCTACCTGGGCGATTCGCTCCAGGCCGGCACGCCGCTGATTGCCCTGCCGGGCAATCCGGTGGCCTCGCTGGTGGGCTGGCAGCTGCTGGCACTGCCCTTCGTGCAGGTCCGCCAGGGCCGCGAGGCGGCGCCGCTGCAGCGCTTTCCGGTGACTGCCGGCTTCTCCCGGCGCGGCCCCAGGGGGCGTCGTGAGCTGCTGCGCGTGGTGCTGGACTGGGCGGCGGGGACGCCGGTGGCGCGCCTGGCCGGCGGCCAGGGGTCGCACATGCTCAGTGCGGCGAGCCAGGCGCATGGCTATCTGGTGGTCGATGCCAATCAACATGTGGAGGAGGGCCATGCCTACCAATACTGTCCCATCGCCCAGTTCCTCGACTGAGCGGCTCTTCACCCCTTGCAAGCTGCGCAGGCTGGTAGTCGGGGTGCCCTGGCTAGCAGACCTGGGCACACAAGAGGTCGATGCGCTGCTGGACGCGTCGGAGCTGCGAGCCCTGGCACCGCGTGAATGGCTCTTTCGTCAGCAGACCCCGGCCGACTGGCTGCATATCGTCATTAGCGGTGCTACGCGGCTGGTGCGCGTCACCGGTGTCGGACGCACGGCAACCATCCGCTGTGTGGAGCGCGGCGGCACCCTTGGCGAGCTGAGCATGGTCTCCAGTGCCGGCGTCTATCTCTACTCATCCCAGGCGCTGCTGCCCACCCACTTGCTATCCATTCCGGCGCCGCTGTGTCGTGACATCATGGATCGCCAGCCGACCTGTCGAGCCGAGTTCATGAGCCGCCTGGCGCTGGAGCTCACCGACCGGCTGGAAGATTTGGCGCAGCTTACGCAAGGCGACGCCATGTCACGATTGATTGGCTATGTGCTGCGTCAGCTGCCGTCGCATCGCTCGAAAGCCCCGCGGGTGATTCGACTGACCATTCCCAAGCGCTGGCTGGCAGCGCAGCTTTCCATGTCTCCCGAGACCTTGTCGCGTCTGCTGGCCAAGCTCCGCGACAGTGGCGCCATCAATATCGATCAGCAGCGGCTCACCGTGCTGGATGAGCAGAAGCTGCGCGAATTCATGATGACCGACGGCTGAGCTCATCTTATCGACCGGACTGCCGTTGCTACTCCCTGGAGGCCGAAATGTCCCGATCCGCGAGCAACCCCCGCACCCTGATCTACTCCTGCTCCGGCTGCTCCGACGTGGCCCAATTGGCCAACGATGTGGCGCTGCGCCTGGACCACGCTGGCGTGGCCGAGATGTCCTGTATCGCCGGTGTCGGTGGCGGGGTGCCAGGCCTTACGCGCATCGCACGCTCCGGGCGGCCCATCGTCGCCATCGACGGCTGCCAGATGCACTGTGCCAGCCACTGCCTGGCCAATGCCGGCGTCACTCCGACCGAGCATGTCAAGCTATACGAGCGCGGACTACGCAAGCGGCGTGGCCAGCGCTACGCGGAGGAAACCGTGGCCGAAGTGGCGTCCGAAGTAGGGGAGTTAATTGCCCGCTTGCCGATGGGTACTGAGGTCCGCGAATGAACAAGCTCGTCGACGGCTTCGGCCGCACTATCCGCTACCTGCGACTCTCGGTCACTGATCGTTGCGACTTCCGCTGCGTCTACTGCATGGCCGAGGAGATGACCTTCCTGCCGCGTGCCCAGACACTGACCCTGGAAGAGATGACCACTCTGTGCGGTGCCTTCATCGATCTGGGCGTGGAGAAGATCCGCCTCACCGGCGGCGAGCCGCTGGTCAGGCGTGGTATCGAGACCCTGGTATCCAAGGTTGGCGCGATGGAGGGGCTTGCCGACTTCGCCATGACCACCAACGGTGCCGGCCTGAGCAGGTACGCGCATGCCCTGCGCGAAGGGGGGCTAAAGCGCCTCAATATCAGCCTGGACACCCTCGATCCGAACCGCTTTCGCGCGCTCACCCGCAGCGGTGACCTGATGAAGGTCATTGACGGCATTCGTGCCGCCCGTGAGGCCGGCTTCGAACGCCTCAAGCTCAACGCGGTGATCCTCAAGGGGCGTAACGACGACGAGATCCTCGACCTGGTCGAATTCGCGCGCCAGGAGCGAGTCGACATCAGTTTCATC
The DNA here is from genome assembly GCF_031451695.1 of Franzmannia qiaohouensis. Lineage (NCBI taxonomy): Bacteria > Pseudomonadati > Pseudomonadota > Gammaproteobacteria > Oceanospirillales > Halomonadaceae > Franzmannia > Franzmannia qiaohouensis. The sequence continues at coordinate 21,379 of NZ_JARWAM010000009.1, forward strand.
GAGGAGATGCCGCTAGGCGAGGCCATCGGCCATGATCGCGCCGCGACCTTCTGCTCGAGCGATACGGTGCGTGGCATCATCGAGTCGCGCCATACCCTGGTGCCTACCACCGAGACCACCCTCGGCCCTTCACGCTACTTTCGCATGGCCGATAGCGACTCGCGGGTCGGTTTTATCTCGCCGCACAGCCACAACTTCTGCGACGCCTGCAACCGGGTTCGGGTCACCGCCGAGGGGCGCCTGCTGCTCTGCCTCGGCAACGAGCATTCGGTGGACCTGCGCGCCGTGCTGCGCCGCCATCCCGGCGATGGCGAGCGCCTCAAGGAGACCATCGTCGCCGCCATGGCGAAGAAGCCCGAGCGCCACCACTTCACCACCGATGGTGACGTTCAGGTAGTACGCTTCATGAGCATGACGGGGGGATAGCCGATCTGCTGCTTTCAGGAGACGAGAGCGCCTGAAGGCCGGCGGGCTAAAAGCCGGAAGCAAAAAAGCCGACACCTTTTCGAGTATCGGCTTTTTCATATTTGGTCGCGGGGACCGCTGACCTTGAAACCAAAGCGAACCGATGACGGTCATCGCGTTGGCGTTCAATAAAAAAGCCGATACCCTTTCGAGTATCGGCTTTTTCGAAGATGGTAGCGGGGACCGGATTTGAACCGATGACCTTCGGGTTATGAGCCCGACGAGCTACCAGACTGCTCCACCCCGCATCAACGTGTGGCGTATTCTACCGTTTTCTTGCGCTGCGTCAAGAGGTCGTTAAACGGTCGTGCAGCCCGCTCCAGAGCAGCCATACTAGGTATTGAGTGCCGAGGAGCGGCGCTCACCACTCGAGACTGGACGCATTGAGCCGCGTTGCTGAAATCGCGGCGTGGCATCAGGGAGAACTGCATATGACCAACTCAGCACCCGTCGCCTGGGTCACCGGTGGCACTGGCGGCATTGGTACCGCCATTTGCCGGGGCTTGGCCAAGGCGGGCTATCAGGTAGTGGCCGGCTACAATAATCCCGATAAGGCCAAGAATTGGCTGGAGACCCAACGCGCCGACGGCTACGACAACATCGCCCTGTCGGGCGCCAACCTGGTGGACTACGAGGCCTGCGAGGCCGGCGCGAAGGAGATTCGCGACACCTACGGGCCGGTCAGCGTGCTGGTCAACTGTGCCGGCATCACCCGCGATACCACCATGAAGAAGATGAGCCCCGAGCAGTGGCACGAGGTGATCGACTGCAATCTCAATAGCGTCTTCAACACCTGTCGCTGTGTGATCAATGACATGCTCGAGGAGGGCTATGGTCGGATCATCAATATTTCATCGATTAACGGGCGCAAGGGGCAGTTCGGCCAGGTCAACTACTCGGCAGCCAAGGCCGGGATGCACGGGTTGACCATGGCACTGGCGCAGGAGACCGCGACCAAGGGCATCACCGTGAATACCCTGTCGCCAGGCTATATCGCCACCGACATGATCATGAAGATTCCCGAGAAGGTGCGCGAGGCGATCCGCGAGACGATCCCCGTCAAGCGCTACGGGACCCCCGAGGAGATCGCCCACGCGGTGGTGTTCCTGGCCGACAAGCAGGCGGGCTACATCACCGGGGCCAACCTCGATATCAACGGTGGCCAGTTCATGGGCTGACGGAGCGCATGCCAGTATGCGGCACATGGGTGTCGCCAGGGAACGCGAGGCGCAGGCCTCGCGTTCTGCGTTTCAGGGCGGGGGCAGGCGCAGCAGCTGGGTGAGAATGGCGTCCAGTTCCTGCGCCTCGCGCTGCCACAGCTCTGCAGGAACCGGCCCGGTGGCGAGCAGTTCGCGCAGCACCTCGTGGAGTTCTTCGGCCTTGCTCAGCTCGCGGCCGAGCCCCTCGTTGAGGCGCTCCACCTGAATCGCCAGGCGCAGCGGTTCGTCCTGCTGACCGAGGCGACTGCCGGCCAGTAGCGCCAGGTGGACTCGCAGCCGCGCCAGCGACTCCTCGACGTCGTGTAGCGCTGGCGGTTCGCGGCGTCGGGCATTACGCAACCGATGGGCGCTGAGCCAATCCCCGCCGAGGCTGTCATCGGCCTCGACATCATCGGGTGGCTGGCCGCCAAGCGCCGCGGCATCGGCCGCCAGGTGGGCGTTCAGTAACGTCTGCAGTGCCTGCCAGCGGTTGACCTCTTCGGAGACCGCCAGCCGCGCCAGGCGTTCACGTCGGGCGCGCACGATGCCTGACCAGCGCCGCCGCATGCCGTCGCTGCGCCGGCCGGCGGGCAGCGGTTCGAGGGCTTCGGCCTCGTTGATGGCGCTCTCCAATACGCCAGCGTCTGCAGTGGCAGCGGGCTGCCAGCCGTCGAGGCGGTCGATCAGCGCCTGCATGGCATCGAGCTGGCGCTGAGCCCGTTGAGCGCGGTCGTTACGCTCCGCCTCGCGGCTGGCGAAGATACGATCGCAGATACCGCGGAACTCCCTCCATAGCGCCTGCTCCTCGCCCTTAGGGGCACGGCCCAGCGCGCGCCAGCGCTGCTGCAGGCGCTTGGCTTGGTCGGCGCGTCGCTGGCTGGGCTGATCGCCGTCGAGCAGTGCCTGGGCGGCATCGATCAGCTCGCGCTTGGCAGCGGCGATGGATTGGGCGCGCTGGTCGATCAGGGACTGCAGGCCGTGGCGTATGCGGCCGAAGCGACGGCCGACGGCCTCAGCCTGGTCGCGGGGCACCGGCGAATAGCGTCGCCACTGCTCCCGGGCGCGATCGCGGATATCGCGCAGTGCGTCGGGGTCGGCCTCTGGGTCGGGTTTGTCGAGCAGCGCTTCGAGCTGTTCGCAGAGTGCTTCGCGGGCCTCGAGATTACGCTGTCGTTCGGCGTCGAGGGCCTCGCGCCAGGGGGCCAGGCGCTGATGGATGCGATCCGAGCAGGCGCGGAAGTGCGCCGATAACGCACGGTCGGCAGCGGCATCGCCCAGCGATGCCCACTCCTTGACCAGTTGGCGGTGGCGCCGGTCGAGGGCGCTTTCGCTGAGCTGGGTATCCTCGGCCAGCTCCTCAATCGCCTGGCATAGCTGGTCACGCTTGGGGCCGGCAACGAAGCCGCGCCAGTCGCGCAGTTCGGCGAGCTGGGCGCCGAGTCGCTTGAGAGCCGGCTGATGGCGGCGGCGGTGCTCCTCGGGCAACTGCTCAAGGCGCTGGCGCAGCCGCTGGTGCAGGCGGCTGGCACTCTTGAAGGCGCCGCGCTCGAGCAGCGCTCCGAGCTCATCCACCTCGCGCTGGAACTGGACCGGGTCGACAGTGCTGCAGGCGGTTGGCTGCTGTTCGACGCTGCGCACGGCGCGGGCCAGCAGGCTGGTAGGGGGCAGATCGTCGGGCCATGCGCAGGCCGCCAACAGGGCCTGAAGCGCAGCACGATCGCCGGCGGTCAGGGCCTGGTCGAGTTCCGCGGCGCGGGCCCGAAACCGCTCCCAGGCATGGCCGACCCGGTCGTACTCCTCTAGGGCGCGGTCGTAGCGCTGGCGCAGGGCGTCGTCGGGAGCGTGCTGGTCCGACAGCGCCTGCCAGCGGGTCGCCAGCAGGCGCTTCTGGGCGCGCAGGCTGTCGATGTCCTGGGCCGCCAGGTGCTCGCTGCGGAGCAGGCCCTCCAGGGTCTCTTCGAGCGCCTCCAGCAGGCCTTCGCGGGTCTGGTCGGCATCTTCGCGACGCTGGTCGAGGGCCGCGTGAACGTGCTGCTGAGCGTCATGGTCGGTGAGGGTCTTGCGACACTGCAGGCAGGCATCCTGATAGCGGCGTTCCTGCTCGGCGCTGGGCAGATCCTTGAGTGCCTCCCACTCACGCTGCAGGTGGCGATAGCGGCCCGCGTAGAGCGGTTCCCAGGCATGGTGGCCGTGCTGCTCCAGGGCGCTGAGGATGCGCTCGCGCTCCGCTTCGGTGGCGGCCTGCTGAGCGGCATCGGCGCGCAGTGCATTGAGCCGCTCGCGAGCCAGGCGGGCGACCTGCTTGTCGCGCCGCGCCCGGCGGCAGAGCTGCTGCAGGCCGGCTTCGCTGCTCACCCTAACAGCGGCGGCGTGGCGTACTGCGGCAATGCCGTTCTCGCAGGCCTGGACGATCAACGCGTCTTCATCGTCGTCGCTGAGGGCTGCTACGGCGGCCAGGCGCAGTTGCTGATTGTCGCCGTGAAGGGCGATCTCCTGAAGCAACTGCTGGTCGGTGAGGCGCGATACGTGCTCTACGCGCTGGGCCAGCGGCGTGCTGCCAGCGGCACCGACCAGCAGCGCAGCGAGCCGCGTACGCAGCTCGGGGCTTGACTGGCTGTCGATCAGCGTCAGCAGCGGGTCAATGCTCTCGAAGCGAGCCAGCGCGGCCTGGCGAACGCGAGCATCCTCATCACCAGCGAGTTGCTCGAGGACGGCACGCTCCTGTTGCTGCTGAGGATCGAGCTGACCGGCGGCCTGCTGACGACGCTCGGCATCGGGGTGCTGCCAGCGCGGTGCGAACAGTTGACGAAACCATCCTGACATGAAGCTTCCTGGCATGACGACGCGTATCCCTGTGAAAAGCGGCAATCTTGTTGTTCTCTGCGAAGGCCCAGCCTGCTATCTAAGCATGTGACGCGGCAGCGGAAAAGGCCAGCACAGCAGCGGTGTTGCCCGCTGGAGACACTGACAAGTGGCTCGGCTGGTCTTATGATCAGTTGCAGGGACGACGCCCCTCGCTTAGCTTTACTGACATCATCCGACGTGGAGTCCGGCCATGAGCCTGAACGTGGACAGGGCCAGCACAGCCTTTACCTTCAAGGGCGGGATGCTGCCCATGACGGTCATGGAACTGACCAGTGCCGATCCCGAGCGCATTCGTGAGCAACTGGCGGGCAAGCTCAGCCAGTCGCCGGCGTTCTTTCAACACACCCCGGTAGTGCTCAGCGTCGAGAAGCTCGATGAGCCTCACTTGGCGCTGGAGCGCATCTGCGCGGTGTGTCGCGCTCACAAGCTGCTGCCGGTGGCGGTGCGCGGCGGTAGCGACCCGGTCAAGCAGTCGGCCTGGGCGCTGGGCTTGGGGTGGTTTCCGCCCCAGGAGATCAAGCCGCGCAATCTCGAGAGCGTTGCCGCGCCTGCGTCCGAAGAGGCGGCCGACCCGCTGCCGGTTGCTGCCGGTGCCGGTCGCATTCACCGTGGTACGGTGCGCTCGGGTCAGCAGGTCACGGCCCCCGACGGTGATCTGGTGGTGATCGGCGCGGTCAATGCCGGTGCCGAGGTGCTGGCGGCGGGCAGCGTACACGTCTATGGCGCGCTACGCGGCCGCGCCCTGGCCGGCATCCATGGCGATACCCAGGCCGGCATCTTCTGTCGTGAGCTGCATGCCGAGCTGCTCTCTGTCGCCGGCAACTACAAGCGTCTGGAAGACATCGACCCGCGGCTGCTGGGCAGCGCGGTGCAGGTCCGTCTCAGCGACGATCAGCTGGCCATCGCCAGCCTGGCGTGAGCGTGACGACGACACCCCTATAGCAACAGGAAGCTTATCTTGGCCAAGATCATCGTAGTGACCTCCGGCAAGGGTGGGGTCGGCAAGACTACCAGCGCAGCAGCCATCGCCACCGGGCTGGCGCTGCGCGGCAACAAGACGGTTGTGATCGATTTCGACGTGGGCCTGCGTAACCTCGACCTGATCATGGGCTGCGAGCGGCGCGTGGTCTACGACCTGGTCAATGTGATCCAGGGCGAGGCCGGGCTCAATCAGGCGCTGATCCGCGACAAGCGGGTCGACAACCTGCATATCCTGCCGGCCTCCCAGACCCGCGATAAGGATGCGCTGACCAGTGAGGGCGTGGAGAAGGTGCTCGAAAGCCTGTCCGAGGACTTCGATTACATTCTCTGTGACTCGCCGGCGGGAATCGAGCGCGGCGCACAGCTGGCGATGTACTTCGCCGACGAGGCGGTAGTGGTCACCAATCCCGAGGTCTCCTCGGTGCGCGACTCCGACCGTATCCTCGGCCTGCTGGCGTCCAAGACCCGCCGCGCCGAACGCAATCAGGAGCCGATCAAGGAGCACCTGCTGATCACCCGCTATAACCCGGCGCGGGTCGATCATGGCGACATGCTCAATCTCGAGGATATCCGCGAGATCCTGGCGATTGACCTGATTGGCCTGATTCCCGAGTCCGAAGCGGTGTTGCGTGCCTCCAACCAGGGGATTCCGGTCACCCACGATGCCAACAGCGATGCTGGCCAGGCCTACACCGATACGGTCTCGCGGCTACTCGGCGAAGAGGTCCCGCTGCGGTTCCACGAGTACCAGAAGAAGAGTCTGCTGAGCCGGGTATTCGGAGGAGGGCGCCGATGAAACTACTGGATTTTCTCAGAGGTGAGCGCAAGAAGAGTGCATCCGTGGCCAAGGAGCGTCTGCAGATCATCGTCGCCCACCAGCGCAGCCAGCGCGATCAGCCGGACTACATGCCGATGCTGGAGCGGGAACTGCTCGAGGTGATACGGCGCTACGTCAAGGTCGATCAGGATGCCATCAACATCAGCCTCGACCGCGACGACGACTGCTCGGTACTCGAGCTCAACGTCACCCTGCCGCGCAGCTGAGTGGCACGTCGGGGTGGCTGAGCGTGCCCCGGCGATGTGCTAGGCTTGGCGTCCGGCCCGCTGAAGAGAGACGACTTTTCCCATGGCGCAGTCCCCTGCCGCGCCACAGACTTTTCTGTGGCACGATTACGAGACCTTCGGCGCCGACCCGCGGCGTGATCGCCCCTCCCAGTTTGCCGCCATTCGCACCGATGCCGACTTCAACGAGATCGGTGAGCCGCTGATGTGGTACTGCAAGCCGGCCGACGACTACCTGCCGCACCCCCAGGCCTGCCTGATCACCGGCATCACGCCACAGCAGGCGCGCCGGCGTGGCATGCCCGAAGCAGAATTCGCCGGCCACATCAATGCAGCGATGAGCGAGCCCGGCACTTGCGCCCTGGGCTACAACAGCCTGCGTTTCGATGACGAGGTCAGCCGCCACCTGTTCTATCGCAACTTCCTCGATCCTTACGCCCGCGAGTGGCAGAACGGCAATTCGCGCTGGGACCTGATCGACGTCGTGCGCGCCTTCCACGCCCTGCGCCCCGAGGGCATCGAGTGGCCGCAGCGCGAGGACGGCGCACCGAGTTTCAAGCTCGAGCACCTCACCGCGGCCAACGGTATCGAGCACGCCGGTGCCCATGATGCCCTGGCCGACGTGCGCGCCACCATCGCCATGGCGCGGCTGCTCAAGACACGTAATCCGCAGCTGTTCGACTACCTGCTGAAACTGCGCAGCAAGCGCGAGGTGGCCAGGCTGCTGGATATCCCCTCACGCAAGCCGATGCTGCACGTATCGCGGCGTTACCCGGCGAGCCGCGGCTGCAGCGCGCTGGTGATGCCGCTGGCCGAGCATCCCACCAACCCCAACGGGGTGATCGTCTACGATCTGGGCGACGATCCGGCGCCGCTGTTTTCGCTGTCGCCCGAGGAGATTCGTGCGCGGGTCTTCGTCGGCGCCGACGAGCTGGCCGAAGGCGAGACGCGCATTCCACTCAAGGTGATCCATATCAACAAGAGCCCGGTGGTGCTGCCGATCAAGGCGGTGACTGCCGAGGTGGCCGCGCGGCTGTCGCTGGACCGCACGCGCTGCGAGCAGCACTGGCAGGCGCTGTGCGCCAACCCTGAGGCGGCGCGCAAGGCCGCCGCGGTGTTTGCCGAGCCGCCCCCCGAGGGGCCCCAGGACCCCGATCTGATGCTCTACTCCGGCGGCTTCTTCTCGCCGGCGGATCGCCAGCAGATGCAGCGGGTGCGCGATACCGATCCCTGGGAGCTGGGCGAGACCGCCTTCGCCTTCCAGGACCCGCGCCTCGAGGAGATGCTGTTCCGCTTTCGTGCGCGGAGCTATCCCGACACCCTGTCCAGTGAGGAGCAGGCGCGCTGGGAGGAGTTCCGCTGGGCGCGCATGAACGATGCCAGCTTGGGTGGCTTGACCCTGGCCGGCTTCGCCCGTGAGATCGAGCGCCTCAACCAAGTGGCGCTGGACGACCGCGAGCGGCAGGTGCTCGAGGAACTGGTGATGCACGTCGAGTCGATCGTGCCGCCCCAGGCCTTCGGCTGACGCGAGTCGTCGATAGCCCAAACCACCGCGCCCGGCCAACTTGGCCGGGCGCGGTGCGTTCAGGGGCAGCCGATCAGTCGTCGGGCAGCGGCAGCGGTTCCAACTCCTCGCTGGCGCTGGCCACGTCGCTGGCCTCGTCGCCGGGGTCGAAGGTGACGTCGACCACCGCATCGCGGCGCAGGCTCGGCCATACCTCGCGCAGCTCGTCGGCGGACACCTCCATGACCCGTGCGGCAAGGCGCTCGCGACGGTCGAAGTCGGTATCGCCGTAGGCCAGCGCCTGCCACTGGCGGTTGGTCAGGCTGCCGAGCGAGGTGTCGCGGGTCAGCAGACGGTCGCGTACCGACTGGCGATAGGCGGCGATGTCGTCGTCCTCAAGATCTTCCAGGCGCGCCTCGAAGTCGTCGAGAAAGGCATCGATGCGCTCGCCGATGGTGGCGCTGTCGGTCTCCGGAGACTGCACCACCAGCGCCACGCCGGGAGCGTCGAGCAGCGGTGAGTAGCCGGCATTGACGATGTAGCCGAGCTGCTCCTCGGTACGCAGCCGGGTGTAGAACGGCGTATCGATGAGCTGTGCCAGCACCGCCAGGCGGGCCTGGCTGTCGAGGCTGCGGTCGGCGCCCTGCAGGTAGCGCAGTACCAGCGACTCCTGGCGCGCGGTGTCGGGGTGCAGTGGTGCCAGGTCGCTGGCGCGCAGCGGTTCGAGGCGCGGGATATCGCCCTCGCCGAGCTGCGGACGCAGCGCATCGGCGACCATCCGCGCCTCGCGTTCGGCGAGTTCGGCGGGCAGGTTGCCGACCACCATTGCCTCTAGGCGCAGTTCGTCGAGGAACTGGCGGCGGAAGTCGCGCAGGTCGTCGGCCTCGAGTTCGCGCACCGCCTCGAGCAGCACCGGGGTCGACCACTGGGGGCGAATCAGCGCTTCGCCGAGGGTGCGATAGGCCTGCTGATGCAGCGCCGCCTGCGGGGCGTTGCGCCACTCGCGCTCGAGGCGATAGCGCACCCGCTCGACGGCGCCGTCGCTGATCTCACCCTCGATCAGCTGCGACAGCGCCTGGCGCATCAGTAGCTCCTGGCGGTCGCGCCAGCCCGAGAAGGAGAGCGTCATGCCGCGAGAGTGGGCGTAGGACTCGAAGCGCTGGCCGGCTAGCCGCGCCGGGTAGAAGGCCTCGTTGAGGCTGTCGTCGAGCCACCCGGCCAGCAGCCGGGTCAGCGCCGCATCCCGGGCGCTGCGCGTCGCTTGGGGATGCTGGAGGCTGAAGCGCCACTCGACCTTGGGCGTGTTGAAACCGGCGTGAGCCTGATGCCATAGCGAGAAGCGGTCGCCCTCGATCAGCGGGTAGGGCACGTCATCCTGCGCCTCGAGCAGGGTAAGGTCCTCGGCGATAAAGGGGTTGGGATCGGGCAGTGCCAGGCCCGGCAGCGGCTCGGCGTCGGCCCACTCGGCCGGGTGCTCGACCCGGTAGGGTGCATCGAACCACGGCGAGACCTCGTCGCCCTCGACGTCGGGACCGCTATAGACACGTAGCAGATTGTCCTGGCGCAGGGCCTCGAGATACTCGGCGATGCGCTCGCCGTCGAAGCCATCCATGCGGTAGGCGGCATAGTGCACGTCTTCGCTGGGATAGTAGGCCAGGTTCATGGACAGTCGCATGGCGCTGCGCAGGGGCGCGCCGTGCTGCTGGAAGGTGAATTCCTGCTCGGCGAGGCTGGCCTGCTCGTCGTAGCGCCACTCGTCCAGACCCTCGTCGGCAATCAGTGCCACCTTGTCGAACAGGGTGGCGTGGATGGTGTCGATGGCCTCGGCGCCGCTCGGCGTCAGGCTAACGGTCACGGTGAACAGCGCCTGATTGCCATCGCCCCGGCTGACGCCGGCGGACAGCCCGTCGGCCAGGCCGGCCTCGCGCAGTACCGCCAGCAGGCTGCCCTCGCCCTCGTGGCCGAGCAGGTTGGCGATATAGTCGGCGGGCTTGGTGCGGTACTCGTCGCGGGGGTCGTCGATGGGGAATTGAAAGCGCAGTTCGCGGCTGTCGCGCAGGCTCTGGATCTCCAGCGCCTGGGGCATACTGTCGTCGAGTACCAGCGGCACGTCGATGCTCGGCGGCTCGAGACCGCGGTCGGCGATCTCGACGAAGCGCTCCTGAACCAGTCCTTCCAACTCATCCAGCGACTGTGGGCCGACCAGCGCCAGATTCATGACGTTGGCGTCGTAGTACTGTTCGTAAAACTCGATCACTCGCTCGCGCAGGCTCGGCTCGCCTTCTGGGCGGTCGGCGAGGGTCTCACGGCTGCCCACCGCGAAGCGCGTGGTGGGGTTGTCGGGGTTGAGGCGCTGATTGACCACGTCGAGCTGGCGGCGGCCTTCGTCGCGGATTCTGGCCTGGTACTCGGAGTGCACGATGCTGCGCTCGCTGGCCAGCTGGTCGGCGTTGAACAGGGGCGAAATGAAGAACTGGCTGAAGCGATCGAGGGCACCGGGCAGCGCCTCGGGCTCGATGTCGAAGAAGTAGTTGGTATCGCCGGGGGCGGTAAAGGCGTTGTGGCTGCCACCGTGGCGCGAGATGTAGCTCTGATAGGCGTCGGCCTCGGGGAACGGCTCGGTGCCCAGGAACAGCATATGCTCGAGGAAGTGGGCCAGGCCGGCAAGGTCGTCGGGATCCTGGGCGCTGCCCACGCTGACGTTCATCGAGGCGGCGGCCTTGTCGGCCTCAGGGTCGCTGACCAGCAGCACATTGAGCCCGTTGTCGAGGGTCAGGGTGCGATAGTCGCGGGTATCGTGGGGGCTCATATGCGGCGTGTCGACCTCGGCTATCCCCTCGTCGTCTGCCTGCAGAGGGGAGGCGATAAGCCCGGCGATCAGGGCGGCGCCGAGTAGCGAACGTCCCAGGCGCGGCACATCGGCACGGGCGACGCCCGGGGCGGTAAAAGAGGACGTAATGCGCATCATGTCTCCTGTGCGGTGGTCCAGCGATGCATGGGGCCGGTGGGGTGAGCACAGGCCCAGTCCTGATGCGAAGGATCATTGACTCGTCTTGATACAGGAAAAGCGCCCAACAGTTCCAAATCTGGCGGGTTCAATAGTTGGCGGGCCTCTGCCGGGGGCGTGGCTGGGTCGAGCCAGTGGCGCGCCTGGGCCGGGGCTATCACCGCCGGCAGACGTTCGCTGAGCGGTGCCAGCAGCGCGTTGCTGGCGACGGTGATCAAGGCGCAGGAGTCATGATGCTCGGTCGGGGCAGTGTGGTAGCGACACCACAGGCCGGCCAGCAGCAGTGGCTGGCGCTGGTGGTGGGTGATCAGGAACGGCTGTTTCATGCGCGGCTGCGGCTTCCACACGTAGACGCCACTGACCGGGATCAAGCAGCGGCGAGCGGCGAAGGCCTCGCGGAACATGGCTCGGCTGTCGAGTGACTCGGCGCGGGCGCAGTGCGGCGCATGGTCGAGGATCTTGAGCCACGGCGGGGTCAGCCCCCAGAAGGCGCTGCTCAGCCGCGGGCCGCCGGCGGCGTGGTGCAGCATCGACAGCGGTCGGCGGGGTGCCAGGTTGGGGCTGGCGAGCAGTGCGTCGAGCGTCTCGATGCCGCCCAGCAGGCCCTCGAGGTCGAGCGTTGGGGCAATATAGAGCCGGCCGGCCATGGACACTCCTGGATAGCGACGAGGCGTCAGGGTAACCAACTCGGGCCGCCCGCGAAAGCGCCCTGGGTGATACCGGGCTTGCGTTTGACTCAGGTATCGATATGCTGTCCGGAAACACTGTTCGAATAGTGCATTCACTCGCGAGGAAGCCGATGGCTCGTCCCAGACAGCACGCGCCCGAGGCGCTGCATGCGCAGGTCATGGCCGCATGCGACGCCTGGCTGCAGGAGCGGCCCGTGCATACGCTGTCGCTACGCGCCCTGGCGCGCGAAGTGGGCTGTGCGCCAAGCACCTTGCTCAAGCTTTACGGCAGCTTCGGCAACCTCTTGCAGCACGTCAACGTCGAGACCCTGGGGCGCCTCAAACTGGCCATCGAGGGGCTGGCGGCGGCCACCCCCGAGCCGCGCCTAAAAGGCCTGGCCACCGCCTACTGGCAGTTTGCCCAGCAGGATCGCTACCGTTGGCAGCTGCTGTTCGACTATCCGCTGGCCGAGGAGGGCGAGCTCGATCAGCGCCAGAGCGACATGATCGAAGCGCTGTTCGTGCGCGTCGAGGCGACGCTCAAGGAGTACCAGCCGGCGCTGGACGACGCCGAGGCGCGACGCCTGGCGCGCACCCTGTGGGGCAGCGTCCATGGCCTGGTGCAGTTGGGGCTCAACCAGCGCTTGGGCTATTGGCAGGATCAGCAGCTCGAAGTCGGTGAACTGCTCGATCAGCTGCTGACCACGATTCTCGCCGGCCTGCGGCAGCCGTCGAGTGCCTCGTGAGTCGGTTGATCACCCAGCGTCGCTTTGCCCCGCTGTTCTGGACTCAGGCGCTCGGGGCGCTCAACGATAATCTGCTGCGTACCCTGCTGCTGCTGGTACTGGTGTTTGCCGCACTGCCCGATGACCCGTTACGCCAGGGGGTGGCGACCAATCTGGCGGTGGCGCTCTTCATTCTGCCGTTCCTGCTCTTTTCTGCCTGGGGCGGGGTGCTGGCCGACCGGCTCGACAAGCAGCGCCTGATCCGTCGCCTCAAGCTGTTCGAACTCGGCATCATGCTGCTCGCCGCGGCAGTGGTGTGGTTGGAGAGTCGTTTGCTGCTGTATGGCCTGCTGCTGTTGATGGGCGTGCAATCGGCGCTGTTTGGTCCGGTCAAGTACGCCATCCTGCCTCAGCACCTGTCCCCTACCGAACTGGTACGCGGCAACGCCTGGGTGGGCTTTGGCACTTTTGCGGCGATTCTCGCTGGTACCCTGTTGGCCGGGCTGGTAGCGACGCTGCCACCCACCGCGGCGCGGCCGGTGGCACTGTTGGCGCTGCTGGCGGTGGCCGTCTCTGGTCTCGCGGCCAGCCTGATGATCCCTGCGGCGCCGCCGCCGAGCAGCGAGAAGGTGCCACGCCATCCGCTGGCCAGTATCTGGGCGGTGCTCGGCGATAGCCTGCGCTCACCCCAACTGCTGCCGGCGATGCTGGGCATCAGTGCCTTCTGGTTCCTGGGTACCGGCTACCTGACCCTGCTGCCGGCCTGGGCCAGCCAGGTCGTTGGCGGTCAGGCCTCGGCCTTCAATCTACTGTTGGCGGCCTTTGCCCTGGGGGTGGGGGCCGGGGCAATGCTATGTGCGCGGCTCTCGGCGGGGCGGCTCGAGCTGGGGCTGGTGGTGCTGGGGGCGTTGCTGATGGGCGTCGGAGGCCTGTGGCTGGCCGGTGCGGCTCCCTTGGGGCTGACGGCTGCGACCGCCGGCGAGTTGATGCTGCAGCTCGGCTTCTGGCGGATGCTGGCGGCGTTGGCACTGGTGGGCATCGGCGGTGGGCTGTATATCGTGCCGCTCTACACCCTGATCCAGCTGCTCAGCCGCGAACGCCAGCGGGCGCGGATGATCGCCGCCAACAATATCTTCAATGCGCTGCTGATGCTGACCGCGGCGCTATTCGGCATGCTGATGCTGGGCGTGGTGGGGGTCGGCCTGCCGACCTTCGTGGCGAGTCTCGGTGGCATCGCGTTGCTGATCGGCCTGGGGCTGCTGGTGCGTGGCCCGCGGCCGCTGCTGCGGCTGCTGATCTTCGCCCTGGTGCACCTGATCTATCGGCTCAAGTTTCGCGGTCGCGATCATATCCCTGCGCGCGGCGCGGCGCTGGTGGTGTGCAATCACGTCAGCTTCATGGATGCGCTGGTGATCGGCGGCGCCAGCCCGCGGCCGCTGCGCTTCCTGATGGACCGGCCGATCTACGAGTCACCGTGGCTCAACTGGTGGTTCCGCATCGTCGGTGCGATTCCGGTGGATGCCGACCGTCGCGACCCGGGTAGCGTGCGCCGCGCGCTGGACGAGGTCAGCCACGCACTGCGCCATGGCGAGGTGGTGATGCTGTTTCCCGAGGGGCGGCTGACGCCGGATGGCGATATCCACCCCTTTCGCCGCGGGCTGGACATCATCCTGGCGCGTGACCCGGTGCCGGTGGTGCCGGCCGGGCTGGCCGGGCTGTGGGGATCCTGGACATCACACCGGGATGGGCGTGCGCTGACCAAGTGGCCGCGCCGCTTCCGCGCGCGGGTGGCGCTCTATTTTGGTGAGCCGCTGTCGCCGCAGGCGGCGCGCTGCGGGATGCTCGAGGCGCGGGTGCGCGAACTCAAGACCGAGGCCGACGGCTGGGCGCTGCCGGCGCCGCGTGGCGAAAGCTGACGGATTCAGCTGCGGCGCGGCGTGCGACGATTGTGCTGCCAGCAGCGCGCCGAGGTGATCAGCTTGTCCTTGACCTGCAGGATTTCCATGCGAGTGGTGCCGACCTGTAGCGAGGCCGGGCCGTCGGGGAACGACTCGAGATGCTCGAGAATCAGGCCGTTGAGGGTCTTGGGGCCGTCGGTGGGCAGCTGCCAGCCCAGCGACTTGTTGATCTCGCGAATGTTGGCGGTGCCCTCGATCACGTAGCTGCCGTCGTCCTGCAGGTGGATCTCCTGGTGCATCCCCGCCACGTCGGTAGTGAACTCGCCGACGATCTCTTCGAGAATGTCCTCCAGGGTCACCAGGCCCTCCACGTCACCGTACTCGTCGACCACGATGCCGATGCGTCGCTTCTGCTGCTGGAAGTTGAGCAACTGAGTGTGCAGCGGGGTCGATTCGGGAATGAAGTAGGGCTCGCGGGCCTCCTGCACGATCGAGGCCTTGGTGACCTCGTTCTTGGACAGGAAGCGCGCCGCGTTGCGCAGGTGCAGCATGCCGATGATGTTGTTGATGTCGCCCTTGAAGACCGGGATGCGGGTGTGCTGGCTGGTACGGATCTGCGCCAGGATACTCTCCAGGTCGTCCTCGAGATCGATGCCCACCACCTCGTGGCGCGGCACCATGATGTCGTTGACGGTGACGTTCTCCAGGTCGAGGATCGACAGCAGCATGGCCTGGTGGCGGTGCGGGATCAGGGTGCCGGCTTCATGGACCACGGTGCGCAGTTCGTCACGGGTCAGGTTGTCGGCGCCGCCATCGATGTTCTTGACGCCGATCAGCCTGAGCAGGCCGTTGGAGATGGCGTTGACCAGCCACACCAGTGGATAGAGCAGCTTGAGCAGCGGCTCGAGGATCACCGAGGCGGGGTAGGCGATGCGCTCGGGTTTTACTGCGGCGTAGGTCTTGGGCGTGACCTCGGCGAAGATCAGGATCACGATGGTCAGCACCAGCGGGGCCACGGCCGGTCCGGTCACGTCGCCGAGAAAGTGGATGGCGAGCACCGTGGCGATGGCGGCGGCCAGATTGTTGACCAGGTTGTTGCCGATCAGGATCACGCCGATCAGGCGGTCGGGCCTGGCCAGCAGGCGCAGCACCCGCTTGGCGGCGCGCTCGCCGCTGCCGGCCTGGTGGCTCAGGCGGTAGCGGTTGATCGACATCATGCCGGTTTCGGAACTAGAGAAGAACGCCGACAGACAGATGAGTAGAAACAGCAGGCCGAACAGCAGTCCCAGCGGGAAGTCGTCGCTCAAGTTGGGTGAGTCCTCAATGGCATGTCAGGCTCGTTTGTAGGGATTCGGTGCTGGCCTGTCAAGGCATCACGGTGGTGGTTCAGCCGCGCTGGAAGACGATCTCGAGCACGAACCTGCTGCCGAAGTAGGCGAGCAGCAGCAGCGCGGTGCCGCCCAGGGTCCAGCGTACCGCGCGCAGGCCGCGCCAGCCGCGGAAGTGGCGACCGGCAAGCAGGATCGCAAACAGCACCCAGGCGGCCAGCGACAGGATCGTCTTGTGTGCCAGGTGCTGGGCGAACAGGTTATCGAGGAACACGAAGCCACTGGCGATCGACAGGGTGAGCAGCAGCATGCCGGCCCAGATCAATTCGAACAGCACCCGCTCCATAGTGGTCAGCGGCGGCAGCGCCTGGACCAGGCCGCGGATATGGTGGTGACGCAGGGCCTGATTCTGCAGCCCCACCAGCACCGCCTGTACCGCCGCGATGGCCAGCACTGCAAAGGCCAGCGTCGAGCTGATCACGTGTAGCGCGATCCCCGGCGTCAGGCCGCTGTCGCGGGCCGGTGCGGGCAGGCCCACGGCCAGCAGCAGGCTGGCGGCGGCCAGCGGGAACAGCGCGGTGGCGACGTTGATGATCGGCTTGACCATGCTGCCGCCGAGCAGCACGGCGGTGATCACGGCGCTCACCACGGCGGTGCTGGACGACAGTCCCAGCCACAGGCCGTCGGCCTCGCGCATCATGGCCACGATCACCAGCGCATGACAGAGCAGTGCTGCCGCCCCGACGCCGCGCACTAGCGCCGGGCGCGAAGGCACCCGGCGCACCAGCGTCAAGCCCTGCCAGGAGGCCGCGCCGAGGTAGAGAATCATGGCAAGAAGGGCAAAAGGGAGCGCCTGCATCGGTAGCTGTCCATGCGCCGTCGAAGTCGGCAGTTGGCTGGAAATGAGATCCGAGCCGCTACTATACCCAATCCGCTCGACGCCGCCCAGCCGGCGCCATGGAGACTGGCCCGGGTTGTGCGTATAATCATCGCCCAACGCCAAGGCACATTGCCGGAGAGGCATCATGTTCGAGAATCTGTCGGAGCGTCTATCGAAGACGCTCAAGTCCATCAGCGGTCACGCCAAGCTGACCGAGGACAACATCAAGGATACATTGCGCGAGGTGCGTCGGGCGCTGCTCGAGGCCGACGTCGCACTGCCGGTGGTCAAGGCCTTCATCGACCGGGTGCGCGAGCGCGCGGTGGGGCAGGAGGTCTCCAAGAGCCTGTCGCCGGGCCAGCAGTTCGTCAAGATCGTCCAGCAGGAGCTCGAGGCGGTCATGGGCGAGGCCAACGAGGGGCTAAGCCTCAAGGGCTCGCCGGCGGTGGTGCTGATGGCCGGCCTGCAGGGTGCGGGTAAGACTACCTCGGTGGCCAAGCTGGCGCGCTATCTCAAGGAGCGCGAGAAGAAGAAGGTGCTGGTGGTCTCCGCCGACGTCTATCGTCCGGCGGCCATCGACCAGCTCGAGACCCTGGCCAGCGAGGTCGGCGTCGAGTTCTTCCCGTCGCGCAGCGACCAGCAGCCGGTGGCCATCGCCGAGGCGGCGATCAAGCACGCCAAGATCCAGTTCCACGACGTGGTGCTGGTGGATACCGCCGGTCGCCTCGCCATCGACGACGCGATGATGGCCGAGATCCAGGCGCTGCATAAGGCGGTCTCGCCCCAGGAAACCCTGTTCGTGGTCGATGCCATGACCGGTCAGGATGCCGCCAACACCGCCAAGGCCTTCCACGAGGCGCTGCCGCTGACCGGGGTGATCCTGACCAAGGCCGACGGCGACGCGCGTGGCGGGGCGGCGCTATCGGTGCGCCATGTCACCGGCAAGCCGATCAAGTTCATGGGCATGGGCGAGAAGGTCGATGCCCTGGAGCCCTTCCATCCCGACCGGGTGGCATCGCGGATCCTCGGCATGGGCGACGTGCTGTCGCTGATCGAGGAGGCCGAGCGCACCGTCGACAAGGCCAAGGCCGACAAGCTGGCCAAGAAGGTCAAGAAGGGCGACGGCTTCGATCTCGAGGACTTCCGCGACCAGCTGCAGCAGCTCAAGAAGATGGGCGGCATGGGCGGCCTGATGAGCAAGCTGCCGGGCATGGGGCAGATGGCCGAGATGGCCCAGGGGCCCGGGCCCGAGAAGGAGCTCGGCAAGCTCGAGGCGCTGATCAACTCGATGACGCCCAAGGAGCGCCACAAGCCGGAGATCATCAACGGCTCGCGCAAGCGGCGTATCGCCGCCGGCGCCGGCCTGCAGGTGCCGGACCTCAACCGCCTGCTCAAGCAGCACAAGCAGATGCAGAAGATGATGAAGAAAGCCGGCAAGAAGGGCGGCATGCAGAAGATGATGCGCGGTATGTCCGGCATGATGGGCGGCGGCGGGCCGGGAGGCCCCGGTGGCCCGATGGGCGGTGGTGGCATGGGCGGCCCGGGGGGCATGGGCGGTCCCGGCGGCTTCCCGTGGCGCTGAGCGCCCGGCCAAGGCGGAAAAAGGTTTCCAACCGGGGGCGTTTTCCGTAGAATGCTGCGTCTTCGTGGCATGACCGCGCGACTATCCGCGGCCCGCCGACCGAGCAGCAGTAAGCAAATGACATTTCAGCAACTCCAACCGAAGGACTGTTAACGCAATGGTTACCATTCGTCTGGCACGTGGTGGCGCCAAGAAGCGTCCCTTCTATCACCTGACTGTAAGCGACTCGCGCAAGTCTCGTGACGGCCGCTTCATCGAGCGCGTCGGCTTCTTCAACCCGGTGGCCCGTGGCCAGGAAGAGCGCCTGCGCGTCGACCTCGACCGCGTGACCCACTGGCAGAGCCAGGGCGCCCAGGTCTCCGACCGCGTCGCCGAACTCCTCAAGGAAGCCCGCAAGCAGGCCTGAGCCTGATGCGTGACGCCGTGAGAGAGTCATTGGCCGGCCCCGAGACGGGCAGCGATGACCAGTACGTGGTACTGGGCAAGCTGACCAGTCCCTATGGGGTCAAGGGCTGGCTGAAGGTGTATTCGTACACCAGCCCGATGGACGGCATCCTCGACTACCCCGAGTGGCAGCTGCGCCTCGACGGCAACACCGTCACCCGGCGCTTGAGCCAGGGGCGGCGGCAAGGCAAGGGCCTGGTGGCCTGCCTTGAAGGGGTGACGTCGCGCGAGCTGGCCGAGCAGTGGGCGGGAGCGGAGATTCTGCTGCCCAAGCATGCCCTGCCGCGCCTCGCGCCGGGCGAGTACTACTGGCATCAGTTGGAAGGCCTGCGGGTAATGACTCGCGAGGGCGTCGACCTGGGCCGCGTCAGCTACCTGTTCGAGACCGGCGCCAACGATGTGCTGGTGGTCAGGGGCGACGCCGAGGCCGTCGACGACAGGGAGCGGCTGTTGCCGTTTCTACCCGACCAGGTGGTGCTTGAGGTGGATCTCGACGCCGAGCAGATGACGGTGGAGTGGGATCCCGACTTCTAGCTGTCTGGAAATTGTGCCGTGTGGATTGGGGTTGTCTCGCTGTTCCCGGAGATGTTCGATGCGATCAGCCGTTACGGGGTAACGGGGAGAGCGGTGAAGCAGGGGCTGCTGGAACTGGAATTCTGGAATCCCCGGGATTACGCGACGGACAAGCACCGCACGGTGGATGACCGCCCCTACGGTGGCGGGCCGGGCATGCTGATGAAGGTCGACACCCTGCGCGCGGCGATCCATGCCGCCCGCGACCGCGCCCAGGTCGCCAGCGGCCGGCCGGCCAAGGTGATCTACCTCTCGCCCCAGGGGCGAGTACTGGATCAGCAGGGCGTGCAGGAGCTGGCCAGCGGCGGCCCGCTGGTGGTGGTGGCGGGGCGCTACGAAGGCATCGATGAGCGGGTGGTAGAGGCCGATATCGATGAAGAGTGGTCGATCGGCGACTATGTGCTCAGCGGCGGCGAGCTGCCGGCCATGGTGCTGATTGACGCCGCGGCGCGGCTGGTGCCGGGGGTGCTGGGTCACCAGGATTCGGCGCTCGAGGACTCGTTCAACGACGGCCTGCTGGACTGCCCGCACTACACGCGCCCCGAGGCGATCGACGGGCGCCGGGTGCCGGACGTGCTGCTCAGCGGCCATCACGGCGAGATTCGCCGCTGGCGCTTGAAGCAGTCGCTGGGTCGCACCTGGCAGCGGCGCCCGGAACTGTTGCAGGACAAGGCGTTGAGCCGCGAACAGCGTCAGCTGCTCGAGGAGTTCATCGCCGACTACGCCGATCAGGCGGAGGTGCAGGGCACTCGTCCTGAGTCGGACGTCTGAGACGTCGACCGGCGAGGCACCTGTGTCACACACCAGCGATTCCCGCGTTATCGCAACAGCGACGAGCGTCGGGGTCACAGCCAGGCGGCATGGCCACTGGCATCAATGTATCGAGGAGCTAGCAATGAGCAGCAAGAACAAGGTGATCCAGGCGATCGAAGCCGAGCAGATGTCCAAGGAAATCCCGGCCTTCGCCCCGGGTGACACCGTGGTCGTCCAGGTCAAGGTCAAGGAAGGCTCCCGCGAGCGTCTGCAGGCCTTCGAAGGCGTGGTGATCGGCAAGCGCAACCGCGGCCTCAACTCCGCCTTCACCGTGCGCAAGATCTCCCACGGTGTCGGCGTCGAGCGTACCTTCCAGACCTACAGCCCGCTGGTGGCGGCCATCGACGTCAAGCGTCGTGGTGACGTGCGTCAAGCCAAGCTGTACTACCTCCGCGAGCGCAGCGGCAAGTCCGCGCGCATCAAGGAAAAGCTGGCCTAAGCGCCGCCGCGCGATGGCCATGGCGTGCTGCATGGCACGCCTCGCGAGACCCCGTCACCGCTTGCGCGGGGCGGGGTCTCGTTGCATTTGGGGCCGGACTGGCCAAGCGAGGGGCGATGCAGGATAGCGAGCGGATCGATGCGTTTCTCGACGCCCTGTGGCTGGAGCAGGGCGCCAGTGAGCACACCCTGGCCGCCTATCGGCGCGACCTGAATGCCTGGGCAGCCTGTCTCGCCGAGCACGGCGAGTCGCTGCTGGCGCCGGGCAACAGCCGCATCGCGGCGTGGCTGGAAGCGCGCCGCGCCGCCGGCTACCAGCTGCGCAGCAACGCCCGGCTGCTGTCGAGCCTGCGGCGCTTCTACCGCTGGGCGCTGGGCGAAGGCCTGCTCGAGCGCGACCCGCTGGCCGAGGTGCGGCTGCCGCGGGTGCAGCCCAATCTGCCCAACACTCTCGACGAGGAGGAGGTGGAGCGGCTGCTGGCGGCGCCGGACACCGACACCCCGCTGGGGTTGCGCGACCGCACCATGCTCGAGGTGCTCTATGCCGGAGGGCTGCGCGTCTCGGAGCTGGTGGGGTTGACGGTGGATGCCGTCAACCCGCGCCAGGGCGTGGTGCGGGTGCTGGGCAAGGGCGACAAGGAGCGGCTGGTACCGCTCGGCGAGGAAGCGCTGGTATGGGTCGAGCGCTACCTGCGCGGCGGGCGCGGTGCGCTGATGAGCGATATCACCCGGCCGCCGCTGTTTCCCGGCCGCCACGATCGCTGCATGACCCGTCAGACCTTCTGGCACCGTATCAAGGCCCATGCGCGCAGCGCCGGTATCGACAAGCCGCTGTCGCCGCACACGCTGCGCCATGCGTTTGCCACGCACCTGTTGAATCATGGTGCCAATTTGCGTGTCGTACAGCTGCTGCTGGGTCACAGCGACCTGTCGACGACCCAGATTTATACGCACGTTGCCCAGGCTCGCCTGGAAACGCTGCACGCCGACCATCATCCTCGAGGTTGAACATGACGTTATCACTGCCTGCCCTGCTGAGTCGCCTGCTGGCCGCGGCCCTCGTCTCCGCCAGCGCTTCCGCGCTGGCCTCCACCCATCATCAGCTGGCCGAGCGGCTGACCGTCAATGGCGAGCCGATGCCGGTGGAGGACGTGCGCGAGACGCCGCTGCCGGGCTTCTTCGAGGTGCGCTTGGAGAACGGCGAAACCTTCTACAGCGATGCGGCGGGCGAGTATTTCCTGGTCGGCGATATCTACCAGAACGCCGATAGCGGGTTGGTCAATATTACCGAGCAGGGCCGCAACGAGGCGCGGGCCGAGCGCCTGGCGCGCATTGCCGAGCAGGACAAGGTAGTGTTCCGCGGCGCCGAGAGCCGGGCGGTGATCAACGTCTTTACCGATCCCACCTGCCCCTACTGCCGGCGGTTGCACGAGGAAGTGCCGCAGCTCAATGCCATGGGCATCGAGGTGCATTACCTGGCGTTTCCACGCTCGGGCATGAATGCCGAGGGTGGTCGCATCCTGGAACAGGTCTGGTGTGCCGACAGCCCCAGCGAGGCGATGAGTGCCGCCAAGCGTGAAACACGCCTCGACAACGGCTATGACTGCGACAATCCGGTCGAGGACCAGTATCATCTGGGCATGGATGTCGGCGTCCAGGGTACGCCGGCGATCATCCTGCCAGATGGCCGCATGGTGCCGGGCTACGTGCCCGCCGAGCGCCTGGCGGAGATGCTCGAGATCGATCAATAAAGCGCAGCGACACGCCATCACACAAGCAAGGGGAGAGCGATTTGAAACCGGTGAGAGTGGGAATCTGTGGCTTGGGGACCGTCGGCGGTGGCACCTTCAACGTGCTGACGCGCAACGCCGACGATATCGCGCGGCGAGCCGGGCGGCCGATCGTCATCGAACAGGTGGCGATGCGTCGTGACAATCCGGACTGCGACACCACCGGCGTCAAGACCACCGGCGACGTCTTCGAGGTGGCGCGCAACCCCGATATCGACGTGCTGGTCGAACTGATTGGCGGCTACGACGTGGCCCGCGAGCTGGTCCTCACCGCCATCGAGCACGGCAAGCACGTGGTCACCGCCAACAAGGCGCTGATCGCCGTGCACGGCAACGAGATCTTCCAGGCCGCCCACGAGAAGGGCGTGATCGTCGCCTTCGAGGCGGCGGTGGCAGGCGGCATCCCGGTGATCAAGTCGCTGCGTGAGGGCCTGGGCGCCAACCGCATCCAGTGGCTGGCCGGCATCATCAACGGCACCGGCAACTACATCCTCACCCATATGCGCGACGAAGGCCGTGCCTTCGAAGACGTGCTGGCCGAGGCCCAGGCGCTGGGCTACGCCGAAGCCGATCCGACCTTCGACGTCGAGGGCATCGACGCCGCCCACAAGCTGACCATCCTCGCCTCGATCGCCTACGGCGTGCCGCTGCAGTTCGAGAAGGCCTATACCGAGGGCATCTCGCGGATCACCTCGGAAGACGTCGAGCAGGCCGACAACCTTGGCTATACCATCAAGCACCTGGGCATCTCCAAGCGCACCGACGACGGTTTCGAGCTGCGCGTGCATCCCACCCTGATTCCCAAGGAGCGTCTGCTGGCCAACGTGCACGGCGTCAAGAACGCTATCGCGGTGATGGGCGATGCGGTGGGGCCCACCCTCTACTACGGCGCCGGCGCGGGTGCCGAGCCCACCGCCTCGGCGGTGGTCGCCGACCTGCTCGACGTGGCTCGCGACATCACCACGGCCCACCACTATCGGGTGCCCTACCTGGCGTTCAGCGGCATTACCGAGATCGAGAACGACCTGCCGATACTGCCCATGGAGGATATCGTCACCGCCTACTACCTGCGGCTGCTGGCGGTGGACCGCCCCGGCGTGCTGGCGCGGGTGGCGACGATCCTCTCCGAGCAGGGCATTTCGATCGAGGCGATCATCCAGAAAGAGGCGACCGAGGGCGAGCTGGTGCCGATCATCCTGCTTACCCACCGCACCCGCGAGAAGAACATGAACGACGCCATCCGTCAGCTCGAGTCGCTGGCCGATATCGCCGGTCCGCTGACCCGTATTCGCGTCGAATCGCTGGACGAGCAGGAATAACACCATGCGCTATATCAGTACCCGCGGGCAGGCGCCCGCGCTCTCCTTCGAGGATGTCGTACTCACCGGGATGGCCAGCGACGGTGGCCTCTATGTGCCGGAGCAGATCCCGCAGCTGAGCCGTGACGACCTGGCAGCGATGGCCGGGCTCTCCTATGCCGAGATCGCCTTCCGGGTGATGAAGCCGTTCGTCAACGGCGAGATCGACGACGAGACGTTCCGCGGCATCGTGCGTGACGCCTATGCCACCTTCAGCCACGATGCGGTGGTGCCGCTCAACCAGCTCGACGCCAACCACTTCCTGCTCGAGCTGTTCCACGGCCCGACGCTGGCGTTCAAGGACGTTGCCCTGCAGCTGCTCGGCCGGCTGCTCGACCACTTCCTGAGCAAGCGCGGCGAGCGTGCGGTGATCATGGGTGCCACTTCCGGCGACACCGGCTCCGCCGCCATCGAGGGCTGCCGCCACTGCGACAACCTCGATATCTTCATCCTGCATCCGCACAACCGGGTCTCCGAGGTGCAGCGTCGCCAGATGACCTCGGTGCTGGCCGACAACGTCTTCAATATCGCCATCGAGGGCAACTTCGACGACGCCCAGGCGATGGTCAAGGCGAGCTTCGCCGACCAGTCGTTCCTCGGCGGCACCCGGCTGGTGGCGGTCAACTCGATCAACTGGGCGCGCATCATGGCCCAGATCGTCTACTACGTGGCCGCCGGCGTGGCGCTGGGCGCGCCGCATCGCCAGGTCAGCTTCTGCGTGCCGTCGGCCAACTTCGGCAACGTCTTCGCCGGCTACATGGCGTCGCGCATGGGGCTGCCGGTCAAGCAGTTCATCATCGCCACCAACGCCAACGACATCCTGCACCGCACCCTGGCCGCCAACGACTTCTCCAAGCAGGAGCTCAAGGCGACCCTGGCGCCGTCGATGGATATCGTGGTGTCGTCCAACTTCGAGCGCCTGCTGTTCGAGGCCTACGAGCGTGACGGCGAGGCGGTTCGCCAACTGCTCGAGCGCTTCCAGGCCGAGCCCACGGCGCTGGCCGAGGCGCCGCTCGAGCGGTTGCGCTCGCTGTTCGCCAGCCACAGCGTCGACGATGCCACCATCCTCGAGGTGATCCGCGAGGCGCACCACCGCACCAAGGAGCTGCTCGACCCGCACACCGCCACCGGCTATCGCGCCGCCGAGCGGGCGCGGGCCGATGCCGCCACGCCGATGATCACCCTGGCCACCGCCCACCCGGCCAAGTTCGCCGAGGCGGTGGTCAAGGCCGGCTTCCCGGGTGTGCCGCTGCCGCCGCACATGGACGACCTGCTGGAGCGCGAGGAGCGCTATAGCGTGCTGCCGGCGGAGCTGGACAAGGTGCAGGCGTTCGTGGCCGACAATCGGCGCTAAGCGCTACGAGTGAGTGGTAGCGAGAGGCGCCGGGGACAGGTCTGGAGGGGGTCTTTTTCCAGGGAAGGAAAAAGTAGCGTACAGGGAGGTATTTACAGCGCCCCCGAACAGGCCTGTCGCCGGATCAGCCTTGAGCGGGTACCAGCCACCTTTGGTGCCCAGGTCTCCCCGGCGCCCTTCGCTAGGTGCGTCGCTGCTATCGCCACCCATGGATGCCAACCAGAGGAGTCCGGCGTGGATGCTGTGATCGATCCCACCGACCTGCATACTCGGCTTACGCCACGACTGGAGCCGCGCCCCCGCGACGCAGCGCTCTACGCCCGCGCCCAGTGCGAAGGCCTCTCCGAGCTGCAGGCGCGGGTGCTGGCCGGGCGGCTGGCCGGCTATCAAGGCGAGATCGAAGCGCTGGTAGCGCCGAGCCTGCGCCACCTTGCCCACCCCGAGCGCCTCGCCGACGGTCGTCGCGCCGCCGAGCGTATCGCCCAGGCGGTGATGGAGGGCGAGCATATCGGTATCCTCACCGACTACGATGTCGACGGTATCACCTCCCATGTGGTGATCCTGCGCACCCTCACCGAGCTGTTCGGGGTGCCGGCCAGCCGCCTGCACAGCCTGATCGGCCACCGCATCAACGACGGCTACGGCATCAGCCTGCCGCTGGTGGAGCGTACCCTGCGTCTTACCCCGCGGCCGAGCCTGGTGATCACCGCCGACTGCGGCAGCTCCGACGAACCGCGCATCGCCCGGCTCAAGGCCGAGGGCATCGACGTGGTGGTCAGCGACCACCACGCGCTGCCGCTGGAGGGGCCGCCGCCCTCGGCCTATGCCTGCGTCAACCCGACCCGCGACGACTGCGACTACCCCGACCCGACCATCGCCGGCTGCATGGTGGCCTGGCTGACCATGTCGCTGGCCCGTCAGGTGCTGGTGGAGTGGGGCGCGCTGGCCGAGGCCACACCCAAGCTCTCGGCGTGGCTCTCCTACGTAGCGCTGGGCACGGTGGCCGACTGCGTGTCGCTGGGCGGCAGCCCGGCCAATCGCGCCGTGGTCAGCCAGGGCCTGCGCCTGATCAACCGCATGGACGCCGCCTGCTGGCGAGCCATGGCCGAACGCCTCGGCGCCGACAGCGTGCCCTTCGACGCCGAGACCCTGGCCTTTCAGATGGGGCCGCGGATCAACGCCCGCTCGCGTCTCGACGACCCCTATGCGGCGCTTCACTTTATGCTCGCCGAAGAGGATCACCTTGCGCAGCGGCATCTCGAGGTGCTCGATCAGGACAACCAGTCGCGCAAGGCCATCGAGGCCGAGATGGCCGAGCGGGCCCGGGTGCTGGCCCAGCCGCAGTTGGCCGACAATGCGCCAGTGCTGGTGGTGTTTCTCGAGAACGGCCACGCCGGGGTGCAGGGTATCGTCGCCTCGCGGCTGGTGCAGGCCTACGGTCGCCCGACCCTGGTGCTCACCCCGGCGGCCCAGCCCGGCATGCTTACCGGCTCGGGGCGCTCCATCGAGGCGCTGCACCTGCGCAATGCCCTGCAGCGCACCCACCAGTTGGCGCCTGAGGCGCTGCCGCGCTTCGGCGGCCATCGCGGGGCGGCGGGAGTCGGCGTGCCGGTTGAGCAGCTCGGCGCATTTCGCGCGGCGCTGCAACAGGCGGTCGGTGAGCAGCTTGGGGAGATGGAGCTCTATCCACGCATCCTCACCGACGGCGAGCTCGATGCCGCTCAGCTCAGCCTGGCCAGCCTCGACGAACTGGCGGCATTGGCACCCTACGGCCGCGAGTTCGATGCGCCGCTGTTCGAGGGTGACTTCCTGGTCGAGTCGCTGCGCGCGGTAGGGGCCGAGGGCAACCACCTGATGCTCGAGCTGTCCCGCGAGGGCGTCAGCCTCAAGGCGATCTGGTTCCGCGCCCTGACCCCCGGCGAGCTGCCGCCCTTCGGCCTTGGGGCCCAGCTGCGCTGCGCCTACAAGCTCAACCGCAACCGCTGGCGCGGGCGCGAGAGCCTGCAGCTGATGATCGAGCACGCCGAGCCGCGCTGAGCGTCACAAACGCATTGATACAAGGACTCACGGATGGAAGAGATCGATCTTCCCCAGGACCCGCATCGCCCCTACGAAGACGTCATGGCGATGCTGCTCGGCACCCTGCTGGTGGCACTGGGGGTGCACTTCTACAGCCAGGCGCTGCTGCTCACCGGCAGCACCGCGGGCATGGCGTTCCTGGTCCAGTACGCCACTGGCTGGCGCTTCGGGGTAGTGTTCTTTTTGATCAACCTGCCGTTCTACTACCTGGCGATCCGCCGTATGGGCTGGAGCTTTACCCTGCGCACCTTCGTCGCCATCGCCCTGGTGTCGCTGTTCGCCGAGCTCACCGGCCGCTGGCTCGACGTGGCCGCCCTCAACGCCGTGTATGCGGCACTGATGGGCGGCAGCCTGATCGGCATCGGCATGCTGGTGCTGTTTCGCCACCGCACCAGCCTCGGCGGCATCAATATCCTCGCCCTCTACCTGCAGGACAGCCGCGGCTGGCGCGCCGGCTACGTGCAACTGGCCGTCGATGCTCTGCTGCTGCTGATCGCCTGCTTCATGCTGCCGCTGGACAAGGTGGCGCTATCGGTGATCGGCGCGCTGGTGCTCAACCTGATCGTGGCGCTGAATCATAAGCCCGGGCGCTACATGGGCGTCAGCTAAGAGCGTGTCTACAGGCGGTCAGCGTTTGGCCAGCCAAAACCACCAGACGATGGCGGCGATCAGGGCAAGGCCTGCAAGATTGACGATCCAGCTCATGAGGCGGCCTCCTGACGCGGCTTCCACAGCCGCAGGCGGTTGGCGTTGCTGACCACGGTGATCGATGACAGCGACATCGCCGCCCCGGCGATCATCGGCGATAGCAGCATGCCGGTGAAGGGGTAGAGCACCCCGGCGGCGATCGGGATGCACAGGGTGTTGTAGCCGAAGGCGCCCCACAGGTTCTGCTTGATATTGGTCAGCGTGGCGCGGCTGATCTCGATGGCGTCGGCGATGCCGTGCAGCGAGCCGCGCATTAGGGTGATGCCGGCGCTCTCGATGGCGACGTCGGTGCCCTGGCCGATGGCGAAGCCGACATCGGCGCGGGCCAGGGCCGGGGCGTCGTTGATGCCGTCGCCGACCATGCCCACTACCTCGCCGGCCTGCTGCAGGCGCTCGATCTCGGCGTGCTTGTCCTCGGGCAGCAGCCCGGCGTGAAACTCATCGATGCCTACCTCGCGGGCAATGGCTGCGGCGGTGTGCGGGTTGTCGCCGGTCAGCATCACCACCTTGAGGCCGTCGGCCTGCAGGCGCCTGACCGCGGCCACGCTGTCGTCGCGCAGCGGATCGCTGATGCCGAACAGCGCGGCCAGCCGCCCGTCGATGGCGAGGTAAACCACGGTCCGTGCCTGCTGCTCCAACTCGCCCGCCTGGGCGTTGCCGGGAGTCAGGTCGACGCCGGCGTCTGCCAGCAGCCGGGCATTGCCCAGCAGCAGCGGCCGGCCATCGCCGCTTTCGGCCTTGACGCCGCCGCCGGTGACGCTGTCGAAGCCGCGAATCTCGGCGGCCTCGGCGCCGCTCTCCTGGGCATGCGCCAGCAGTGCCGCGGCCAGCGGGTGCTCCGAGCCGCGCTCCAGCGCCGCCACCAGGCCCAGCACGCTGTGCCGGTAGGCCTCCAGGTCTGTATCAGGGAAAACGTGCGCCTCGGTCACCCGGGGCTTGCCCTGGGTCAGGGTGCCGGTCTTGTCGACGACCAGGGTGGTCAGTTTACTGGCGATCTGTAGGGCCTCGCCGCTTCTCACCAGCACCCCGCGCTCGGCGGCCTTGCCGACCCCGATCATGGTCGAGATCGGCGTCGCCAGGCCCAGCGCGCAGGGACAGGCGATGATCAGCACCGTGGTGGCGGTTACCAGCATATGGATCACCCGCTGCTCGGCGCCAAGGTTGAACCAGGCCAGCGCGGTGAGCACGGCGATGATCATCACCGTGGGCACGAAGACGCTTGAGATACGGTCGGCCAGGGCGCCGATCGGCGGTCGCGAGTTCTGGGCGCGGGCCACCTGCTCGGTAATCTGGCCCAGCCGGGTGTCGTCGCCGACCCGGGTGGCACGGTAGACCAGCCCGCCCTTGCCGTTGACGGTGCCGGCGCTGACCTCGTCGCCCCCGGCCTTGCCCACCGGTAGCGGCTCGCCGGTGAGCATTGATTCATCGATATGGCTGGCGCCTTCGACCACCTCGCCGTCCACCGGCAGGCGCTCGCCGGGGCGCACGCGAATCAGGTCGCCCTGGCGCACCGCATCCAGCTCGACCTCGAACTCCTCGCCGTCGCGGATCACCCGGGCGCGGCGGCTCTGCAGGTCGAGCAGACGCCGCAGCGCCTCGCTGGTGCGGCCGCGGGCTCGCAGCTCAAGGGCATTGCCCAGCAGCACCAGGCCGATGATCATCGCCGAGGCCTCGAAGTAGATGCCGTGGGCGACCATCGGCAGCCAGGGGGCAAAGATCACCACCGCCATGGAGTAGAGCCAGGCGGTGCCGGTGCCCATGGCGATCAGGGTGTCCATATTGGCCTGGTGGTGGCGCAGGGCCTTCCAGGCGTTGACGAAGAAGTGGCGGCCTGGCCCCAGCAGCACGGCCAGGGTCAGCAGGCCGATCAGCGCCCAGAACAGCCGGCCCATGCCCACCGGGTGGGGGTGATAGACAAACATACTGGCCATCAGCGGCATGGCGAGCGCCAGCGACCAGGCGCTGCCGCGCAGCCGGCGGCGGTATTCGCGGGCGTCGTTGCGCTGGCGCGTCTGCTCGGCCTCACGCAGGTCGAGAATAGGCTCGGCGCCGTAGCCCGCGGCCTCCACGGCGCGGACCAGGGTGTCACGCTCAGCGCGGCCGTAGACCTGGGCGGTATGGCTGCCGAAGTTGACCGTAGCACTCTCCACGCCGGGTGCCTTGGCAAGGGCCTCCTGCACCGAGCGCACGCAGCTGGCGCAGGTCATGCCCGAGATCGCCAGGCGCTGGCTGTCGCTGCTACGGGCCGCAGGTGGCGGGGTGGCGTCCGCGGTGCTGTCCGTCGGCTCGCCCGGTATCTCGCCGGGAGGAAAGCCGCTTTCCTGCAGCAGCGCATCGAGGCGTGCTTCGCTCAGCACGCCGCTCACCCACAGCCGCTTGGCGGCCGGGTCACCCTCTACCTTGGCACTGGGGTCTTCGGCGAGCAGCGCGCGGCGTATCTTGCCGATGCAGCCCTGGCAACTGATCCCCGGAACCCGGCGCTCGATGGGGCTATCACTCATGGCGATCGCCTCGACTGGCGTCCAGGGGCTGTGGAAAACTCTCGATCAGCCGGCACAGGCTATGGCCATCCGGCGTGCCGTCGGGCATGTCGGCCCAGGTGTCGAGGGCCTGTTGCATGCGCGTGGCGAGTTCCTCGAGCCGGGCGATCTTGGCGCGCACCTCGGGCAGGCGGGCGGCGAGCATGTCGCGCACCAGTGGGCAGGGCGAGTCGCCGTGGTCGGCGTGGTCGAGGATCTCGCCAATCTCGCGCACGCTGAAGCCCAGGGTGCGGGCGCGCTGGATGAAGCGCAGCCGCGACAGGTCGTGCTGCCCGTACAGTTGATAGCCGTTTTCCGGATGACGGCGTGGGGTGAGCAGGCCCTCGCGGGTGTAGTGGCGCACCGTCTCGGCGGTGACGTCGGCGGCCTTGGCCAGTTCGCTGACTTTCATGGTGGCCTCGCAATCTGAAGTCGTGGCAGAAGTGTAAAACCTTTGGGTTACACCTAGGTCAAGCAACGTTGCACACCCCCGAGGACAGCGGCGGCGAGACAGGCTAAGTCGATGAAAGTTCGAGAGATCAAACGTTCGTGCGACCAAAGTATTAGAAAAAACTGCGTTAAAACAAACGTTTGGCCTTGATCCTGGCGGCGCGATGGGCGAAAAAGAGGGCGTACGCCCTTGCCCGGTGCGGGCAAGTCAGAAAAACAGCTCCAGCCTCACCTGGAAAAGGACGTCGATAATATGCATAACAAGGTCAACAAGCTTACCTGGGCCGTCGCCATTGCGGCCGCCGCCTTCGCCAGCCAGGTCAACGCTGGCGGCTACCAGATCAACGAACAGAGCGTCAGCGGCCAGGGCTACGGCCACGCCGGGCGCAGCTCTAACGTCAACGACGCCACTATCGTCTTTGGCAACCCGGCGGGGATGTCGTTTCTGGATCGGGCGCAGGTGACGGCGGGCGGCACCTACCTCAACGTCAATAGCGACATCGATAATGCGAGCGCCACCCGCAACGGCGCACCGATCGAAGGCACTACTGAAGGCGACATGGTGCCGGGGACACTCGTTCCCTTCGCCTTTTATGCACAGCCGGTCAATGAGCGCTTGGCCTTCGGTTTTGGTGTCTATGCGCCGTTCGGTTCAAAGACCGATTACGAAGATGGGTTCTTGGGCCGTAACTTGGGCAACTACACCGAGCTGACGGTAATGAGTGCTCAGCCGACTGTCTCCTACCGCTTCAATGATCAGTGGGCAATTGGTGCGGGTATTACCTATAACCGTGTAGATGGAGAGCTCCATCGCCAGGTGCCGCATGCTTTGGGCGGAGAAGTTGATTCGCGCGTAGAGGGGGATGATGAGGCTTGGGGGTATAATCTTGGCATCATGTATCAGCCGGTGCCGGAGACCACGTTTGGCCTCACCTATCGCTCCAAGGTGAGTTACACCCTCGAAGGCGACTTCCGTGCGACGGCCAATGACAATACCCTGGGCAATCCCCCGCCATTTGGAATTGGCGCTGGCCAGGGTGATGTGGTTGCTCAAGACGATAACGCAAGCCTCGATCTAACGACGCCCGAGACGGTGAACTTTTCTGTGACCCAGGAGATGAGTGACAACCTCAAGCTCATGGCCGGCGTTTCATGGACTCGCTGGAGTCGCTTTAATGAGATTCTGGTGACCGGCGGCGATGGCGATACCATTACGCGTGAGCCACAGGATTATTCTAATGCCTGGGCCTTCGCGGTGGGCGGTGAGTACCAGCTCAATCCGCAGTGGGTACTGCGTAGTGGTGTGACTATCGACAACACACCGACTAGTGACCAATTCCGCAGTGCGCGGATTCCCTCCGATGATCGTCGGATTTTCTCCGTTGGTGCCGGCTGGAGTCCCACAGACGACCTCACACTCGACTTCGCCTACTCCTATCTCACCGAGCGTAGGACGCATGTCGATCAGGAGCGTACCGATGAGTTGATCGATAATGTTCCGGGTGTCACCTCAACCTACTCCGCCGACTACAAAAACGAGGCCCACGGTTTCGGCGCCCAGTTGACCTACCGCTTCTAGGCACAGCACGCGCGACACGACGACACCCGGCTGCGGCCGGGTGTCGTCGTTCAGGGCTGCCTGCGTGCCACGGGATAGCTGGCGCGGCCGGGTTTCGCTACAATGTCGCTCTTTCTCGTGCCACCGCGGTTCGGCCTTGTGCCGGTGCCGCGGTGGCCGTTTTCCCTGCAGACTCAGGCGAACCACATGTTGGAAACCAATCCGATTCACAATCAGATCAAGGACCTGTCCGAGCGGACAGACGTCCTGAGGGGGTATCTTTGACTATGCCGAGAAGAAGGATCGGCTAGAAGAGGTTACCCGCGAGCTGGAAGACCCCAATGTCTGGAACGATCCGGACTACGCCCAGAAGCTCGGCAAGGAGCGCGCCTCCCTGGAGCAGATCGTCGCCACCATCGACGAGCTCGACCAGGGCCTGGCCGATAGCGCGGACCTGCTCGAGCTGGCCGAGATGGAAGAGGACGAGGGCACCGTCGAGGAGGTCCGCAAGGAGCTCGACGGCATGCAGCTGAGCCTCGAGAAACTCGAGTTCCGGCGCATGTTTTCCGGCGAGATGGACGAGAACAACGCCTATCTTGATATCCAGGCCGGCTCTGGCGGCACCGAGGCCCAGGACTGGGCCAACATGCTGCTGCGCATGTACCTGCGCTGGGCCGAACATCATGGCTTCAAGGCCGAGATCACCGAGGTCTCGGCCGGCGAGGTGGCGGGCATCAAGTCGGCCACCATCCACGTCCAGGGCGATCACGCCTTCGGTTGGCTGCGCACCGAGACCGGCGTGCACCGCCTGGTGCGCAAGAGCCCCTTCGACTCCGGTGGGCGGCGTCACACCTCGTTCGCCTCGGTGTTCCTGTCGCCGGAGGTGGACGATAGCTTCGAGGTCGAGATCAACCCCGCCGACCTGCGCACCGATACCTATCGCTCCAGTGGCGCGGGCGGCCAGCACGTCAACACCACCGACTCGGCGGTGCGCATCACCCACGAGCCCACCGGCATCGTGGTGGCCTGCCAGAGCCAGCGCAGCCAGCACGCCAACCGCGACTTCGCCATGAAGCAGCTCAAGGCCAGGCTGTGGGAACACGAGATGCAGAAGCGCAACGCCGCCAAGCAGGAAGCCGAGGAGTCCAAGGCCGACATCGGCTGGGGCAGCCAGATCCGCTCCTACGTGCTGGACGATCAGCGCATCAAGGACCTGCGCACCGGCGTGCAGTCGAGCAGCTGCGACAAGGTGCTTGATGGCGATATTGACCAGTTTATCGAAGCCAGCTTGAAGCAAGGATTGTAGCTTCGAGCCACGGGCCGTTTGCGCTCGTCGCTCGCAGCCCGCAGCCCGCAGCTCGCAGCCCGCAGCCCGCAGCCAATTCTTTACAGGTAACGACATGGCCGACCACGACGCCTCACAGAATAGCCCCCATCACGACGAGAACCACCTGATCGCCGAGCGCCGCGCCAAGCTGGCGGCGCGCCGCGAGCAGGCCGCCAAGACCGGCGGCAGCGCCTTTCCCAACGACTTCCGTCGCGACAGCCTGGCCGCCGAGCTGGATGCCGAACTGGGTGACAAGGACAAGGCCGAGCTCGAAACCCTCGACCGCCAGGCCGCGGTGGCCGGGCGCATCATGCGCAAGCGCGGTCCGTTCATCGTGATTCAGGACGTCTCGGGGCAGATCCAGCTCTACGTCGACAAGAAGGGGCTGCCCGCCGAGGTGCTCGACGACATCAAGGGCTGGGATATCGGCGACATCGTGGCCGGCCGTGGCCCGGTGCACAAGTCGGGCAAGGGCGACCTCTACGTGATGATGGTCGAGGCCACGCTGCTGACCAAGAGCCTGCGGCCGCTGCCCGACAAGTTCCACGGCCTCACCGACATGGAAGCGCGCTACCGCCAGCGCTACGTCGACCTGATCATGAACCCCGAGTCGCGCAAGGCCTTCGAGGTGCGCGCCGGGGTGATCGCCTCGATTCGTCGCTTCTTCGAGGCGCGTGGCTTCATGGAAGTCGAGACGCCGATGCTGCAGCCGATCCCCGGCGGCGCGGCGGCGCGGCCGTTCATCACCCATCACAATGCGCTGGATATCGACATGTACCTGCGCATCGCTCCCGAGCTGTATCTCAAGCGGCTGGTAGTAGGCGGCTTCGAGCGGGTCTTCGAGATCAATCGCAACTTCCGCAACGAGGGCCTCTCGACCCGTCATAATCCCGAGTTCACCATGCTCGAATTCTACTGGGCCTATGCGGACTACCATGACCTGCTCGATCTCACCGAGGAGATGATCCGCAACGCCGCCCAGGAGGTGCTGGGCACCACCACGCTGGTCTACCAGGGCACCACCTACGAGTTCGGCCAGCCGTTCCACCGCCTGACCATGCGCCAGGCGATTCTCGAGTACGGCGAGGGCATCGACGATGCCGATCTCGACAGCCGCGAGGCCGCCGCAGCGGTGGCCGAGCGCCTGGGCATCCAGGTCAAGCCGAGCTGGGGGCTGGGCAAGCTGCATACCGAGATCTTCGAGGGGGTCGCCGAGCATCGCCTTGACCAGCCGACCTTCATCATCGAGTATCCGGCCGAGGTCAGCCCGCTGGCGCGGCGCAACGACGCCAACCCGTTCGTCACCGACCGCTTCGAGTTCTTCGTCGGCGGCCGCGAGATCGCCAACGGCTTCTCGGAGCTCAACGACGCCGAGGATCAGGCCGAGCGCTTCCGCGAGCAGGCCGCCGAGAAGGACGCCGGCGACCTGGAAGCGATGTACTACGACGCCGACTACGTGCGCGCCCTGGAGTACGGCCTGCCGCCGACCGCCGGCGAAGGCATCGGCATCGACCGGCTGGTGATGCTGTTCACCGACAGCGCCTCGATCCGCGATGTGCTGCTGTTCCCGGCCATGCGCCCGGAAGCCGACTGAAGGGGCGCCGGAGGCAGCTGTAAGGGGAGGCGCGGCGCATCAGAGCCAGACGGGCAAGGCAAAAGCGAACCTCATTCTTCAGGGATGAAGAATGGAGCGCCCAGGGAAGGGTTAACAGCGTGTGGGCGTTGCCTTGTCCGTCTGGCGTTCATCTCCGAGAGTGGATGGGCCGGAAGTGTTGGTAAGGTGCGCTTCGAGCGCCCATAATGGTTGGCGTTTCGCCGTCGAGGAGATCGTGATGAAACTGCTTAATCGCTCCGCCCTGAGCGTCAAGCCGACCCAGGCCTTTCTGGATTGGATCAACTCCCTGGAGCCCACGGTCGGTGACGATGATCTGACGATTGACGATATCGACCGCGAAAACACCGTCTACCTGATTCCGGAGATGGATACTCCGGAAGCCCTCGAAGCGTTCATCAACGAACGCTACATGGAGATCCTCGAGACCGAGCTGCGCGCCTGGGAAGAGGACGAGCGGCAGTGGCCCGAGCGCCTCGACTGGGCGTTGTTCCAGCGCTTCGTGCAGGTCGAGCACAGCTACCTGGCGGTCGACCTCGACGATGAAGCACCGCTGGAGATCGCCGAGGTCGACGACGCCCTGCTGCTCGAGACCGACCGCGACTGAGTGGCCGGTGGGCGCCGCTACCGCCCACCTAGCAGGAGCTCCCCGCGGGGAGTCGAGACCGGCCAAGGCCGGTCTTTTCGTGTCAGTGGAACGCCAGGATACCCAATGAGCCGATTGTTCGAGACCCGCCCCGATGACGATGGCCTGCCCGGCCGCGAGCGCCGCATTGCCGTGCTGGTGGTGATGGTCGGCACCCTGATGGCGGTGATCGACACCACCATGATCAATATCGCCCTGCCGTCGATTGCCCGCGACCTCGAGATCTCCGCGGCGCGGGCGGTATGGGTGGTCAGCCTGTTCCAGATCGTGTGTGCCGCGACGCTGCTGCTGTTCGCCTCGCTCAGCGAGCTGGTCAGCCGACGCCGGCTGTATATCGCCGGGCTGGTGGTGTTTACCCTGGCTTCGCTGGGCGCTGCCCTGGCCAACGGCCTGGAGATGCTGCTGGCCTTTCGTGCCCTCCAGGGCCTGGGGGCAGCGGCCACGCTGTCGATCGGGCCGTCGATCTATCGGCTGATCTTTCCTACCCGGCTGCTGGGCGCGGCGATGGGGCTCAGCGCGGTGGTGGTGGCCGCCGGCTACGCCTCGGGGCCGACGCTGGGCGGCGTGGTCCTGTCGTTTGCCGACTGGCCGTGGCTGTTCGCGCTAAACGTGCCGGTGGGCCTGCTGGCGCTGGTACTGGCGGTGAAGGCGTTGCCCGTCGAGTCGCGCCGCCGCGGCGGCTTCGATATCGCTGGCGCGCTGCTCTCGGCGGCGATGCTGGCCAGCTTCTTCCTGGCCATGGACGGTGCCGGCCACCAGGCGCCGTGGTGGCAGGTGCTGGGGCTGCTGCTGGCCAGCCTGGTCGCCGGCTGGCTGTTCCTGCGCCGCCAGCGCCGCGCCAGCTACCCGCTGCTGCCGCTATCGCTATTCGATGAGCCACGTTTCAGCCTGGCGATCGTGGTCTCGGGACTGGCCTTCGTCAGCCAGGGGCTGGCGTTCATCGCCTTGTCGTTTCTCTACCAGCAGGAGATGGGCTTCTCGCCACTGCAGACCGCCTGGCTGTTCACGCCCTGGCCGCTGACCATCATGTTTGCCGCACCGCTGGCCGGACGCCTGGCCGACCGCTTCAATCCGACCCTGCTCTCGACCCTGGGGCTTGCACTGTTGCTGGTGGGGCTGGTGGCCTTGGCGCTGGTGCCCGATGGCGCCGGTATCGTCGATATCCTGTGGCGCACGGCGCTGTGCGGGCTCGGGTTCGGGTTCTTCCAGGCGCCCAACAACCGCGAGATGATGAGCAGCGTACCCAGGGAGCGCAGCAACAACGCCTCGGGGATGATGAGCACCACCCGCACCATCGGCCAGTCGCTGGGCGTGGCGCTGGTTGGGGTGTTCCTGGCGCTGGGGTCAGGGTCGGTGCAGTCCTCGCTGTGGCTGGGTTGCGGCGCCTGCGCGCTGGCCGTGGCGGTCAGCCTGCGGCGCATTCCGCTGGTCTCTGCCACTCAGCCGGCGGTCGCCGAACGCGCGTCGCCGGGGCAGGATTGAAAGAGTACAATGGTGCCATTCCCGCTTTCTTCACGACGCGATTACCACGAGGCAACCGCCATGAGCATTCAGGCGCAGATAGAGGACAAGCTCAAGACGCTATCGCCCATCTGGCTGACGGTGGAGAACGAGAGCCACCGGCACAATGTGCCGCCCGAGTCGGAAACCCACTTCAAGGTGACGCTGGTATCCGAGCGTTTCGAGGGCATGATGCCGGTCAAGCGGCACCAGCAGCTCTATGCGCTGCTCGCCGATGAGCTGGCCGGGCCGGTACACGCCCTGGCGCTGCACCCCTATACCCCGGATGAGTGGCAGGCGCGCGGCGGCCAGAGGCCGGACTCGCCGGACTGCCGGGGTGGCAGCAGGGCGTGACCAGCGAGCCGCAGCGTCTGCAGTACCTCAGTGCCATGGGCGTCACCGCCTGGGTGGCACGTTACCGCCTGCCTAACGCCCAGGAAACGCCGGCCTGCGACTGGCCGACGCCGATGGTGCCGGAGACCCCGGCGCCGTCGCAACGGCTGCATGCGCTGCTCGATGAGGTGCCGGCTCGCCCCACTGCGCCGGCAGCGCAAGATCCGTCCCCCGCCAAGCCGCTGCGGCGTGGCAAGGCGCGGGCCATGCTGGGGGTGACCGATGAGGAGCCAGTCGCTGAACGCGAGGTCGATAACCTGCCTCCCATCACCAGCGCTCCCCGAGCGTCTCAACAGGCGCTGCGCTTCAGCCTGCAGATCGCTGCCCTCGAGGGGCGCTGGCTGGTGCTGCTGCCGCATGGAAGCGCCCCTGATGTCACTGCGCTGCGACTGCTGGCCAATCTGTTGGGGGCCGCCGGTATCCACCTGGCCGAGCCGCCGGTGTTCCAGGCCTTCCAGTGGCCGATGATGGAGGAGCTGCCGGTGGAGGCACCCCTCGACGAGGCCCGCGATGGCCTGCGCGCCTTCCTGAATGGGCGGCGGCGCGGCGGCTGGCGACCCGAGCGGGTCATGCTGTTCGGCGAGTCGCCGGCGCTGGCCGAGGTGTTGGCGATCGAAGCGGGGCGCTGCGACCTGCTGCAGCTACCCGCATGGCATGGGCCGTCGCTTGCCGACCTGGGGCGCGATGCCGCGGCCAAGCGTGCCTTGTTGCCGCTGTTGAGGGAGTGGCGAGCGGCCTGGCTGGGCGCCGCCGACGAGTCCGCTGTCAATGAGGTCGCCGATGAGTGATCCCTGGCTAAGGACCTTGGATGCCGACTGGTTGGAGGCGGTGGAGCGGATCGAGGCCCTCGGCCAGCCTGCGCCATGGTCACGGGTACAGTTGATGGGCGCGCTCACTGACCCGCGGGGCAGTGTCTGGGGCGTTGGGATGGGAGAGCCGGCGAGAGAAGGACTATGCGGCTTTGCGGTACTCGCTCGTCAGCCCTTCGATGCCGAGCTGCAGACCATCACCGTAGTGCCTGGGGGGCGGCGGCGGGGACTGGCTGGACGGCTGGTCATGGCGCTCATCGACCAAGCCAGGGGCTGGGGCAGCGAACGGCTGCTGCTCGAGGTGCGCGCCTCCAACCAAGCGGCGCTGGCGCTCTATCGGCGTAGTGGCTTTCGCGACGATGGCGTGCGCCGTGGCTACTATCCGCCACTCGGTGGCTGTGGCGCGCGGGAGGATGCAGTGCTGATGTCCTTCCCGCTCGCCGCTTGCCACGACTGAGGTTCAGGCGCTGCCGCTAGTGCTGCCGTCGAGCTCGTTGAACTTCTCCAGCAGGCCGCTGAGGCGCTGCTGCCACTCGTCATGCTCCTGTTTCAGGCGGGCATTTTCCTCGCGCAGCTCCTCGGCCTCCATCTTGAGCATTTCGATGGCCTCGACGGCGTTGCCGACTTTCTGCTCGAGCTGATTGAAGAGTTCGATGCTCATCCTGATCTCCTGATGTGATTGCGGCGTATAGGGCCTGGAAGGGGGGCCGGGTTGGCAGCGTACGACGCGTGGCGCGACTCAGCAAGCGTCGCCGGGTGACGACAGGCGACGATAGAGGCGCGCGTGGCTGTCGCCGGCGCGCACCTCACGATGCAGTATCCAACTGGCGGGTACCCGAGGCGTCAGCTCGGCCTCGGTTTCCAGGTAGATCCAGGCCCGCTCGGCGAGCCAGCCGCCGGCCTCGAGTGCTGTGCAGCTCGGCTCGGCGAGGCCGCGACGAAACGGGGGGTCGAGAAACACCAGCGCATAGGGTGCCGCTGCGTCAGCGGGAGCGTCGAGCAGGGCCATGACGTCGCCGGTGGTGACCTGGCCATTGGCGCCGAGGGTGGCGAGATTGCTGCGCAGGGTACTGGCCACCGCGGCATCGCCCTCGACGAAGTGGGCCTGCCGAGCGCCCCGTGACAGTGCCTCGAGACCCAGCGCACCGGTGCCGGCGTAAAGGTCCAGCACCTGGGCGCCAGGGGGGGCGCCGGCCAGCCAGTTGAACAGCGTCTCGCGTACCCTGTCTGGCGTGGGACGCAGGCCGGGGCGGTCGAGTACCGGCAGTAGCCGACGGCGAAATTCGCCGCCGATGATACGTAGGCGGCCGGCCGCCTTGCTGGCGGGGCGACGGTGTGAGGGCGCGCGGCGTCGAGTCATGGGCTGAATTGTACCGCCGGGCTTATCCACAGTCACCGCCGGCGGTGGTAGGATGAGCCGATTGTTTCGCGATTCTCCAGGTGCCGAGGTCAGATCACGCCCATGTTCGGATTTTTCAAGCGCAAGAAGCAGCAGGACGAGTCCCAGCAATCACCCAAGGATCAGCAGGCGCTCGACGAATCGCAGCACCAACAATCCCACCACGAGTCGGCCCAGGATGGGGCTGCCTCCGATGTCGCTGTCGGCGAGGTTATCCCCGAGCAGCACCAGCAGGCCGCGGCGCGCGAGGCGCTGGGGGAGTCGCTGTCTGCAGATGGCGAGGTCAGTGCACTGGATGAGACGCCGCTGGCGGATGAGGTCGACGACCTTGCCGAGCCGGCCGCGGTCGAGGCTGTTGTCGAGCCCGAGCCCGAGCCCGAGCCCGAGCCCGAGCCCGAGCCCGAGCCCGAGGCGTTAGCGGGCAGCGATGGCGTCCCCGAGAAGCGCGGCTGGCTGGCGCGCATCAAGCAGGGGCTGGGCAAGACCCGCGCCAACCTGACCGATGGCATTGCCGACCTGTTCCTGGGCAAGAAGCAGATCGATGACGATCTGATGGAGGAGCTGGAGACACAGCTGCTGATGGCCGATGTCGGCATCGAAGCCACCAGCGAGATCATCGACAACCTCTCGGCGCGGGTCTCGCGCAAGGAGCTCGCCGACGCCGATGCCCTGTATCGCGCACTGCAGGACGAGCTCAGCGCCATGCTCGACCCGGTCGCCACGCCGCTGGCGCTGCCAGCCAAAGGTGAAGGCCCCTTCGTGATCCTGATGGTCGGCGTCAACGGCGTCGGCAAGACCACTACCATCGGCAAGCTGACCAAGCGTTTCCAGGCCGAAGGACGCAGTGTGATGCTGGCCGCCGGTGATACCTTCCGCGCCGCCGCCGTGGAGCAGCTCAAGGTGTGGGGCGAGCGCAACAGCGTGCCGGTGATCGCCCAGCACACCGGCGCCGACAGCGCCTCGGTGATCTATGACGCGGTGGCCGCCGCCAAGGCGCGCAAGATCGACGTGCTGATCGCCGATACCGCCGGGCGACTGCACAACAAGGGGCACTTGATGGAGGAGCTGAAGAAGGTTCAGCGGGTGATGGGCAAGCTAGACGCCGCGGCACCCCATGAGGTGATGCTGGTGCTCGACGCCGGCACCGGCCAGAACGCCATCTCCCAGGCCACCACCTTCAACGAGGCAGTGCCCGTCACTGGCATCACCCTGACCAAGCTCGACGGCACCGCCAAGGGGGGGATTATCTTCGCCCTGGCCAAGCAGCTGGGTACGCCGATCCGCTATATCGGTGTCGGCGAGACCCTCGACGACCTCCGCCCGTTCGAGGCCCGCGACTTCGTCGACGCGCTGTTCGCCCGCGACGAGCACGACGCCGAGCGACACTGAACCGTGATCGCGTTCGAGCACGTCGGCAAGCGCTACGGCGGGCGCTTCGAAGCGTTGGCCAATATCGATTTCCAGGTCGAGCGCGGCGAGATGCTGTTCCTGACCGGCCACTCCGGTGCCGGCAAGAGCTCGCTGCTGCGGCTGATCATGCGCCTCGAACGGCCCTCGCGTGGGCGCGTGCTGGTGGCCGGCCACGACATCAATCGCCTGCACCACTCCCAGGTGCCGTTCTACCGGCGTCAGATCGGCGTGGTCTTCCAGGACCATCAGCTGCTGTTCGATCGCTCGATCTATCATAATGTGGCGCTGCCGCTGGAGATCCAGGGCGTCGAGCCCCGTGAGGCAGCGCGGCGGGTACGTGCGGCCCTCGACAAGGTGGGCCTGCTACACCGTGAGAAGGCGTTGCCCATCGAGCTCTCCGGCGGTGAGCAGCAGCGCGTCGGGATTGCCCGGGCGGTGGTTAACAAGCCGTCGCTGCTGCTCGCTGACGAGCCCACTGGTAACCTCGACCCGCAGCTCTCCGCCGATATCATGACCCTGTTCGAGGATTTCAATCGCATCGGCACCACGGTGATGATCGCCAGCCACGACCTGGCGCTGATCGCACGCCTGAGGCACCGCGTACTGCAACTGCGTGAAGGCCGCCTGGTGGCCGATCAGGAGGCCGCATGAGCGGTACCCAGCCAGCCCCGCGGCGCGGTGCCCGGAGCCATCGCACCCGTACCAGCAGCCGGCTGCGCAGCTGGCTGCGCCACCATCGCGCCATGTGTCTCGACAGCGCGCGGCGCCTGCTGCGCCATCCGCTGGGTAGCCTGTTGACGATGCTGGCCATCGCCATTGCGCTGGTGCTGCCGGCAGCGCTGTGGCTGGTGCTCGACAGCGCCCGTCTGCTAGACGCCGAGCTGGACGAGAGCGCAACTCTTACCGCCTATCTCGATGCTGGCGTCGACGAGGCCCAGGCGATGCGCATCAGCGAAGCGCTCGGGGCACACCCGGAAGTGGATGCCACGCGGCTGATCACTGCCGCCGAGGGTATGGCGGAGTTCCAGGACTCGTTGGGGCTAGCCGATGCCTTGGGGCGTCTCGAGGACAATCCGCTGCCGGCCAGCGTGGTGGTTTCGCCCCGCGAGACCCAGCCGGACGCCGTGCGCGCCTTGGCCGAGCAGCTCGAGACGGTCAGCGGCGTCGACGAGGTACGCCTCGACCTGGCCTGGATCGAGCGACTCGCCCAGCTCGCCGAGCTGGGGCGTCGGGTGGCGCTGGCGCTGGCCGTGCTGTTTGGCCTCGGCGTGCTGCTGATCGTCGGCAATACCATTCGCCTGGCAGTGGAGAGTCGTCGTCAGGAGATCCAGGTGGTGACGCTGATTGGTGCCACGCACGCCTTCGTGCGTCGGCCTTTCCTGTACAGCGGTGCCTGGTACGGCCTCGGCGGCGGCCTGCTGGCCTGGGCGCTGCTGAGCCTGGGCGGGCAGTGGCTGGCGGCTCCCGTGACGGCGCTGGCCGAGAGCTACGGCGCGCACTTCAGTCTGCCGCGGTTGGATGCCGCGGGCTCGGCAATCCTGCTGTTTTCGAGTACACTATTGGGTCTGCTCGGGGCGTGGATTGCGGTCAGTCGTCATCTTGCCGAGATGCGTCCAGAGTAGTCGGCGGGTATCGTTCGTCGCCCTTTGGCACGGCCAAACGGGAACTTTGCTGGACGAGCGATGTCATATTCGTCGATAGTTAGGCAGCTAAGAGTGGTCGTACGGTTATCCATCGTCACGTACCGGCATTCATCGAAGTAGGCAATTTTGGAGACCCTCGTCACATGAGTACCCGTCTTCAGCCTGTTAGTCATCTATCCCCGGGCCACGACCTGAATGGCTATATCCAGGCGGTAAACGGCATCGCCGTGCTGTCTGCAGAGGAGGAGCGCGAACTGGCGTTCCGCCTGCATGAACATAGCGACCTGGAGGCCGCGCGCCGCCTGGTCATGTCGCACCTGCGCTTCGTGGTGCATATCGCGCGCAGTTACTCCGGTTACGGTCTGCCCCAGGCCGATCTGATCCAGGAGGGCAACGTCGGCCTGATGAAAGCGGTCAAGCGCTTCGACCCCAACCAGGGCGTGCGGCTAGTCTCCTTCGCCGTGCACTGGATCAAGGCCGAGATTCACGAATTCGTGCTACGCAACTGGCGCATCGTCAAGATCGCCACCACTAAGGCGCAGCGCAAGCTGTTCTTCAACCTGCGCAGTGCGAAGAAGCGCCTGGCCTGGCTCAATAATGACGAAGTCGACGCCATCGCCAAGGACCTCGACGTCAAGCCCGAAGTAGTGCGCGAGATGGAAGGGCGTCTGACCGCTTATGACGCCGGCTTCGACGCTTCGCCCGGCGATGACGACGAGCAGGCCTACCAGGCGCCGGTGCATTTCCTCGACGACGCCCGCTATGACCCGGCAACCCAGCTCGAGGACAGCGACTGGGAAGAGGACTCGACCCGCCGCCTGCAGCTGGCGCTGGAGCAGCTCGACGAGCGCTCGCGGGACATTCTCCAGCGTCGCTGGCTCAACGAGCCCAAGGCGACCCTTCACGAGCTGGCCGACGTCTACGGCGTCTCTGCCGAGCGCATCCGTCAGCTCGAGAAGAACGCCATGAACAAGATCAAGCGGCAGATCGGAGACGCGCTGGTGGCCTGACGGCCGCTACGCCGCGATGCATGACACAACGCCCGGGCCAATGGCTCGGGCGTTGTTCGTTTAGGGCGGCTAGGCCCGCGCCAGGCTGGGCACGTCCATCAAAAGCTGGGCCGAGAGCAGCTGCCACTGGTCCTCCCAGTACTCGGTGGGGCGGCGGCGGAAGTCGCTGCGCACGTACTGCGAGATGCGCCCCTCGGCG
The DNA here is from genome assembly GCF_031451695.1 of Franzmannia qiaohouensis. Lineage (NCBI taxonomy): Bacteria > Pseudomonadati > Pseudomonadota > Gammaproteobacteria > Oceanospirillales > Halomonadaceae > Franzmannia > Franzmannia qiaohouensis. The sequence continues at coordinate 65,575 of NZ_JARWAM010000009.1, forward strand.
TGGGCCATCAGCAGGTTGGCGGCGGCCGAGGCCGGCAGGCTGGGACGACGCTGCTCGCGCAGCTCGGCCTCGCGAAGAACCTGCTTGAGCTGGGTCTCGAGGCGTTCGAAGAGCTGGTGGATGCGCAGTCGCAGTCGCGCGGTCTCGCCGGTCAGGGCATCGCCTCCCAGCAGCCGGGTGAGGCCTGGGTTCTTCTCGGCAAAGCCCAGCAGCAGGGTGAGGATCTGCTGGCAGCGTGGCAGCGCTTCAGGGGTCTCGTCGAGGATGCGCCGGATACGCTCGAACAGGGTCTCCTCGATGAACTCGATCAGCCCTTCGAACATTCGCGCCTTGCTCGGGAAGTGGCGGTAGAGTGCCGCCTCGGAGACGCCTACCTGGCGTGCCAGCGCGGCAATGGTAATGCGCTTGCCGCTGTCCTCTTCGAGCATCAGCGCCAGCGCCTGGAGGATCTCCTCCCGGCGGTTCGTTTTCGAATTTTCCTGCGTCATGATGTTCTTCTAATGATCCCGTTGTTTGCTCATCCTACTGTTGCCCTCGCGGCGGAGCAAACTCGACGTGAGTCGAGGGCGTCGCTCACTCGCCGGCGGCCTCGGTCTCGAGAATCTGGGTGCCGACCCCGGCGTTGGTAAAGATCTCCAGCAGCGTGGCGTGAGGCACCCGGCCGTCGATGATATGTGCGCTGGCCACGCCTCCCTTGACCGCTTCGAGGGCACAGCGAATCTTCGGCAACATGCCGCCGTGGATGGTGCCGTCGGCGATTAGTGCATCGACCTGCTCGGTGGACAGGCCGGTGACCACCTCGCCCTCGGCGTTCATCAGGCCGGCGACATTGGTCAGCAGCATCAGCTTCTCGGCACACAGCGCTTCGGCCACCTTGCCGGCCACCAGATCGGCGTTGATATTGTAGCTGTGGCCCTCCTGATCGACGCCGATCGGCGCGATCACTGGAATGAAGTCGCGCTCGGCGAGCATCTCGATCAGCTCGGTAGAGACATGCTCTACCTCGCCGACGTGGCCAATATCGATGATCTCCGGCGCGGTCATCTCGGGCGTCTGGTGGTGCACCTTGAGCTGGCGGGCGCGGATCTGCGAGCCATCCTTGCCGGTCAGGCCGATGGCCTTGCCGCCGGCCTGGTTGATCAGGTTGACGATGCCCTTGTTGACCAGCCCGCCGAGCACCATCTCAACCACATCCATGGTCTCGGCGTCGGTGACCCGCATGCCGTTGACGAAGCGCGACTCGATCTTGAGCTTGGCCAGCAGGTCACCGATCTGTGGCCCGCCGCCGTGGACTACCACCGGATTGATGCCAACCTCCTTGAGCAGCACCATGTCGCGGGCGAAGGAGTCGATCAGGGTGTCTTCGGTCATGGCGTTGCCGCCGTACTTGACGACGACGGTCTTGCCCGAGAAACGCTGGATATAGGGCAGCGCCTCGGAGAGCACCTCGACGGTCAGCTGCGGGTCGCGGGTCTGTTGATCGGTCATCGAAGGTCCTTGCGTGTAACGGGTCAATAGGGCAGTTCGACGTCTGGGGCGACCTGAGTCAGCGCCTCGCCGAACTGGGCCTGGATGCGCGCGAGGGCAGCCTCGCTCTTGCCCTCGAAGCGCAGTACCAGTACCGGGGTGGTGTTGGAGGCACGACACAGGCCCCAGCCATCCGGGTAGTCGACGCGAATGCCGTCGAGGGTGGTCTTGATGCCGTCGTCGCCAAAATCACCCTCACGGGCCAGGCGCTCGACGATCGCGAACTTGTTCTCGTCGGTCACCGTGATATTGAGCTCCGGGGTACCGAGGTCCTGGGGGAAGCGAGCGAAGTAGGTGTCGGCATCATCGTCCTGCTTGGAGAGGATCTCCAGCAGCCGTGCAGCGCCATAGAGACCATCATCGAAGCCGTACCAGCGCTCCTTGAAAAAGATATGGCCGCTCATTTCGCCGGCCAGCAGGGCGCCGGTCTCCTTCATGCGTGCCTTGATCAGCGAGTGGCCGGTGCGCCACATCTCCGGGGTGCCGCCGGCCTGCTCGATCACCTGGGCCAGGTTGCCGGTGCACTTGACGTCGAAGATCACGCGGGCGCCCTGGTTACGGGACAGCATGTCCTCGGCGAAGGCCATCATCAGACGGTCGGGGTAGATCAGCTCGCCGCTGGGGGTGATCACGCCGAGGCGGTCGCCGTCACCGTCGAAGGCCAGGCCGATGTCGGCGCCGGTCTCCTTGACGGTGCGGATCAGGTCGACCAGATTCTCGGGCTTGCCGGGATCCGGGTGGTGGTTGGGGAAGGTGCCGTCGATCTCGGCGAACAGCGGGATCATTTCGGCGCCGAGCTTCTCGATCAACTTGGGGCCCAGCTCTCCGGCCACGCCATTGCCGCAGTCGACCACTGCCTTGAGCGGACGAGTGAGGCTGACATCACCAAGAATGCGCTCGAGGTAGGCGTCGCGTACGTCCGCTTCGCGCACGTTGCCCTGGCCGTCGCTCAGCTCGCCGTCGACGATCCGTTGGTAGAGGGCGGTAATGGCATCACCTGACAGCGTCTCGCCGCCGAGCACGATCTTGAAGCCATTGTAGTCGGGCGGGTTATGGCTGCCGGTGACCATCACCCCGGACTGGGTGCCGTCGAGTACATGGGTGGCGTAGTAGAGCACCGGGGTCGGCACCATGCCGATATCGATGACGTCGCGACCGGCGGCCGTCAGGCCACGGGTCAGGGCGGCGGCCAGGCGCGGGCCAGAGAGGCGGCCGTCGCGGGCCACGACTACCGTCGATTCACCGCGGGCGGCGGCTTCGCTGCCGATGGCGCGGCCGATCATCTCGACGCTCGTCTCGGTCAAGGTCTCGTCGACGATACCGCGGATGTCATAGGCGCGGAAGATCGAGGCCGGGACGCTGGCATTCTGTGTAGAGCTCATGGCAATTCCTTTTTGCGTTATCCAGAAGGGTCAGTGGCGACCGGAGCTACCGAAGCCGCCGTCGCCACGCAGGCTGGCGTCGAAATCGTCGACGACCTCGAGGTCGGCCTGTACCACAGGCACAAGCACGTACTGTGCCAGGCGCTCGAAGGGCTCTAGTGTGAAGGCCGCGCTGCCGCGGTTCCATACAGAGATCATCAGTTCGCCTTGGTAGTCGGAGTCGATCAGGCCGACCAGATTACCCAGCACGATGCCGTGTTTATGCCCCAGTCCGGAGCGCGGCAGGATCATCCCGGCAAGCCCGGGGTCGGCAATATGCACGGCGAGCCCGGTGCGCACCAGCTCGCACTGGCCCGGGGCCAGGGTCAGTGGGGCGTCGAGCAGGGCGCGTAGGTCCATGCCCGCAGAGCCCTGGGTAGCGTAGTGGGGCAGCGGGAACTCACGAACCCGCTGGTCGAGAATCTTGACGGCTAGGCGGGGGCGGTCTGCGGGTGCGGTCATGGTATGTCCTGAGGTGTTATGCGCTGTCCTGCCGGGCGGCGAGCCGCTCCAGCAGGCGATGGAGGATGGTGTCGGCCAGCTCGGCCTTGGTCAGCGTCGCCGTCTGGTGACGCCCGGGGGTCGGTGCATCGGCTTGCCGCCACAGCAGCAGGGCGGCGTTGTGGTCGGCACCAAAGCCCTGGCCGGCCAGCGACACGTCGTTGGCGACGATCATGTCGAGGCCCTTGCGGGTCAGCTTGTCGTGAGCGTAATGCTCGAGGTCCTGGGTCTCGGCGGCGAAGCCGACGACCAGCGGCCGCCTGGCAGCCGGCAGCGCCGCTACCGCGGCGATGATGTCAGGGTTCTTGACCAGTTCGAGGGTCAGGCCTTCGGTGTCGTCGCGCTTCTTGAGCTTGTGAGCGGCAGTCTCGGCGGCACGGTAGTCGGCTACCGCAGCACAGCCGATAAAGGCATCGCTGTCCACCGCCAGGCGCAGTGCGGCGGCGTGCATCTGTTCGGCGGTCTCGACGTCGATGCGCTCTACGCCGGGTGGGGTGGCAAGGCTGACCGGGCCACTGATCAGGCGTACCCGAGCGCCCAGGCGCGCAGCGCTGGCAGCCAGCGCATAGCCCATCTTGCCGGAGCTGTGGTTGCTCAGGTAGCGCACCGGATCGAGGGGCTCGCGGGTCGGCCCGGCGGTCAGGGTGATGGTCAGCCCGGCGGCGGGGCCAGAGGCACTGGCGCTTGCGTCGCCCCCCTGGCTGGTACTCTCGCCGACCGTCAGGGCGGTGACGATCTCCTCGGGTTCGAGCATGCGCCCCGGGCCGATGTCGCCACACGCCTGGTCTCCGGCGGCGGGGCCGAGCAGCTGCCAGCCGTCGGCGGCAAGGCGTTCGGCGTTGCGCTGCGTCGCCGGATGGCGCCACATCGCCTGGTTCATGGCCGGTGCCATCACACGCTTGGCTTCGCTTGCCAGGCTCAGGGTGGTCAGCAGGTCGTCGGCGTGGCCGTGGGCGAGGCGCGCCATCAGGTCGGCGGTGCCTGGGGCGATCAGCAGGGTGTCGGCCCAGCGTGCCAGCTCGATATGGCCCATGCCGGCCTCGGCCTCGGGGTCGAGCAGTGAGGTACGCACCGCCTCGCCGGTCAGCGCCTGCAGCGTCAGCGGGGTAATGAAGGCCTGGGCACCGTCGGTCATCACCACGCGCACCTCGGCACCGGCTTTCTTCAATAGCCTGGCGAGATGGGCGCTCTTGTAGGCGGCGATACCGGCACTGATACCGAGCAGAATGCGCTGGCCGAGTAGCGGTGACATGGCAGCTTCCAAACAGCTGTGGGGGAAGCGCTTACCTTACCATTGGCGCCGCTTCTTGCGTAGCCGGACGGTATGCGGGCGACGCGCTACACTCAAGGGGGTAACGCTTATATTCATGCGTCGCCGCTTACCGACAGGTGGTTGCAGTGGCGGTTCAGGAAGCATCACGGAGCAGGGAGGCGCCGATGTCGATTCGTGACTGGCCGGAGGGGGAGCGGCCGCGGGAAAAACTGCTGGCACTGGGCTCGGAGGCGCTATCGGATGCCGAGCTGCTGGCGATCTTCCTGCGCGTAGGGGTCAAGGGCCGCTCGGCGGTGGACTTGGCCCGCGACCTGCTGGGCTCGTACGGTGGCCTGCGCCAGCTGCTGGAGGCCGAGCGCGAGCGCTTCTGCGCCGAGCACGGCCTGGGCGAGGCCAAGTACGTGCAGCTGCAGGCGGTGCTCGAGCTGTCGCGGCGTCACCTGGCCAGCCAGCTCGAGCGCGGCGGGGCGCTGACCTCGCCGAGCCTGGTACGGGCGTTCCTCTCCGCTCACCTGCGCCACCTCGGGCACGAGGAGTTCGCGGCACTGTTCCTGGATACCCAGCATCGCGTGATCCGCTTCGAGTCGCTGTTCCGCGGCACCCTCGACAGCGCCTCGGTCTATCCTCGTGAAGTCGCCCGGCGGGCGCTGGAGCTGGGGGCCGGGGCGATCATCTTCGCCCACAATCATCCCTCCGGGGTCGCTGAGCCCTCCGATGCCGACCGGCGCATCACCGAGCGGCTGACCAATGCGCTCAGCCTGTTCGAGATTCGCGTGCTGGACCATTTCGTTGTCGGTGACGGTGAGGTAATATCCTTCGCCGAACGCGGGTGGCTGTAGAGGCGCGGTTGGCGGTGCGGCAGTCAATACGGGCAGAGCGATGCGGTGTATTATTGGCTGAGTAGCAGCTGGCGCCGCGGAGTGAGGGGCGCCGGGGGCAGGTCGAAGAGGAGGTTTGCGCCATGGATGGCGCAAGGTAGCGCCCAGGGATGGGTTTACAGCGCCTCCTCGTAGGCCTGCCGACGGATCAGCCCCGAGCGTTGCTGCCAGGCACTGCTAAATGCTAGTTGTATCTGCCGCAGTCCGGCAATATTTGGCACGTTGCTTGCTGTTCGTCGTGGCGTCTGGTATAAAGTGCACCCTTTGAATTCCCTTGGGTTAAATAAGGGGGCAGGCAGCGGTTATCAGCCGTTCTACCGGCCCGGTTTGCCCGACAGGTTTTGAACACTCAGGTCTTGAACACCTGGCCAAGCGGTTGGAGGCTCCCATGTCCAAAGTATGTCAGGTTACCGGCAAGCGCCCGGTGACTGGTAATAACGTATCGCACTCCCAGCGCAAGACGCGTCGTCGTTTCTTGCCGAACCTGCACTCCCACCGTTTCTGGGTGGAGTCAGAGAAGCGCTTCGTCAAGCTGCGCATCTCCTCCAAGGGCATGCGTATCATCGACAAGAAGGGTATCGAGGCCGTGATCGCCGATATCCGCAAGCGCGGCGACCGCGTCTAAGCGAATTCCAGGGAGAACGAGTCATGCGCGACAAGATCAGAATGGTGTCCAGCGCCGGTACCGGCCACTTCTACACCACTGACAAGAACAAGCGGAACACCCCGGACAAGCTCGAAATGAAGAAGTTCGACCCGGTGGTCCGCAAGCACGTGATGTACAAGGAAGCCAAGATCAAGTAATTGATCTGGTCTCCTCCGCAGGCGCGAGCCTGACGCTGAACCCGGCCCGGTGCCGGGTTTTCGCGTGTCTGGCTGTGCCCCAGGGCCACCGTAGAGTCTTCGCATGCCCGTTATGAGATGTCGCTATGCCTGAATTGCCCGAGGTCGAGACTACCCGCCGCGGTATTGCCCCCCACGTCGAGGGGCGTGAGATTCGCGAGGTGATCGTGCGTGAGCGGCGCCTGCGTACGCCGGTGCCTGACGGCCTGGAGAATGCCCTGGTCGGTGCGCGTATCGGTGACCTGGGGCGCCGCGCCAAGTACCTGCTGGTGCCGCTGTCGGGGGGCGAGGCGGTGGCCGAGCGTACTCTGCTGTGGCATCTCGGCATGTCCGGCAGCCTGCGTGTGGCGCGTATCGGTGACCTGCCGCGCAAGCACGATCACCTTGACCTGGTGCTCGATGGGGGCGCCATCCTGCGCTACCACGACCCGCGCCGCTTCGGTTTCGTCGACTGGCTGGCCGGTAGCGTGCTCAGCGACCCGCGGCTGGCGCGCCTCGGCCCCGAGCCGTTGTCGCCGGACTTCGACGGTGAGCGGCTCTACGCCCTGTCCCGTGGCAGGCGTGTCGCGGTCAAGCCGTTCTTGATGGATAACGCCGTAGTGGTCGGGGTGGGCAATATCTACGCCAGCGAGGCGCTGTTCCTGGCCGGCATCGATCCGCGGCGTGCCGCCGGGCGCATCTCCCTGGAGCGCTACCAGCGTCTCGCCGAGGCGGTGCGCGAGGTGCTGGCGGCGGCTATTACGCAGGGGGGCACCACTCTTCGCGACTTCGTCAGCGGCACAGGTGAGCCGGGCTACTTCGCCCAGCGCCTCAACGTCTACGGTCGCGACGGCCAACCGTGCCGGCGCTGTGGCGCTGAGCTGCGTCTGATAACCCTAGGCCAGCGCGCCAGCGTTTTCTGCGGTCACTGCCAAACCTGATGGTGACAGTCGATCGCAGCCATAGCCGCTGCGGGTAACCGAAAAGCGCCACGTGAATGCTAGAATCCCTCTACAAGCTTGATCCCTATTGTTGGAGATATCCGTGACTGAACGCCTGCGCTTGAAGAAGAATGCCGACCGCCGCCTCAAGGCGGGGCATCTGTGGCTCTACTCCAACGAGGTCGATATCGAGGCGACGCCGCTCAAGGGCTTCGAGCCCGGCGGTCAGGCGGTGATCGAGGCTGCCAACGGCAGGGCGATGGGGGTGGCCTACGTTAACCCGCACTCGCTTATCTGCGCACGGGTGGTGTCCCGCGACCCCGACGTACGCCTCGACCGCTCGCTGCTGGTACATCGCTTCAAGCAGGCGCTGGGGCTGCGCCAGCGCCTATATGCCAAGCCCTTCTACCGCCTGGTGCATGGTGAGGGCGATCTGCTGCCTGGGCTGATCGTCGACCGCTTCGACGATGTGCTGGTGGTGCAGCTCAATACGCTGGGCATGGAGCGACTCGGCGAAGAGGTGGTCGCCGCCCTCGACAAGGTACTTTCGCCGCGTGCCATCGTGTTCAAGAACGACTCCTCCGGACGCCGCCAGGAGCAGCTCGAGCGGCATGTCGAGGTGGTCAAGGGCGAGCTCCCCGAGCAGGTGCTGCTCGAGGAGAACGGAGTGCGCTTCGTGGTCCCGGTGCTGGATGGCCAGAAGACCGGCTGGTTCTACGACCACCGCGCCAATCGCGCCTGGCTCAACGGTCTGGTGGCCGGCAAGCGCGTGCTCGATGTATTCAGCTACGTGGGTGGCTGGGGCGTGCAGGCCGCGGCCAGCGGGGCCAGCGAGGTGCTGTGCATCGATGCCTCCGCCGAGGCGCTGGAGCGAGTCGCCGAGAATGCCGCGCTCAACGGCGTGGCCGAGCAGGTGGCGATTGGCGAGGGCGATGCCTTCGAGGCCCTGGCCGCGCTCAAGGCCGACGGTGAGCAGTTCGACGTGGTGATCCTCGATCCGCCGGCCTTCATCAAGAAGCGCAAGGACATACCCAACGGTGAGCGCGCATACTCGCGACTCAACCGCGAGGCGATGCGCCTGCTGGGTCGCGACGGTCTGCTGTTGTCGGCGTCGTGCTCCATGCACCTGGCGCCAGAGCGGCTGGTCGAATGCGTGCGCGGAGCGGTGCGTCACCAGGACCGCCATGGGCAGGTCATCTATCAGGGCCACCAGGGGCCGGATCATCCGGTGCATCCGGCGATTCCCGAGACGGCCTATCTGAAAGCGCTTGGCGTACGCGTCTTCCGCGACTAAGTGGCATGGCGGAATTCGATTACGTTCGTGTCTTCGCCCACTCCAATGGGCTGCTGGTCAGCCACCTGCACAACGTGCTGAGTGCCGCCGATATCCCCGCCGAGCTGCGCAACATGACGTTGGGCGGCGGAGCGGGCGAACTGCCGCTGGGGGAGTGCGAACCCCAGGTGTGGGTGGCCCCGCACAACGTCGAGCGCGCCAGGTGGCTGATCCAGCAGAGCCTCGAAGGCGCCGAGCAGCCGGCGGCGGACTGGACCTGCCCCGGCTGCGGTGAGCGGCTGGAGGGAGCCTTCGACGCCTGCTGGCAGTGCGGTACCGCCAAGCCATAGGAGCCTGATCTAGCATGCAATGGGACCTAACCAGCCCGTATATCTTGCACATCGAGGTCGAGGACTCGGCCATTGACGACTACGGCCACGTCAACAATATCGAGTACCTGCGCTGGATCGAGGCGATCAGTTGGCAACACTCCGCCGAGCTGGGACTCGACCTGGCGCGCTACCGCGAGCTCGACCGCGGTATGGCGGTGCATCGCCACGAGCTCGACTACCTGGCGCCGGCACTGGCCGGAGAACGTCTCGCGCTGGCCACCTGGATCGTCGCCTGCGACGGCCGCCTGACCCTTACCCGCCGCTTCCAGCTGTGTCGCCCGGCCGATGGGCGTACCCTATTGCGGGCGCGCACCCGCTTCGCCTGCATCGAGCTCTCCAGCGGTCGGCCGCGGCGTATGCCGGCAGAATACGTTGCCGGCTATGGCAGCGTGCTGGTCGAAGAGAAAGATGGATCGTAGGAAGGGCTTCTGGCCGAATACTTTCTCGTTATAATTGCGTGATCTTGGCTTATTTTCTGAATTTTAACGTGATTTTATCGTGATCGTGTGCCTGTGCTGTAATCAGGGTAGCGTCGAATCGTATCTCGCTCATCGCACAGGAGGTCATTATGCAGGTCGCCGTTCCCAAGGAGATCAAGAACCACGAATACCGGGTTGCCCTGACCCCCACCGGTGCCCGTGAGCTGAGTGGCCGCGGCCACACGGTGGTGGTACAGGCCGGAGCCGGCGAGGGTGCCGGCTTCAGCGACGCCGACTACCAGGCCGCCGGCGCCAGCATCGAGGCGGATGTGGCCACGCTGTGGCAATCCGCCGAGCTGATCCTCAAGGTCAAGGAGCCGCAGCCCGACGAGGTCGCCCGCCTCACGCCCGAGCAGACCCTGTTCACCTACCTGCACCTGGCCGCCGAAGAGTCGCTGACCCGCGGCCTGATGCAGAGCGGCGCGACCTGCATCGCCTACGAGACCATCACCGGCGCCGACGGCGGTTTGCCGCTGCTGGCACCGATGAGCGCGGTGGCCGGGCGCATGGCGATCCAGGCCGGGGCCCATAGCCTGGAGAAGGCCCAGGGTGGCGCCGGGGTGCTGCTGCCCGGGGTGCCGGGGGTGGCACCGGCCAAGGTCACGGTGATCGGCGGTGGCGTGGTCGGCGAGAACGCCGCGCGCATGGCGCTGGGCCTGGGCGCCGAGGTGACCATTCTCGACAAGTCGCTGGCGCGTCTCGAGGTGCTCGACGACCGCTACCAGGGGCGTATTCGCACCGTCTACTCCACCGCCGATGCGCTGGACAAGGCGGTGCGCGAGTCGGACCTGATCGTCGGCGCGGTGCTGATCGCCGGGGCCGCCGCGCCCAAGCTGATCACCCGCGAGATGCTCGCCGACATGAAACCAGGCAGCGTGCTGGTCGACGTGGCCATCGACCAGGGCGGCTGTTTCGAGACCAGCCGCGCCACCACCCACGCCGACCCGACCTATATCGTCGACGGCATCGTGCACTACTGCGTGGCCAACATGCCCGGCGCGGTGGCGCGTACCTCGACCCAGGCGCTGACTAACGCCACCATGCCGTTCGTGCTGGCGCTGGCCGACAAGGGCTGGCAGCAGGCGCTGGCCGACGACCACCACTTCCTGCCGGGGCTCAACATGCATGCTGGCCAGGTCACCTATCGCGCGGTGGCCGAGGCCTTTGGGCTGGAGTATGTCGACCCTGCCGGGCTAGTGAAGTAACGCGGAGTTGGGGTGTCACCAGCGTGAGCGGCGCCGGGGGATGCCACCGACATTACTGAAGGCCCGGGGACAGGCCGGAGAGGGGGTTCGATGCCATGGATGGCATCGGTAGCGCCCAGGGACGGGTTTACAGCGCCCCCTCGCAGGCCTGTCGCCGGTGCCATAACCACGAGGTAGGTGGCCACCGCCTTACATTCAAGCTAGGTACTCATGCCTCGGTCGCCTTGATCCGGGCCGCGCGTTACCATAGCGGCATTTCCGACCACGAGAGTCCGCTTTCCATGAGTGCAGTTTCCGACAAGACCCGCGTGCTCACCGGTATTACCACCACCGGCACGCCTCACCTGGGCAACTACGTCGGCGCCATCAAGCCGGCGATCGCCGCCAGTCAGGACCCCAGCGTACAGTCCTACTACTTTCTCGCCGACCTGCACGCGCTGATCAAGTGCCAGGACCCACAGCGAGTCCAGGAATCGCGCCTCGAGATCGCCGCTACCTGGCTGGCACTGGGCCTGGATACCGACAACGCCATCTTCTATCGCCAGTCGGACGTGCCCGAGATCCCCGAACTGACCTGGATGCTCTCCTGCGTCTGTGCCAAGGGGCTGATGAACCGCGCCCACGCCTACAAGGCGGCGGTGGCCGACAACGAGGCCGCCGGCAACCAGGACCCCGACAAGGGCATCACCATGGGGTTGTTCGGTTACCCGGTGCTGATGGCCGCCGATATCCTGATGTTCAACGCCCACAAGGTGCCGGTGGGCCGTGACCAGATCCAGCATATCGAGATGGCCCGCGATATCGCCGGGCGCTTCAACCACCTCTACAAGGGCGACTACTTCACCCACCCCGAGGCGGTGGTCGACGATAACGTCGCCACCCTGAACGGGCTCGATGGGCGCAAGATGTCCAAGAGCTACAACAACACCATCCCGCTGTTCGTCTCCGAGAAGAAGCTCCAGAAGCTGGTGCGCAAGATCAAGACCAACTCGCTGGAGCCCGGCGAGCCCAAGGACCCGGACAGCTGCACCCTGTTCCAGATCTACTCGGCCTTTGCCCGCGCCGACGAAACCACTGCCTTGCGCGCCGAGTATGCCAACGGCATCGGCTGGGGCGAGGCCAAGAACCGTGTCTTCGAGTACCTGAACGAGCATCTGCGTGAGCCGCGTGAGCGTTACCAGGCGCTGATGGAGGACCCCGGCCATATCGAGCAGGTGCTGCTCAAGGGCGCCGAGCGCGCCCGCGCCGAGGCGGCACCCTTTATGGACCGCCTGCGCCAGGCGGCGGGGCTGGGGCGCTTCGCCTAAGCCGCCGCGCTGGAAGATGGCCTCCCCGAAGGGCTGCCTGGGGGGAGGTGTTATGCTCTTCGGGCATGCTGGTGATAGTCGCTATGCATTTCCTTTATTCCTAGTGAAATACTAAGGTATTTTGGCATCGCGGAGACATGCCGCCCCATCACCGAAACTCACAGGAGGCCATCATGACGACTCACCTGGCCACGCAGCGCCTGTCGCCGATCACGCCGATTGCCGCCGGGCTACTGCTGCTCGGCGCCGTGGCGGTCGGCATTTCCTTCGGGTCTCGCACTGGCCTGTTGATGGTGGTCGGTGGCCTGTTCGGCATGGTGCTCTACCACGCTGCCTTCGGCTTCACTGCCGCCTGGCGAGTCTTTATCACCGAGCGCCGCGGTCGCGGCCTGCGCGCCCAGATGGTGATGCTGGCCGTCGCCGTGCTGCTGTTCTTCCCGGCGCTGGGGGCCGGCACCCTGTTTGGCAACCCGGTGTCGGGGTTCGTGGCGCCCATCGGCGTGTCGGTGGTGTTTGGCGCCTTCCTGTTCGGGCTCGGCATGCAGCTTGGCGGCGGCTGCGCCTCGGGCACGCTGTTCACTGCCGGCGGCGGCAATGCACGAATGCTGATCACCCTGCTGTTCTTCATCGTCGGCTCGCTGATCGGCAGCGCCCACTTCGCCTGGTGGCAGAGCCTACCGGCCTTTCAACCGGTATCGCTGGTCGATGCCGCCGGGTCCGGTGGTGGTATCGCGATCAGCCTGTTGCTGTTCGCGGCGATTGCCGCCTTCACCGTGACAATGGAGAAGCGCCGCCACGGCCAGCTCGAGGAATCGCCCCGCGTCGAGATGCGCGAGCGCCGCTGGCTGACCGGCCCCTGGCCGCTGCTGTTCGGCGCCGTGGCCTTGGCGCTGCTCAACTTTGTCACCCTGGCGCTGGCCGGGCGGCCCTGGGGCATCACCTCGGCCTTTGCGCTATGGGGCGCCAAGGGCTTCGAGTTCCTCGGCGGCGACGTTTCCGGTTGGGGTTACTGGCAGGCACCGGACAATGCTCAGGCGCTGCAGGCCAGCGTATGGAGCGATATCACTACGGTGATGAACATCGGCATCATCCTCGGCGCGCTGGTGGCGGCCACCCTGGCCGGCCGCTTCGCCCCCAATTTCCGCATTCCGCTCAAATCGGTGGCGGCGGCGGTGATCGGCGGGCTGATGCTCGGCTACGGCGCGCGACTGGCGTTTGGCTGCAACATCGGCGCCTACTTCAGCGGCATCGCTTCGGGCAGCCTGCACGGTTGGGTGTGGCTGGTGGCTGGCTTTGCCGGCAATATGCTGGGCGTGAAGCTGCGGCCGCTGTTCTTCGACGGCGAGGCGGGGCGTCGGCCTACCGCCAAGAGCTGCTGAGCCCACGCTGTCGTACGAGACGCGCCTCGGCACTGCCGGGGCGCGTTGCGTGTGGGGAGGGCAAGGTGTCGAAATGGCAGGTAGAATGGCGTCATTCATGCGCCGCCAAGAGCGCCTAACCTTCCGCCCAACATCATGAGACGAGAGAGATGACGCAACCCGCCAAGCGCCCGCTGTACCTTCCTTATGCCGGCCCTTCGCTACTCGAGATGCCGCTGCTCAACAAGGGCAGCGCCTTCACCCTCAACGAGCGCATCGCCTTCAACCTGATCGGGCTGCTGCCGCAGAACGTCGAGTCCATCGAAGAACAGGCCGAGCGCGCCTACCGCCAGTATCGGCTGTGCCAGAACGACCTCGACCGGCATATCTACCTGCGTGCGATCCAGGACGACAACGAGACGCTGTTCTTCCGCCTGCTCGAGGAGCACCTCGAGGAGATGCTGCCGATCATCTACACCCCCACCGTAGGTGAGGCGTGCGAGGAGTTCTCCAACATCTACCGCAACCATCGCGGGCTGTTCATCAGCTACCCGGATCGCGAGTACATGGATGACATCCTGCGCAGCGCCACCAAGGACAACGTCAAGGTGATCGTGGCCACCGATGGCGAGCGCATCCTCGGTCTCGGCGACCAGGGCATCGGCGGCATGGGCATCCCGATCGGCAAGCTGTCGCTGTATACCGCCTGTGGCGGGATCAGTCCGGCCTATACGCTGCCGATTACCCTCGACGTCGGCACCAACAACCAGGCGCTGCTCGACGATCCGATGTACATGGGCTGGCGCCATGAACGCGTCTCCCAGGCCGAGTACGACGCCTTTATCGCCGACTTCATGGCCGCGGTGAAGCGCCGCTGGCCCAATGTGCTGTTGCAGTTCGAGGATTTCGCCCAGACCAATGCCATGCCGCTGCTGGAGCGCTATCGCGACGAGCTATGCTGCTTCAATGACGACATCCAGGGCACCGCGGCGGTATGCGTCGGCACCCTGCTGGCGGCGTGCAAGGCCAAGGGCGAGAAGATCAGTGAACAGCGCGTGGCCTTCGTCGGCGCCGGCTCGGCGGGCTGCGGCATCGCCGAGCAGATCGTGCTGGCGATGCAGGTCGAGGGCCTGAGCGAGGCCGAGGCGCGCGCGCAGATCTTCATGGTCGACCGCCACGGCCTGCTGACCCGCGACATGGACGGTCTCTACGACTTCCAGGCGCGTCTCGCCCACGACCCGGCCGGGTGGCAGGGCACGGCGCTGCTCGACGTGGTCGCCCAGGCCAAGCCGACGGTGCTGATCGGCGTCTCCGGCCAGCGCGGGCTGTTCAGCAAGGAGGTGATCCAGACGCTGCATGCCGGCTGCACCAAGCCGCTGGTGATGCCGCTCTCCAACCCCACCTCCAAGGTCGAGGCGACGCCGGAAGAGATCCTGGTGTGGACCGAGGGCCAGGCGCTGGTGGCCACCGGCAGCCCCTTTGCGCCGGTGGAGTTTCGCGGCAAGCAGTACCCGATTGCCCAGTGCAACAACTCCTATATCTTCCCCGGCATTGGCCTCGGGGTGATCGCGGCGCGCGCCTCGCGGGTCACCGATGGCATGCTGATGGCGGCCTCCAACGCATTGGCCAAGGGCGCGCCCATGGTTCAGGAGGGCAAGGGGCCGCTGCTGCCGGCGCTGTCCGAGATCCGCGAGATCAGCAAGGCGATCGCCTTCGACGTGGCCAAGCAGGCCATGGCCGAGGACGTGGCGCTGACCTGCGACGACGAGACGCTGCGCGACGCTATCGAGGCCAACTTCTGGTACCCGCGCTATCGCGAGTATCGGCGCAAGGCGTTTTAGGCTCTGTCCGAAAACTGGCTGCGCTCGGCCATACGGCGTTAAAAATCGGCTCAAAGTACTCATTTACACCCCGTAAACTCCGTCTTTTCGCCGATTTTTGCCTTGTCTGGCCTTCGCTCGCCGACTTTTCAGACAAAGCCTAAGCTCACCTAGCAGCTGCGCCAGCCGGCACCGGGGCAGGTCATAAGCGAACCTCATTTTTCAGGACGAAAAATGGAGCGTCCAGGGATGGATTCACAGCGTGTTCGCGTTGACCTGCGCCGGGTAGCCGGCGGGAATGTATCGCCGTAACCAACACAAAAACGCCCAGCCGGTCAGCCGGCTGGGCGTTTCAGGTTGGCGCCTTCAGGCGCCGCTCGCGGCCTCAGGCGCTGCCGATCATCTTGCGCAGCACATAGTGCAGGATGCCGCCGTGCTGGTAGTAGGCCAGCTCGTTGGCGGTATCGATGCGGCACAGCGCATCGAGCTTCTTCTCGCCCTTGTCGCTCTTGATGGTCACCTTGACTTTGCTGCCCGGGCTGAGCTCGCCGAGCCCCTCGATGGAGATCGTCTCGTCGCCGGTCAGGCCCAGCGACTGGCGGCTTTCGCCCTCGGGGAACTGCAGCGGCACCACGCCCATGCCGATCAGGTTGGAGCGGTGGATGCGCTCGTAGGACTCGGCCAGCACCGCGCGTACGCCGAGTAGCCGGGTGCCCTTGGCGGCCCAGTCGCGGCTCGAGCCGGAGCCATACTCCTTGCCGGCCACCACCACCAGCGGCGTGCCTTCCTGCTGGTACTTCATCGCCGCATCATAGATCGCCAGCTGTTCGCCACTCGGCACATGGCGGGTGAAGCCGCCCTCGACGCCGTCGAGCATCTCGTTTCTGATCCGCACGTTGGCGAAGGTGCCGCGCATCATCACTTCGTGGTTGCCGCGGCGTGAGCCGTAGGAGTTGAAGTCCACCGGCTTGACACCGTGCTCCTGCAGGTAGCGCCCGGCGGGGCTATCGGGCTTGATGGCGCCGGCCGGCGAGATATGGTCGGTGGTCACCGAGTCGCCGAGCATGGCCAGGATGTGTGCGTCCTCGACGTCGTCGATGGCCTCCGGCTCCCTGCCCATGCCATCGAAGAACGGCGGGTGCTGGATATAGGTCGACTCGGGCCACTGATAGACCTCGCTCTGGGGCACGTCGATGGCCTTCCAGACGTCGTCGCCGTCGAACACCTCGGCGTACTCCTTGCGGAACATCTCGGTCTTGACCTTCTCCACCGCCTCGGCGATCTCGGCCTGGGACGGCCAGATGTCCTGGAGATATACCGGCTTGCCGTCGCTGCCTTCGCCGAGCGGCTCCTTGGAGAGGTCGCGGCGCACGTTGCCGGCCAGGGCGTAGGCCACCACCAGCGGCGGCGAGGCCAGCCAGTTGGTCTTGACCAGCGGGTGCACGCGGCCCTCGAAGTTGCGGTTGCCCGAGAGCACCGAGGCCACGGTGAGGTCGCCCTCATTGACGGCCTGCTCGATGGAGTCCGGAAGCGGCCCCGAGTTGCCGATGCAGGTGGTGCAGCCGTAGCCCACCAGGTTGAAGCCCAGGGCGTCGAGATCCTCCTGCACGCCGCCGGCGGCGAGGTAGTCGGTGACCACCTTGGAGCCCGGCGCCAGCGAGGTCTTGACCCACGGCTGGGTGGTCAGACCCTTCTCGCGCGCCTTGCGCGCCAGCAGGCCGGCGGCCATCATCACGCTGGGATTGGAGGTGTTGGTGCAGGAGGTGATAGCGGCGATGACAACCGCGCCGTGGTCGAGGCTGAACTGCTGGCCAGCGTAATCGACATCCCGGCTGTCGGCGTTCTCATAGCTCTGCTCGACGCCCACGGCGGTCTGGCCGCCTTCGGAGAACAGCCGGCCCTTCTCGGTGGTCGGCACTTCGTTCAGGCGATCGCCCATCAGCGCCTCGAAGGTCGCCTTCATGTCGGTCAGCGCGACGCGATCCTGGGGGCGCTTGGGGCCGGCCAGGCTGGCTTCGACGTCACCCATGTCGAGCTGCAGGGTGTCGCTGAAGATCGGCTCGGCGCCGGGTTCGCGCCACAGCCCCTGGGCCTTGCTGTAGGCTTCGACCAGGGCGATCTGGGCATCCTCGCGGCCGGTCAGGCGCAGGTAGTTGAGGGTCTCCTCGTCGACCGGAAAGAAACCGCAGGTCGCGCCGTATTCCGGCGACATGTTGGCGATGGTGGCACGATCGGCCAGCGGCAGGTCGTCGAGCCCGTCGCCGTAGAACTCCACGAACTTGCCGACTACGCCTTTCTTGCGCAGCATCTCGGTGACCGTCAGTACCAGGTCGGTGGCGGTGATGCCTTCGCGCAGCTTACCGGTCAGCTTGAAGCCGATCACCTCGGGAATCAGCATCGATACCGGCTGGCCAAGCATGGCCGCCTCGGCCTCGATGCCGCCCACGCCCCAGCCGAGAATGCCGAGACCGTTGATCATGGTGGTGTGGGAGTCGGTGCCGACCAGGGTGTCGGGGTAGGCGAGGGTCTTGCCGTCGACCTCCTTGGTCCACACCGTTCTGCCCAGGTATTCGAGATTGACCTGGTGGCAGATGCCGGTGCCCGGTGGCACCACGCGGAAGTTGTCGAAGGCGTCCTGGCCCCAGCGCAGGAACTCGTAGCGCTCGCGGTTGCGCTCCATCTCGATGGCCACATTGTCCTTGAACGCCGTGGGGTTGCCGAACTTGTCGACCATCACCGAGTGGTCGATGACCAGGTCCACCGGGGATAGAGGATTGATGCGCGCCGGATCCTCGCCCAGCTCGGCCACCGCGGCACGCATCGAGGCCAGGTCGACGACCCCGGGCACGCCGGTGAAGTCCTGCATCAGCACCCGGGCCGGGCGATAGCCGATCTCACGACTCGAGCGGCCTTGCTGCTGCCAGTCGACAAGCGCCTGCATGTCGTCGACGCTGACGCTCTCATCGTCGGCGAAGCGCAGCTGGTTCTCGAGCAGTACCTTGAGGGTCATCGGCAGGCGATCGATATTGCCGAGCGTCTCGGCAGCCTTGGCCAGGCTGTAGTAGTGATAGGTCTGCCCGCCGGCCTCGAGTTGGCTCAGTGTGTCGGGGGTCGTGTGGCTCATGGTCTCCTCCTCATGAAGAGCGATGGGCGCCCATCCGGGGCGCACGAAAGCGCGGTCGCTAGGGTCTGTTGACGTTTCATCGCGCGGCCGTGAGCGAAACGTCAACAGACCCTCGTATCACATGGTCATGATAGGCGCTGATTTCAAGCGCTGCCGGAGTGACGCGTCCTGTCTTCACACTCAGCGTCTATGCTGGAGTGACGCAGGCGTGCCCCCGAGCAGGGCCGATCTAGGTAATACCCCACGCGAATGGCACGACGATGACAGGAGCTTCCCCGATGCATGAAGAGATGCTCACTTCACGGGCGGTGCACTGCCCCTACTGCAGTACCGCCTTCGACCTGCTGGTCGACGCCAGCCAGGGCAGCCATATGACATGGGAGGACTGTCCGCGCTGCTGCGCGCCGATCCAGCTGCGTATCAGTGTATCGCCACAGAGCGGTGAGCTGGAGGGGGTTGCCTTGGGGCGCGATGATGACGTGGTGTGATAGCATTGGACTATGGCATCAATTGATCAACTTGATTGCCAATATCATGGCTTTGACTTTAGTCTTAGCCACTATTTTGATCACACAATCATCATTCGCACCTCAAGGGAGAGACCTGAATGAGCGTACTGGTAGGCCGCCAAGCCCCCGATTTCGAAACTGCTGCTGTGCTGGGTAACGGCGAGATCGTCGATGATTTCAAGCTTTCCGACAGCCACGGCAAGCTGCGCGTGCTGTTCTTCTGGCCGCTCGATTTCACCTTCGTATGCCCCTCCGAGATCATCGCTCATGACAACCGTCTGGCGCAGTTCAAGGAGCTCGGTGTCGAGGTGATCGGTGTCTCCATCGACTCCCAGTTCACCCACCATGCTTGGCGCAAGACGTCTCCCGAGAAGGGCGGCATTGGCGAGGTCGGCTTCCCGATCGTGGCCGACGTCAAGCACGAAGTGACCCAGGCCTACGGCATCGAGCATCCGGAAGCCGGCGTCGCCATGCGTGCTTCCTTCCTGATCGACGAGCACGGCGTGGTCCAGCACCAGACCGTCAACAACCTGCCGCTGGGGCGCAACGTCGACGAGATGCTGCGCATGGTCAAGGCGCTCAAGCACCACCAGCAGCACGGCGAAGTCTGCCCGGCCGGCTGGGACGAAGGCCAGGAAGGCATGAAGGACACCGCGGAAGGCGTCGCCAAGTACCTCGGCGCCCACTCCAAGGCGCTGTAAGCCGAGCGCTTGCTGGGAGGCGGCCTGCGGGCCGCCTCTTTGCGTTGGTGGAGTGATACACTCGGCTTCCGGTGCACTGCGGCATGTCGACCGGGGTCGCCATGCCGCAATGCGTCGCCAGTGCGACACTAACGCTACCCGCCATCATTCAAGACACCCATGAGGTCATCCATGGACGCACGCCACGAACGCCTGATCATTCTCGGTTCCGGCCCGGCCGGGTATACCGCCGCCGTGTATGCCGCCCGCGCCAACCTCAAGCCGCTGCTGATCACCGGCATGCAGGCCGGCGGCCAGCTAACCACCACCACCGACGTGGACAACTGGCCGGGTGACGACGCGGGTGTGCAAGGCCCCGAGCTGATGGAGCGCATGAAGCGTCACGCCGAGCGTTTCGAGACCGAGGTGCTGTTCGACCATATCGACGAAGTCGACCTGCGCAGCCGACCCTTCACGCTCATCGGCAGCGGTGGTACCTATACCTGCGATGCGCTGATCATTGCTACCGGCGCCAGCGCCCGCTATCTGGGGCTGCCCTCGGAACAGCAGTTCATGGGCCAGGGGGTGTCGGCCTGCGCTACTTGCGATGGCTTCTTCTACCGCAATCAGGAGGTGGTGGTGATCGGCGGTGGCAATACTGCCGTAGAGGAGGCGCTGTACCTCTCCAATATCGCCGCCAAGGTGACCCTGGTGCACCGTCGCGATAGCCTGCGCGCCGAGAAGATTCTGCAGGACAAGCTGTTCGACAAGGTCGAGAACGGCAATATGGCCATCGAGTGGAACCATACTCTCGACGAGGTACTGGGCGACAACAGCGGCGTGACCGGCGTGCGTCTGGTGTCTACCGCCGACGGCAGCACCAAGGAACTGGCCGCACCCGGCGTGTTCATCGCCATCGGCCATACCCCCAACACCGGCCTGTTCGAGGGCCAACTGGACATGGCCAACGGCTATATCAAGGTCAAGTCCGGCCTCGAGGGCAACGCCACCGCGACTAGCGTGGCGGGCGTGTTTGCCGCCGGCGACGTCATGGACCATGTCTACCGCCAGGCGATCACCTCCGCCGGCAGCGGCTGCATGGCGGCACTCGACGCCGAGCGCTACCTGGACGAGATTGGCTAGCGCCCAGCGCCCAGCGCCTCGCCACTGCTGGCTAGTAGTGCGGCGGGAGCTCCTGCCCGGGGTCGAAGCCCTCGGGCTGGTCATTCAGCGCCTGCTGCTGTTCGCGCAGGCGCTTTTGCATCACGGCGTTGAGTCGGATCAGCTCCTGTAGGCGTCGCTCCTGACTCGCGACCGCTTCGTCGAGCTGATCCAGCCAGTGCTCCTGGTGGGCAGTGCGGTTCTCGAGGGCCTCCAGTCGCGCGGCCAGGCCGGCGAGCGACTCGTGATCAGGCATGCTAGAATCGCCGCGTTGCGTGTTGCCGTTCATCGCTGCACCTTCATCCAATGTCACTGTAGTCCGTCGGTCATCACGCCGGGGGGCAAGACCGTGATTGTCATAGCTAGTATCCACGTCCACCACAACAAGAGAAGTTGAGGTCCATGAATCATAAGGTGTTTGTTCGCTGTCTTATCATCAGTCTCCTGCTCGCCGCGCCTGCTCCCCTGTTGATCACTCTGTTCGTCTCGTTCACCGGCGGTCTGCTGTCCCAGCAGCTGCTGGCATCGCTCGAGCTCGGTGGCGTAGCTGGCGTCTATATGGCCGTCGCCGCGGCAGTTTTCCTGCTACTGCTGGTCGCGACCAGTGCGGTGCAGGTGCTGTCGCCCTCGGCGTCGCCTGCCTCGGCCGTATTGGCCGACATCGAGAACGACGATCGCGAGATCGGCGAGGTCAAGTGGTTCAACGTCAACAAGGGGTATGGCTTTATCACCCGCGACAACGGCGACGATGTCTTCGTGCACTTCCGGGCCATCCGTGGCAAGGGGCATCGTACCCTGGCCGAGGGCCAGAAGGTACGCTACCACGTGGTCGAGAATGAGCGGGGGTTGCAAGCCGACGACGTCACCGTGATTACCTGAAGCGAAGTTCGCTCGTCAGCTTTCGATAGCTAGGTGGTTACACCATCATCAGACATCGCCCCGCTCGCGCGGGGCGATGTCGTTTCAGGCCTGGCCTCGGTTATTGGCCGGAGTCGGGCCAGGTAATGGCCTCTTCGCGGCCGTCGGGGAGAATGCGCCAGAAGCGGTCGGGGTCGTCGCCTGGCTGCCAGCCGCCCAGCGAGCAGCGCACCTCGCAGGCCAGCGCCTGACTGGCGTCGCGGGCGCAGTCGGCGTCGCGCGGCCAGGGCGTGGCGTCGCTGTCGAACCACAGGCTGCTGAAGCCGTCGGCGGCCTGCTCGACCAGCAGCACCGGGATGCGCTGGCCCTGCAGGTGCCCGCTGGTGCGCCACTGGCGTTTGCCGGCAGGGCCTAGTGGCGCCGCGTCGAGGCTTTCACTCAGCCACTGGCTGACTGCCTCGACGCTGGCGTCGGCGGCGAGGTAGATCTCGATATCCGGATAGCGCTGCATGGGCACCTCAGTTGGTCTCGCCATGGGCGAACAGGCGCACCAGGATGGCTTCGTAGATCTCGCTCAGGGTGTCCAGGTCGGCGGCGCGCACGCGCTCGTTGACCTGGTGGATGGTGGCATTGAGCGGCCCCAGCTCGACCACCTGGCTGCCCAGGGTGGCGATGAAGCGACCGTCGGAGGTGCCGCCGCTGGTCGACAGTGCCGGCCGCTGCTTGGTCACCGTTTCGACGCCGCTTACCGCGGCTTCTACCAGTTCGCCCTCGGCGGTGAGGAAGGGCTCGCCGTTGAGGGTCCAGTCTAGGCGGTAGTCGAGGCCGTGGGCGTCGAGGATCGCTTCGGTGCGCTCGCGCAGTTGCTCGTGGGTCACCTCGGTGGAGTAGCGGAAGTTGAACACCGCTTCCAGCTCGCCGGGGATCACGTTGGTGGCGCCAGTCCCGGCGCGAAGGTTGGAGATCTGGAAGCTGGTGGCGGGAAAAAAGGCGTTGCCGTCGTCCCAGTGCTCGCGCACCAGGGCATCCAGCGCCGGTGTCGCCGCATGAATGGGGTTGGCCGCCAGATGCGGATAGGCCACATGACCCTGCACGCCCTTGACGTGCAGCACGCCGCCCAGCGAGCCACGCCGCCCATTCTTGATCACGTCGCCGAGGCGCTCGGTGGACGAGGGCTCGCCGACGATGCAGTAGTCGAGCCGCTCGTGGCGTTCGCGCAGGTGCTCGACCACGGCGCGGGTGCCGTCTATCGCCGGGCCCTCCTCGTCGGAGGTGATGAGGAAGGCGAGCTTGCCGTGGTGGTCCGGGTGGGCGGCGACGAAGCGCTCCACTGCGGTGATCATCGCCGCCAGGCTGCCCTTCATGTCGGCGGCGCCGCGGCCGCGCAGCATGCCCTCGGCGTCGATGCAGGGCGCGAAGGGCGGCGTCTCCCAGCTGGTGTGCGGACCGCTGGGCACCACGTCGGTATGCCCGGCAAAGGCCAGTACAGGGCCGTGGTGGCCGCGTACCGCCCAGAAATTGTCGACGTCACCGAATGGCAGCCGCTCGGTGTGGAAGCCCAGCGCCGCGAGGCGCTCGATCATCAGCGCCTGGCAGCCCTCGTCATCGGGCGTCACCGAAGGCCTGGCCATCAGGTCGATGGCCAGTGCCAGGGTCGGCGACAGGGGCTGCGACTCAGTTGTGGGCATGCAGCGCCTCATTGAGCGCGATGGCGCTCTTGTTGGTCAGGCACTCGATGCGGCCGTTCTGGGAGTTGCGGCGCAGCAGCAGGTCGTCCTGGCCGGCCAACTCGCGGGCGGCCACGGTCTTGACCTCCTGACCCTGATCGTCGAGCAGGGTGACCTTGGCGCCGGCGGTGATGTAGAGCCCGGCCTCGACGGTGCAGCGGTCGCCCAGCGGAATGCCGATGCCGGCGTTGGCACCGATCAGGCAGCCCTCGCCGACCTTGATCACGATGTTGCCGCCGCCGGAGAGGGTGCCCATGGTCGAGCAGCCGCCGCCGAGATCCGAGCCCTTGCCGACCATCACGCCGGCGGAGATGCGGCCCTCGATCATGCCCGGGCCCTCGGTGCCGGCGTTGAAGTTGACGAAACCCTCGTGCATCACGGTGGTGCCTTCGCCGAGGTAGGCGCCCAGCCGCACCCGCGCGGTGTCACCGATGCGAATGCCCTTGGGCACCACGTAGTCGGTCATCTTGGGGAACTTGTCGACGCAGTCCACCGACAGCGCGCGGCCCTCGAGGCGCGCCTTGAGGCGGCGTGCCGGCAGCTCTTCGATATCGATGGGCCCCTCGTTGGTCCAGGCGATGTTGCGCAGCAGGCCGAACATGCCGGTCAGGTCCAACTGGTGGGGCGTGACCAGGCGGTGCGACAGCAGGTGCAGCTTGAGGTAGACCTCAGGGGCGTTCTCTGGCGGCGTGTCGCTGTCGAGGAAGGTCGCCACCAGCGGGCGCTGGCTGGCCGCCAGCGACTCGGCGAGTTCGGCCTGCTCGGGGTTGCCGGCGGCCTTGAGGGCGGCTGCCAGTGCGCCGCAGTGCTCGGGCAGGAAGCTCACCGCAGCGTTGCCGGCCGGCGCATCCAGGGCCTGGCGGGCGGCCTCGACCAGCGCTGCGTCGGGTTGGAACAGCGGCGCCGGGTAGTAGATTTCCAGCCAGTCGCCCTGGGTGTTTTGGGTGCCGATGCCGAGTGCAAAGCTGAGCATGCAGGTGTCCTCTTGAAAGACGTCAGTGAAAGGGTGTCAGCGGGCTGAGCCGTGGCTCAGACCGACAGGTTGTCGTAGTCGCCGTCGCGGTAGCCGACCAGGATATCGTCACCGGTATCCAGCAGCGGTCGCTTGAGCAGGGTGGGGTGGGCCAGCATCAGCTCGCGGGCGCGGTTGGCGTCGATCTCCTGCTTGTCGGCGTCGTCGAGCTGGCGCCAGGTGGTGCTGCGCTTGTTGAGCAGGGTCATCACCGGCACCCGCTCGAGGATGTGCTCGAGCAGTGCCGCCGAGAGGCCATCCTCGCGCAGGTCGTGGAACTGGTAGGGCACGCCGGAGGCGTCCATGGCCTTGCGCGCCCGGCGGCAGGTGTCGCAGTTCTTGATGCCAAACAGGGTCAGCATGGGCAGTCCTCCTTCACTGACGTTCGATGAAGCGACGCAGGCGGCGGGCGCCCTCGACGGTGGCCTCGAGCTCGGCGACCAGCGCCAGGCGCACGCGGCCGCTGCCGGGGTTGTGGCCGTCGGCGCTGGTACGGCCCATATAGCTGCCCGGCAGCACGCTGACATGTTCTTCAGCGTAGAGCGCCCGGGTAAAGGCCGCGTCGTCGCCGCCGGGCACCGCCGGCCACAGGTAGAAGCTTGCCTGGGGGGCTGGGAACTCCATCACCGGTGCGAGGATCTCGGTCACCGCGGCGAACTTCTCGCGGTAGGCGTTGCGGTTGGCGAGCACGTGCTGCTCGTCCTGCCAGGCGGCGATGGAGGCGCGCTGCAGCGGCAGCGACATGGCGCAGCCGTGGTAGGTGCGGTAGCGCTTGAACGGCGCAATCAGGGCGGCGTCGCCGGCCACGAACCCGGAGCGTAGCCCGGGCAGATTGGAGCGCTTGGAGAGCGAGTGGAAGACCAGGCAGCGCCGGTAGTCGTGGCGGCCCAGCGCCGCACACGCCTGCAGCAGTCCAGGCGGTGGCGCGGCTTCGTCGAGGTAGAGCTCGGAGTAGCACTCGTCGGAGGCGATGAGGAAGTCGAATTCGTCGGCCAGTTCGAGCAGACGCTGGAAATCGGCCAGCGGCGTCACCGCCCCGGTGGGGTTGCCCGGCGAACACAGGAACACGATCTGCACCTGGTGCCAGGTCTCGGCGGATACGGCCTCGAGGTCCGGGCGAAAGCCGTGCTCGGCCACGCAGTCGAGGTAGAGCGGCTCGCCGCCGGCCAGTAGCGTCGCCCCTTCGTAGATCTGGTAGAAGGGGTTGGGCACCGCCACCCTGGCTGGGCGGCTACGGTCGAGTGCCGCCTGGACGAAGGCGAAGATCGCTTCGCGGGTACCGTTGACCGGCAGCACCTGGGTGTCGGGATCGAGGCCATCGAGGCTGAAGCGCCGCGCTGCCCAGCCGGCAATGCTGCGGCGCAGCTCGGGCATGCCATGGGTGGCAGGATAGCGTGCCATCTCCTGCTGATGCGCCACCAGCGCTTCGAGGGCGCCGGCATAGGGCGCATGCTGCGGCTCGCCGATGGTCAGCGGGATGTGCGTCAGCGCCGCTGGCGGGGTGACGTCGGCCTTGAGCGCGGCGAGCTTCTCGAAGGGATAGGGCTTGAGGGCATCGAGATCGGGGTTCATGGCTGTCCTGGTCGCCTCGAGGCGGCGGAAACGTGGGCGGGTCGACGCCGACGGCGGCGGCATGACCCGAGGATTATAGGGAAGCGGCGAAGGCGCCTCAAACCCGCTAGACGCCGAGCACCTCGATCAGTCGCTCGCGCAGGCGCTGCTGGCGCTCGGGGTCGGTAAGCGGCTCGCCGCCTTTGGTGGTGATGAAGAAGACGTCCTCGACGCGCTCGCCCAGGGTGGCGATCTTGGCCGCCGAGAGGGCGATGTCCTGCTCCATGAAGATGCGCCCGACCCGCGCCAGCAGGCCGGGGCGGTCGGGGGCGGTGAGCTCCAGCAGGGTGCGTTCGTTGGCCGGGTCCTGCTCGATCAGCACCTGGGTGGGTACCTTGAAGTGCTTGAGCTGGCGCGGGGTGTGGCGGGTGACGATCTGGGGGTAGTCGTCGGGGTCGTCGAGCTCCTCGACCAGGTGGCGGCGAATCGCCTCGATGCGTTCGCGGTCGCGGATCGCCTCGCCGTCGTCGTCGAGCACGATAAAGGTGTTGAGCGTCCAGTCGTTGCTCGAGGTGGCGATACGCGCGTCGTGGATCGACAGCCCCAACTGCTCCATGGCGGCGGCGGTGGCGGCGAACAGGTCGTCTACCGAGCGGGTGTGGATAAACACCTTGGTGCCGCCCTCGGCCATGTCCTCGGTGGGCACGCTGATCAGGATCAGCGGCAGCTGCGAGTCGCCGTGGCCGAGGATGCCCTGGGTCTGCCAGGCGATCTCGCTGGGCGCGTACTGCAGGAAATAGTCTTCGCCGAGCGACTCCCAGAGGCGCTCGACCCGCGCCGGGTCGGCGCCGACGCTGGCCAGCAGCGAGCGCGCCTCCTCGCGGGTCTCGCGCACCCAGTCGTCGCGGTCCAGCGGGTTCTCCAGGCCGCGGCGCAGGGCGCGCTTGGTTTCGGCATGCAGTTGGCGCAGCAGGCTGGCGCGCCAGCCGTTCCACAGCGAGGGATTGGTGGCGTTGATATCGGCCACGGTCAGCACGTAGAGGTAGTCGAGGTGTACCTCGTCACGCACCTGGCGGGCGAAGTCGCGGATCACGTCGGGATCGGTGATATCGCGCTTCTGGGCGGTCTTCGACATCAGCAGGTGGTGCTCGATCAGCCAACTGAGCAGCCGGGTGTCGCGGGGCGAGAGGCCGTGGCGCTCGGCGAAGCCCTCGACGTCGCGGGCGCCGATCAGCGAGTGGTTGCCGCCGCGGCCCTTGCCGATATCGTGATAGAGCCCGGCGATCCACAGCAGTTCGAGCTTGGGCAACTGATGGACCAGGGTGGCGGCCACCGGGAACGCCTCGCGTCCCTCAGGCTCGCGGAAGCACTGAATGAACTTGAGCAGCCGCAGGGTGTGGGCATCGACGGTGTAGATATGAAACAGGTCGTGCTGCATCAGGCCCACCGCCTGGCCGAACTCCGGCAGGTACTTGCCGAGCACGCCGTAGCGGTTCATGCGCCGCAGCTGGCGGGCCACGTTGCCGCTGGAGCGCATGAGCTCCATGAACAGGCTCTGGTGGCGCACATCGTCGCGGAACAGGTCGTCGATGCGGTGGCGGTTGTCGCGGATCAGGCGAATGGTCTCGGCGCGTACGCCCTCGATCTCGGGATGCTGCGCCATCAGCAGGAAGAGTTCGAGCAGCGCCGCCGGCCGCTGGCGGAAGACCCGCGGGTGGCGCGCCTGGATATAGCCGCCGGTGATCTCGAAGCGGTCGTTGAGCGGGGCGGTCTCCAGGCGCTCGTCGCCGCGCAGGATCACCTCGTCGAAGTGCTGCAGCAGCATGTCGTTGAGGCCGGCCAGGGCGGTGACGTGGCGGTAATAGCGCTTCATGAACTGCTCGACGGCGAGGCGCTCGGGAGTGTCGCGGTAGCCGAACAGCTCGGCGATGGCGCGCTGGTGATCGAACAGCAGGCGATCCTCGGCGCGCCCGGTGAGCATGTGCAGCGCATAGCGTACCTGCCACAGGAAGGCCTGGCCCTGGCTGAGGATGCGCAGCTCGGCGTCGTTCATGAAGCCGTTGTCGACCACGTCCTCGTAGCGCAGGGTGCCGAAGTGGCGCTTGGCCACCCAGCCGATCATCTGGATGTCGCGCAGCCCGCCCGGGGAGCTCTTGATATTGGGCTCGAGGTGATACTCGGAGTTGTTGTAGCGGTAGTGGCGGGTGATCTGCTCCTGCCACTTGGCTTCGAAGAAGCGGTCCGCCGGCCATAGCCGCTCGGTGGAGAGGCGCTCGCGCATGGCCTCGCGCAGCCGCTCGTCGCCGGCCAGGGTGCGGGTCTCGAGCAGGTTGGTGATCACCGTGACGTCGGCCTCGGCCTCGCGCTGGCAGTCGTTGAGCGAGCGTACGCTGTGGCCGATCTCGAGCCCGATGTCCCACAGGAAGGTGATGAAATCGGTGAGCGGTTCGCGGTAGGGGGTGTCGTCGTCGTGCTCGAGCAGCAGCAGCAGGTCGATGTCGGAGTGCGGGTGCAGCTCGCCGCGGCCGTAGCCGCCTACCGCCAGCAGCGCAATGCCGTCGTCGGGCCAGGCGTGGCGCGACCAGGCCACCTGCAGCAGCCGGTCGAGGCACCAGGCGCGGCCGTGGATCAGGTCACGGATGTCGGCGCCGGCGCGAAAGCGCTCGTCGAGGCGGGCCTGGATCTCGCGCAGCGCCGCCTTGAACGGCGCGATGGGCGAGCGACTGCCGTCTAGCTCGGTGCGAAGCGTGTTCTCGTCGAACAGCGTCGTGTCGGGCGTGAAGCGGTAGTGGTGCAGTAGCATATCAGCGGTCGAGGAAGCTGAGGTCTTCCTCAGCGCGGGCGGTGAGCACCTCGACGCCATCGGCGGTGACCAGCAGGGTGTGCTCCCACTGCGCCGACAGGCTGCGATCCTTGGTTACTGCGGTCCAGCCGTCGCGCAGCACCTTGGTGCGATAGCCGCCGACGTTGATCATCGGCTCGATGGTAAAGCACATGCCCTCGGCAAGGGCGATATCGGCCTCCGGGGCGTAGCCGTCGTAGTGCAGGATCTGCGGGTCCTCGTGGAAGCCGGCGCCGATGCCGTGGCCGCAGAAGTCGCGCACCACCGAATAGCCATTGGTCTCGGCGTGCTGTTGGATGACCCGCGCCAGTTCGGAAAGCCGGGCGCCGGGCTTGACCAGGGCGATGCTCTTGTAGAGGCACTCCTGGGTGACGCGGCACAGCCGCTCGCCCTGGATGGTCTCGCCGATCACGAACATCTTGCTCGAGTCGCCGTGGTAGCCGTCGGCGGTCTTGACGGTGATGTCGATGTTCATGATGTCGCCTTTCTTGAGCTTCTTGGCGTCATCGGGGATGCCGTGGCAGACCACGTGATTGATCGAGGTGCAGGTGGCGTTGGGGAAACCGTGGTAGTTGAGCGGGGCCGGCGTCGAGCCCAGCTCGTCGACGATGAACTCGTGACACAGCCGGTCGAGCCTGCCGGTGGAGACACCGGCCTCGACGTGGGGGGCGATCATTTCCAGCACGCGGGCGGCCTGGCGACCGGCCTCGCGCATCTTGTCGATTTCCGCTGCGGTCTTGATGGGAACGTTCATGGGGTCTCGAATCTGGAGGCGGGTAACGCGCCGGAAGTGGACGCCAAAGGCGGCCGGCGACTTCATCTCGGTAGCGAACTATGGTATAAAGCCGCGCGCTTTCCTGCAATCGTTGACCGGAGTGCGGACGGGCCTTGAGCGCTCGACGCGGGGAGACGATAATGCGGGGGGCGTAATGAACGCCTAAATCACACATGCACCGTCACATGGTCCCGGGTGCCTGCGTCACGCGAGTGCGCTGGTCGGATCCATGGGGTGCATGGAGGCCTAACCCGATTTATCAGGAGTCATCCATGGCACACGTCAATATGCGTGACCTGCTCAAGGCAGGCGCCCACTTCGGTCACCAGACCAAGTACTGGAACCCGAAGATGAGCAAGTTCATCTTCGGCGCGCGCAACAAGATTCACATCATCAACCTCGAGCACACCCTGCCGGCGCTGAACGACGCCATCGGCGTGGTCGAGAAGATGGCCGCTTCCAACAACAAGATCCTGTTCGTCGGCACCAAGCGTTCCGCCAGCAAGATCATCAAGGAAGAGGCGAATCGCGTCGGTCAGCCGTTCGTCAACCATCGCTGGTTGGGCGGCATGCTGACCAACTACAAGACCATTCGTCAGTCGATCAAGCGTCTGCGTGAGCTCGAGGCGATGCACGAAGATGGCACCTTCGAGAAGCTGACCAAGAAGGAAGTCCTGATGGCCACCCGCGAGCAGGACAAGCTCGAGCGTTCGGTGGGCGGCATCAAGGAGATGGGCGGTCTGCCCGATGCGCTGTTCGTGATCGACGTCGACCACGAGCGGATTGCCATCAACGAGGCCAACAAGCTGGGTATCCCGGTGATCGGGGTGGTCGACACCAACTCCGACCCGGACGGCGTCGACTACGTGATCCCTGGCAACGATGACTCCATCCGCGCCATCCAGATCTACGTCAAGGCCATCGCCGATGCCTGCGGTCGCGCCAAGGAAGGTCGTCCCGACGAATTCGTTGAAGTCTCGGACGCCGACGCCAGCGAAACCGCCGAGTAATACCGCTGCGCCTGCTGCCGCGCCGTGAGTGCGATGAGCAGGCGAGAAGGGGGGCTTCGGCCCCCTTTTTTCCCGCTGCGCGGGAGATCCGCGTACCGACGTCGAACCAATTTCAGAGGTTATTATCATGGCAGCTATCAGCGCCTCTCAGGTCAAGGAACTGCGCGAGCGTACCGGGCTCGGCATGATGGAGTGCAAGAAGGCCCTCACCGAAGCCGGTGGTGACATCGAGCAGGCGATCGAGGACCTGCGCAAGAACTCTGGTCTCAAGGCCGCCAAGAAGGCCGGTCGTACCGCCGCGGAAGGCGCCGTGGTGACCCGCGTGGCCGCCGACGGCAGCTACGGCGTAATGGTCGAGATCAACTCCGAAACCGACTTCGTCGCCCGTGACGACAACTTCAAGGGCTTTGCCGACCAGGTCGTCAACGCCCTGTTCGAGGCCAAGAGCGACGACGTGGCCGCACTGATGGCCGGCGACATGGAAGCCATCCGCGAGCAGCTGGTGCAGAAGATCGGCGAGAACATCAGCGTGCGTCGTGCGGTGCTGGTTGAGGCTGGCGCCGGCAATCTGGTGGGCGAGTACGTCCACGGCGGCCGCATCGGCGTGCTGACCGTGCTCAAGGGTGCCAACGCCGAGGTAGCCAAGGACGTTGCCATGCACGTCGCCGCCATCAATCCGGCCGTGGCACTGCCCGAGAACATGCCCCAGGAGCAGCTCGATCAGGAAAAGGCCATCATCCTGGCCCAGCCTGACATGGCCGGCAAGCCCGAGCAGATCGCCGAGAAGATGGTGCAGGGCCGCCTCAAGAAGTACCTGGCCGAGAACAGCCTGACCGAGCAGCCGTTCGTCAAGGATCCCAACCAGTCCGTCGCCGAGTTCGTCAAGAGCGCCGGCGGTGAGGTGGTCGGCTTCACGCGCTTTGAAGTGGGTGAGGGGATCGAGAAGGAAGAGGTCGACTTCGCCAAGGAAGTAATGGAACAGGCTCGCCGCAGCTGAGGTCTGACTCCATCGACACGTGTTGGCGTGCGCGCAAGCGCACGCCTTCGCGTATCCGGCTGGTGCATGCCAGCCATGCCCGCCCGCATAGCCACCAGGAGAGCTTCCATGCCCACGAGCCACGATTCCCAGAGCGCCGAGCGCGGCACCAAGCCTGAGCGCGGTGCCAAGTCGAAGTACAAGCGCATTCTTCTCAAGCTGTCCGGCGAAGCCCTGATGGGCGAGCACGAGTTCGGTATCGATCCGCAGGTGCTGGATCGCATGGCGCTGGAGATCGGCCAACTGGTAGGGATCGGGGTCCAGGTTGGTATCGTGGTCGGCGGCGGCAACCTGTTCCGCGGTGCGGCGCTCAACGAGGCGGGCATGGACCGTGTCACCGGCGACCATATGGGCATGCTGGCCACGGTGATGAATGCCCTGGCCATGCGCGATGCGCTGGAGCGTTCGAACATCCGCTCGCGGGTGATGTCGGCGATTCCCATGAGCGGGGTAGTGGAGCACTACGACCGCCGCACCGGGATTCGCTACCTCACCTCCGGGGACGTGGTATTGTTCTCCGCCGGGACCGGCAACCCCTTCTTCACCACCGACTCGGCGGCCTGCCTGCGCGGTATCGAGATCGACGCCGACGTGGTGGTCAAGGCCACCAAGGTCGACGGGGTCTACGACAAGGATCCGGTCAAGCACGCCGACGCGGTGAAATATGAGCACCTGACCTATGACGAGGTGCTCGATCAGAAGCTGGGGGTCATGGATTTGACCGCCATTTGCCTGGTGCGGGACCATGACATGCCGGTTCGCGTATTCGACATGAACAAGCCCGGTGCCCTGCTCAACCTTGTGGTGGGCGGCAAGGAAGGCACGCTGATAGACAGAGGGTAATGACGTGATCAACGATATTCAGAAAGACGCCGAGTCTCGCATGAAGAAGAGCCTCGAGGCGCTGCAGGCCAACTTCCACAAGATTCGTACCGGGCGTGCCCATACCAGCATTCTCGATGCGGTGATGGTGGAGTACTACGGCGGCCAGGTGCCGATCAACCAGGTCGCCAGCGTCAACGTCGAGGACGCCCGCACCCTGAGCGTATCGCCCTGGGAGAAGGACATGGTGCCCAAGGTCGAGAAGGCGATCATGACCGCCGACCTGGGGCTGAATCCCTCCACCGCCGGCAGCGTGATCCGCGTGCCGATGCCGATGCTCACCGAAGAGACGCGCAAGGGCTATATCAAGCAGGCGCGCAGCGAGGCGGAGCACGCCCGCGTGGCGGTGCGCAACGTGCGGCGCGACGCCAACGGTGATCTCAAGTCGCTGCTCAAGGACAAGGATATCTCCGAGGATGAGCAGCACAAGGGCGAGGATATGATCCAGAAGCTCACCGACAAGTACATCGGCGAGATCGACAGCCTGCTGGAAGCCAAGGAACACGACCTGATGCAGGTCTGATCGGCTGGCGGGCCTCGCGCCCGCCCCACCTCCTCTCCCGATGCGAGACCCCATGACCTCAACGCTGTCTTCACAAGAGTGCCGTGATGGTCTGCCACGCCACGTGGCGGTGATCATGGATGGCAACAATCGCTGGGCGCGTGCCCGCGGCTTCTCCGGCGTGCGCGGTCACCGCGCCGGCGTCGAGTCGGTGCGTGCGGTGATCCGCCGTGCCGCCGAGCGGCGCATCGAGATGCTGACCCTGTTTGCCTTCTCCAGCGAGAACTGGCGGCGGCCCGCCGATGAGGTCAGCGCACTGATGGAGCTGTTCCTGTGGGCCCTCAAGCGTGAGGTCAAGAAGCTCCACGAGCACGATATTCGGCTCTCGGTGATTGGCGACCGCAACGGTTTCTCGGCGGCGATTCAGCAACATATCGAACGCGCCGAGGCGCTGACCCGCGACAACCGCGGCCTGCACCTGGTCATTGCCGCCAACTACGGTGGCCAGTGGGACCTGGCGCGGGCTGCGCGACGCCTAGCCGAGCGCGTCGAGGCCGGTGAGCTGCGCGCCGCCCAGGTCGACGAGGCCGCCCTGGGCAGTCAGGTGTGCCTGGCCGGGTCGCCGCCGGTGGACCTGTGCATTCGCACCAGCGGCGAGCAGCGTATCTCCAATTTCCTGCTCTGGCAGCTGGCCTACGCCGAATTCTACTTCACTCCGCTCCTGTGGCCCGATTTCGACGGCGCCGCCTTCGACCAGGCTCTGGATGCGTACCGCGGTCGCCTGCGGCGCTTTGGCATGACCGATGAACAGGTCGAGGCGCAGCATGCTTAAACAGCGCATCATTACCGCCCTGTGGCTGGCGCCGCTGGTCCTGCTGGGGCTGTTCTGGCTCGACGGTGGGGCCTTTGCGCTGTTCACGGCGCTGATCGTGCTGCTGGCGAGCTGGGAGTGGGTCAACCTGGCCGGCCTCGAAGGCCAGCGCCAGCGTCTGCTCGGCGTCGCCGGCATGGCGCTGCTGATGCTGGTGCTGTGGCTGACGGGCGCCGTACAGGCGACCTGGGTGCTATGGCTCGGCGTGCTTGGCTGGCTGGCCAACCTCTACTGGATCGTCCACTACCCCGACAAGGGGGGGCAGTGGCAGGCCGCGCCGCGGCGCCTGGCCATGGGGCTCTGGGTGCTGCTGCCGTGCTGGGTCGGCTTCATTGCCCTGCGCGACAGCGGCGCCGTGTGGCTGCTGTTCGTGCTGCTGCTGGTGTGGTGTGCCGATACCGGCGCCTACTTTGCCGGCCGCGCCTTCGGTCGTCGCAAGCTGGCGCCGCGGGTCAGCCCGGGCAAGACCTGGGAGGGCGTGGCCGGCGGCCTGGCCGCGACCACCCTGCTGGCGCTGCTGTTTGCATTCTGGCAGTCGCTGGGCCTTGTCCAGGTGCTGGCGCTGGTGGCGATTACCTGGCTGGTGACGCTGATCTCGGTGCTCGGCGACCTGCTCGAGAGCATGCTCAAGCGCCACCGCGGCATCAAGGACTCCAGCGCCCTGCTGCCCGGCCACGGCGGCGTGCTCGACCGCATCGACAGCCTGACCGCGGCGGTGCCGTGGTTTGCGCTGCTCGGCGGCTGGCTGTGAGCCGCGCGTGGTTGCCATGAGCGACGCCGTGCAGTGCGTCAGCGTGCTGGGGGCCACCGGCTCGATCGGCACCAGCACCCTGGATGTCATCGCTCGTCATCCCGATCGCTACCGCCTCCACGCCCTGACCGCCCACACCTCCCGGGAGGCGCTGCTGGCGCTGTGCCAGCGGCATCATCCAGCGGTGGCCGTGCTGGCCCATGAGGCCGATGCCGTCTGGCTGCGCGAGCGGCTGGCCGCGGCGGGGCTCGACACCCAGGCGCGGGCCGGCGAGGCGGCGCTGGTCGAGGTCGCCGAGGCCAGTGAGGTCGACGTGGTGATGGCAGCCATCGTCGGCGCCGCCGGGCTGCTGCCGACGCTGGCCGCGGTGCGCGCCGGCAAGCGCGTGCTGCTGGCCAACAAGGAGGCGCTGGTGATGAGCGGGGCGCTGTTCATGGACGCCGTGGCGACCCACGGCGCGACCCTGCTGCCGATCGATTCCGAACACAATGCCATCTACCAGTGTCTACCCGCTGAGCACCGCGGCGGGCTCTCGCGCCACGGCGTCACCCAGCTGCTGTTGACCGCGTCCGGCGGGCCCTTCCTGGGCTGGACGCCGGCGCAGCTGGCCGAGGTGACCCCGGCCCAGGCCTGCGCTCATCCCAACTGGTCGATGGGTCGCAAGATCTCGGTGGATAGCGCGACGCTGATGAACAAGGGGCTCGAGCTGATCGAGGCGTGCTGGCTGTTCGATGCGCGGCCCGAGCAGGTGCAGGTGGTGGTCCACCCGCAGAGCGTTATCCACTCCATGGCCGCCTACAGCGACGGCTCGGTGATCGCCCAGCTGGGTAATCCCGACATGCGCACGCCGATCGCCTACGGGCTAGCCTGGCCACAGCGCATCGACGCCGGCGTGGGGCCGCTCGACCTGTTCCAGGTGGCGCGGCTCGACTTCCAGGCGCCGGACGAGACGGCCTTCCCCTGCCTGCGCCTGGCCCGCGAGGCGATGGCCGCTGGCGGCACGGCGCCGGCGGTGCTCAATGCGGCCAACGAGGTGGCGGTGGATGCCTTTCTCGCCGGCCGGCTGCCGTTTGCCGCTATCGCCGAGCTGGTGGCGAGGGTGCGTGACGCTCGTCCGGTGCTGCCGGCAGATGAACTGGCGACGATCCTCGACGAGGATCGCCAGGCGCGACAGGCCGCCCAGGCAATCCTGGTGCGGATGCTCGAGGAGACGATCTAGATGGGCGTGATACAGAACATCCTGGCGGTGATCGTGGTTCTCGGCGTGCTGATCACCTTCCATGAATATGGCCACTTCTGGGTGGCGCGGCGCTGCGGCGTCAAGGTGCTGCGCTTCTCGGTGGGCTTCGGCAAGCCGCTGTGGTCGCGGGTCGATCGCCACGGCACCGAATTTGCCGTGGCGGCGATCCCGCTGGGCGGCTATGTCAAGATGCTCGACGAGCGCGAGGGCCCGGTGGATCCTGCCGAGCAGGACCAGGCCTTCAACCGCAAGACGGTGTGGCAGCGCATCGCCATCGTTGCCGCCGGTCCGCTGGCCAACTTCCTGCTGGCGATCGTCGCCTACTGGCTGATGTTCGTCGTCGGCACCACCACGGTGGCACCGGTGGTGGGCAGCGTGGCCCCGGGCTCGCCGGCGGAGCAGGGCGGGCTCAGCCCCGGCCAGGAGATCGTCGCCGTGCAGGGAGACAGCGTGCGCTCCTGGGACGAGATCAACCTCAAGCTGGTGGCGGCCATCGGCCACAGCGGTGCGCTGTCGTTCAGCGCCCGCGACGAGGGCAGCAGCAGCGCCCGCGACTATCAGCTGCCGGTGGACAACTGGCTGGTGCGTCAGGATCCGCCGCAGCCGCTGCCGAGCCTGGGGCTCGAGCCTTGGCGGCCGTCGTTCCCGGCGGTGCTGGGCCAGGTGCTGGATGGCGAGGCCGCCGGCCAGGCCGGGCTGCAGCCCGGCGACCGGGTGCTGACGGTGGACGGCGAGGCGGTGGATGATTGGCTGCACTTCGTCGACCTGGTGCGCGCCAGCCCCGAGTCGTCGCTGGCCCTGGAGGTGGAGCGGGACGGCGAGACCCTCGCCGTCGAGCTGACCCCGGGGCGCAATGAGCTGGAGGATGGCGTGGTGATCGGCTATATCGGTGCCGGTGCCGAGCCGGTGGAGTGGCCCGAGGAGTATCGTCGCGAGATCCGCTACGGTCCGCTGGCCGCGGTGGGGCAGTCGCTGTCGCGCACCGGCGAGATGTCGCTGCTCACCGTCGATGCCATTCGCAAGATGTTCGTCGGCCTGATCTCGCCGTCCAACCTCTCCGGGCCGATCACCATCGCCCGGGTGGCCGGCGACTCGGCGCGCACCGGTCTGGAGACCTTCGTCAGCTTCCTGGCCTACCTGTCGATCAGCCTGGCGATCCTCAACCTGTTGCCGATTCCGATCCTCGACGGTGGCCATCTGGTCTACTATGCCGTCGAAGCGGTGCGCGGCAAGCCGGTATCGGAGCGCGTCCAGGCCATGGGGCTGCGCATCGGCGTGGCACTGGTCGGCAGCCTGATGCTGATGGCGCTATATTTCGACCTGATGCGGCTATGGTGACACACGACCCGCGGCGGGGTTCGGCGGCCTTCGGCTTGTCAGAACCCTGCACAAATGTATATGGTGCCTGTTCCACACGCGGGCAGACCAACTCGAGCGAATCGACTGCATGAAACTCAAGACCATCGGATTGGCGGCGCTGCTGCTTACCAGCGCCCAGGTAGCGCTGGCAGACTCTTTCAATGTTTCCGACATCCGCGTAGAGGGCCTGCAGCGAGTTTCTGCAGCCTCCGTGTTCAATGCCTTCCCCGTCACCACCAGTGACCGCGTCGATGAGCGCGAGTTGGCCGACGCCGCCCGCGAGCTGTTCGCCACCGGTCTGTTCGACGATGTCCAGCTGGCCCGCGACGGCGATATCCTGATCATCCAGGTCGTCGAGCGACCGTTCATCACTGCGCTGAGCATCACCGGCAACTCGCAGATCTCCGAGTCAGATCTGCGTGAGGGATTGAGCGAGGCAGGGCTGGCCGAGGGCCAGGTGCTGCAGCTCTCCACCCTCGAGGAGATCCAGCGCGAGCTGGAGCAGGTCTACCAGGCCCAGGGGCGCTACAGCGCGCGCATCGAGACCAGCGTCGACGAGATCGACGAAAGCCGGGTGCGGGTCAACGTCGATATCAACGAAGGCGCGGTGGCCTCGATTCGCCAGATCAACATCGTCGGCAACCAGGCCTTCGACGACGACACCCTGCGCGACCAGTTCGAGCTCAATGACCGCCCGGGCCGCTTCTTCGGCTGGTTCTCCCGCGATGAATACTCTCGCGAGGCGCTGTCAGGCGACCTCGAGCGGCTGCGCTCCTACTACCTGGATCGCGGCTACGTGAACTTCGATATCGCCTCGACCCAGGTCTCGATCAGTCCCGACAAGTCGGAAATCTTCATCACCGTCAACGTCGACGAGGGACAGCAGTTCCGTCTCGGCAACATTCGCTTCGCCGGCGACATGGAAATTCCCGAGTCCGAGGCCCGCGAACTGATCACCGCCGAGCGCGGCGAAATCTTCTCGCGCAGCGATATCACCGCCTCCTCCGAGGCACTGCGTTCGCGCCTCGGCGCCGAGGGCTTCGCCTTTGCCAACGTCGATGCCCGTCCCCAGCCGTCCACCGACGGCGAGACGGTGGACGTGGTGTTCAACGTCAATTCTGGCCAGCGCGCCTATGTGCGGCGCATCAACTTCGAAGGCAATACCACCACCGAAGACGAAGTGCTGCGTCGCGAGATGATCCAGATGGAGGGCGCGCCGGCCTCCACCGACCAGATTCGCCAGTCGCGCCAGCGCCTCGAGCGGCTGGGCTTCTTCCGCCAGGTAGACGTCGACACCCAGCCGGTGCCCGGCGAGAGCGACCTGCTCGACGTGACCTACAACGTCGAGGAGCAGCCCTCGGGCTCGATCTCGGCCAGCGTCGGCTTCTCGCAGAGCGCCGGTGTGATCTACGGCGCGGCGCTGTCGCAGAACAACTTCCTCGGCAGCGGTAACCGGGTCAACGTCGGCGCCCAGCGCAGCGACACCTTCACCAGCCTCAACTTCGGCTTCACCGACCCCTACTGGACCCTGGACGGCATCTCGCGCGGTTATAACCTCTACTACCGCGAGACCGACTACGAAGACTCGGATATCTCGACCTACTCCACCGACGCCTACGGCGCGGGGATCAACTTCGGCTACCCGATCAACGAGCTGGCGCGCCTCAACTTCGGCGCCACGGTGGAAGACCTGACGGTCCAGACCTACAACGATACCGCCTCGGAAATCGTGCGCTACGTCGATGACCAGGGCGCCGGTGCCCAGAGCCTCAAGCTCACCGCCAGCTGGACCCGCAACAACCTCAATCGCGGTGTGATGCCGACTGCCGGCAACTATCAGCGCATCTCGCTGGAAACCGCCGCGCCCGGCAGCGACGCCGAGTACTACAAGCTGCGTGCCCGCGCCCAGCAGCTGTTCGAGCTCAATAACGACTGGTCGCTGAAGTTCGGCGGCACCCTGGGCTATGCCGACACCATCGGCAACGATCCCTATCCGTTCTATGAGAACTTCTTCTCCGGCGGCTTGGGCTCGGTACGCGGCTTCACCGGCAACACCCTGGGGCCGCGCACCACGCCGCGCGGTGGCGGTAACGACCGCACCCTGGGCGGCAACGTGCTGGTCGAAGGCTCCGCCGAGCTGCTGTTCCCGACACCGTTCATGGAAGACCAGCGCTCGGTGCAGACCGGCTTCTTCTTCGATGCCGGCAACACCTTCCTGACCGACTGCTACGAGGTCCTCGACGGCGACCAGTCGCGCTGCGAGTCAGGCGTCGATTTAAGCGAGCTGCGCTACAGTGTGGGTATCGGCCTGTCGTGGCTGACCCCGGTGGGGCCGCTGACCTTCAGTATCGCTGAGCCGCTCAACGACAAGGATGGCGACGATACCCAGTTCTTCCAGTTCTCGCTGGGCCAGACCTTCTAAGCCGGGTACCATGGAGAGTTAGATGCGACATGTTTTTCAGGGGAGTGGTGTCATGCGTAAGGTAATGGGAGTCATCTCCCTGGGGCTGCTTGGCCTGTTCGCCTCGGTCGCCCAGGCGGCAGAAGTGGCGGTGGTGGATTGGCGCCAGGCGCTGATGGAAACCCGCGCCGCCCAGCAGTCGATGAGCCAGCTCGAGAGCCAGATCGGCAACCAGCAGCAGCAAGCGCAGTCGCTGGGCCAGGAGCTGCAGCGGCTTCAGGAGCGCCTGCAGCAGGACGGTGCGGTGATGTCCGATAGCGAGCGCCAGTCGCTGATGCAGGAGGGGCAGCAGAAGGAGCAGCAGTTCGTCGAGCTGCGTCAGCAGATCATGCAGGCTCAGCAGCAGGCCGAGCAGGCCTTCCTGCAGGACGCCGAGCCCAAGCTGGAGCGTGCCGTGGACGAAGTCATGGCGCGCCACGGTATCGACGTGCTGATGGATATCAATGGCATCATCAATACCAATCAGGATCTGATGAATCTTACCGATGAAGTCACCGAGATCCTCGACTCGATGAACTGAGCACCCGCCCGTTGAGGGCGGGTCCCTGCCTCCTGCAGCCGACCCAGGTTCCATGACCGACGCCATCTCTCACCGCTATACGCTGTACGACCTCGCCGAGCGCCTGGGCGCCGAGGTGGTCGGTGATGGCAGCCGACAGGTCGCTGGGCTGGCCACACTTAGCGATGCCGGTCCCGACGAGATCAGCTTTCTCGCCAACAAGGCCTACCTCAAGCACCTGGCCGGCACTCGGGCGGCAGCAGTGCTGCTGCACCCCAGCTACGCCGGGGAGTGCCCGGTCGCCTGCCTGACCCTCGACAACCCTTATCTCGGCTACGCCGAGCTGTCGCGGCTGTTCGATCCGCTGGCCAATCGCCCCGCCCAGGGCATACACGACTCGGCGGTGATCGAGGCCGGCGTATCGCTGGGCGCCGATGTCCAGGTCGGGCCCCAGGCGGTGATCGAGGCCGGCGCGGTGATCGGCGATCGCACGGTCATCGGGCCGGGCAGCGTGGTCGGCGCCGACAGTCGCATCGGCGCCGATTCACGGCTGCACGCCAATGTCACCGTCTGCCACGCGGTGGTGATCGGTGAGCGTGCCATCCTGCACAGCGGCTGCGTGATCGGCGGCGACGGTTTCGGCTTCGCCCACGACGGCAGCCGCTGGCACAAGATTGCCCAGCTCGGCGGCGTGGTGCTCGGCGACGACGTGGAAGTCGGGAGCTGTTCGAGCATCGATCGCGGTGCGCTGGGCGATACCCTGATCGGCAACGACGTCAAGATCGACAGCCAGGTGCAGATCGCCCACAACGTGCAGATCGGCGACCACAGCGCCCTGGCCGGCTGCGTCGGTATCGCCGGCTCCACCAAGGTCGGCAAGCACTGCATGTTGGGCGGCGGCGTTGGCCTGTCTGGCCACCTGACGATCTGCGACGGCGTGCAGGTCACCGGCATGAGCCTGGTCACCAATTCCATCAACGAGCCGGGCATCTACTCCTCCGGCACTGGCGCCATGAGCAACGCTCAGTGGCGCAAGAATGCCGTGCGTTTCAAGCAGCTCGATGACATCGCCAAGCGGCTGGTGCGCCTGGAAAAGCATCAAGGCGGCCGTTGAGTCTCGCCAGACTGCCGGTATAATCGCTGTCCCGGCCAGGGAGGCGCCCGCGCCACTGCATGCTCACCAAGGTGAGCCGTTTCGCTATTTCAGAGGTCGCATCGATGGTAATGGACATCAACGAGATTCGTGAGTATCTGCCTCACCGCTACCCCTTTCTGCTGATCGATCGCGTCACCGAACTGGAACTCGGCGAGCTGATCCGCGGCTACAAGAACGTCAGTATCAACGAGCCTTTCTTCAACGGCCATTTCCCGCACCATCCGATCATGCCCGGTGTGCTGGTCATCGAGGCGATGGCTCAGGCGTGCGGCATCCTGGGCTTCAAGACCGTCAACAAGCTGCCCGCCGACGGCTATGTCTACTACCTGGTGGGCAGCGACAATGTACGCTTCAAGCGCCCGGTAATGCCCGGCGATCGGCTGCATATCGAAGCCAAGGTGATGCGCGAGAAGCGCGGTATCTGGAAGTTCGCGTGCCGTGCCAGCGTCGACGACGAACTCGCCTGCGAGGCTGAAATCATCTGCGCCGAGAGGAAGGTCGCTTGATTCATCCCACCGCGCTCGTCGACCCCGCCGCTCGGCTCGCCGACGACGTCGAGGTCGGCCCGTTCAGTGTGATTGGCGCCGACGTCGAGATCGGCCCCGGTTCGCAGATTGGCCCCCACGTGGTGGTCAAGGGTCCCACCGTGCTCGGCGCACGTACGCGCATCTTCCAGTTCGCCTCGGTGGGCGAGGATTGCCAGGACAAGAAGTACGCCGGCGAGCCGACCCGCCTGGTAATGGGTGACGACAACGTCATCCGTGAAGGCGTAACCCTGCACCGCGGCACGGCACAGGATCGCGGCGAGACCACCATTGGCTCGCGCAACCTGTTCATGGCCTATGCCCATGTCGGCCACGACTGCGTGATCGGCAGCGACTGCATCCTGGCCAACCAGGTGACCCTGGCCGGCCACGTCAAACTGGGCGACTTCGCGATCCTCGGCGGGCTCTCGGCGGTGCATCAGTTCTGCCACTTCGGCACCCACGCCATGGCCGGCGGCGGCTCGATCATCACCAAGGACACCCCGGCCTTCGTGATGATCAACGGCAATCCCGCCGAGGCCCGCGGTCTCAATCTTGTCGGACTCAAGCGCCGCGGCTTCTCCCGCGAAGCGCTGAATGCACTGAGCGAATCCTACAAGCTGGTCTATCGCCAGGGGCTCACCGTCGAGCAGGCCCTCGCCGAAATCCGCCGCCGCTATGAACTGCCGGAGGTCGATACCTTCATCGCCTCCATCGAAGTGGCCACCCGCGGCATCACCCGCTAGGCATGCAAGGCCCCGCGTTTATGGACGGCACCGCGCTCAAGGTCTACCTGGTCGCCGGCGAGCTGTCCGGCGATATCCTCGGTGCCAGCCTGATGCGTGCGCTCAAGGCGCGCTATCCCGGTGTGGCCTTTCGCGGCATCGGCGGTCCGCGCATGCTGGCCGAGGGCATCGATAGCCGCTACCCGCTGGAGACCCTCTCGGTCATGGGCCTGGTCGAGGTGCTCAAGCACCTGCCGCGGCTGATCGGCGTGCGCCGCGAGCTGAGGCGCGATGCGCTGGCCTGGCAGCCGGACATCATGCTCGGCATCGACGCGCCGGACTTCAACCTGGGCCTCGAGCGCCAGCTGCGCGAGGCCGGTATCACCACCGCCCACTATGTCAGTCCCTCGGTATGGGCCTGGCGCCAGGGCCGGGTCAAGGGCATCGCCAAGTCGGTGGATGCCATGCTCACCTTCCTGCCCTTCGAGGCGGCCTTCTATGTTCGCCATCGCGTACCGGTGGCCTTCGTCGGCCACCCGCTGGCCGACGACATGCCGCTGGAGACCGATCGCGCGGCGATGCGCCGCGAGCTCGGTCTGCGTGAAGACGGCGAGCTGCTGGCGCTGCTGCCCGGCTCGCGGGCCAACGAGATCCGTTTCCTCGGTGCCACCTTTCTCGATGCTGCCGAGCGCCTCTGCCAGGCGCGGCCGGCGCTGCACCTGGTGGTGCCGGCGGCGACCCCGCAGCGGCGCCGCGAGCTCGCCGCGCTGCTCGACGAACGCCCGGCGCTGGCCGCACGCCTGACCCTGCTCGACGGCTGCTCCCGCGAGGCCATGGTGGCGGCGGATGCCGTGCTGCTGGCCTCGGGCACTGCGGCGCTTGAGGCGATGCTGTGCCACCGACCGATGCTGGTGGCCTACAAGATGGCACCGGCCACCCACTGGCTGGCCAAGCGCCTGGTCAAGACCGAGTGGATCTCGCTGCCCAACCTGATCGCCGGGGAAGCGCTGGTGCCCGAGCTGATCCAGGACGCCGCCAGCCCCGAGGCGATCGCCTCCAGCCTCGATGCGATGCTCGCCGACGCCGCGGGGCGCGCAACCCTCGAGTCACGTTTCGCCGAGATGCACGCCGGACTCCAGCGCGGCGCCAGCGAGCGGGCGGTGGACGCCATCGCAGCGCTGATCGCCGGCGACCCGCTGCCTGACAGCGTGGCCCCGGAGGCCATCGCCGAGGTGCCGTCGTGAAGAAGGCGACGCTGCCGCCGCTGGTGGTCGACTACCGCGGCGAGCGCCTGGCCGGGGTCGACGAGGTGGGGCGCGGGCCGCTGGTCGGCAGCGTGGTGGCGGCGGCGGTGATTCTCGATCCGGCGCGCCCGGTTGAGGGGCTCAACGACTCCAAGGCGCTCAGCGCCAAACGCCGCGAGGCGTTGGACGCCGAGATCCGTGAATGGGCGCTGGCCTTCGCGGTGGCCGAGGCCAGCGCTGAGGAAATCGACGAACTCAATATCTACCACGCCACCCATCTGGCCATGCGCCGCGCCATCGACGCCCTGGCGCCGGCCGCCGAATACCTGCTGGTGGACGGCAATCGCCTGCCCGGGCATCATGTTCCTGGCCAGGCGGTGGTCAAGGGCGATGCCCGCCATCCGGCCATCGCCGCCGCCTCGATACTCGCCAAGGTCGCCCGGGACGCCGACATGGCGGCGCTGGATGCCCGGCATCCCGACTACGGTTTTGCTCGCCACAAGGGCTACCCGACCCGCGAGCATCTGGCGGCCCTGGAGCGCCTCGGCGCGCTGCCCGAACACCGCCGCTCCTTCGGCCCGGTCAAGCGCCAGCTGGCGTTGTTTTAGCAAGGTCAGGCTCCCGATATCGTAGCGAGGAGCGCCGGATCAGCCCGAGCGGGGCCGGTCTCACAGTCGTTGGATCAGCGCCGAGCGGGCCGCATAGGCAAGCGCCGGATCAGCGCCGAGCAGGCAGCATACATAAGCGCCAGATCGGCCCGAGCACCGTTACCCGTACCACTTATCGCCAAATCTTGAGTCCACCATGACCACGCCCTTCGTTCATCTTCGCGTTCACACCGAGTACTCCCTGGTCGATGGCCTGGTGCGCCTCAAGCCGCTGGTCAAGGCCACCGCCGAGCGCGGCATGCCGGCCGTGTCGATCACCGACGAAGCCAACCTGTTTGGCCTGGTCAAGGCCTACAAGGCGGCC
This sequence comes from Franzmannia qiaohouensis, assembly GCF_031451695.1. Taxonomy (NCBI): domain Bacteria; kingdom Pseudomonadati; phylum Pseudomonadota; class Gammaproteobacteria; order Oceanospirillales; family Halomonadaceae; genus Franzmannia; species Franzmannia qiaohouensis. The sequence goes on from NZ_JARWAM010000009.1 coordinate 110,243, forward strand.
CAGGGCGCTGGCCTCAAGCCGATCATCGGCAGCGACCTGTGGCTGCATAACCCCCACGACGCCGGCCACCCCTATCGGCTGACGCTGCTGGCCATGAACGACGTCGGCTACCGCAACCTTACCGAGCTCATCTCCCGCGGCTGGACCGACGGCCAGCGCCAGGGGCTGGCGATTCTCGACAAGGCCTGGGTGTTCGAACAGAGCGAGGGGCTCATCGTCCTCTCCGGCGGCCGCGAGGGCGAGATCGGCCGCCACCTGCTGGCCGACCACCCCGACGAGGCCCGCGGGTTGCTCGACGAGTGGAACTCCCACTTTCCGGGGCGCTTCTACCTCGAGCTGACCCGCACCTCGCGCCAGTACGAGGAGGAGTGCCTGCACCTCTCGGTGGCCCTGGCCGAGCAGAGCGGCACCCCGGTGGTGGCCACCAACGACGTACGCTTCCTCGATCGCGAAGAGTTCTGGGCCCACGAGACCCGGGTCGCCATCGGCGAGGGCAAGGCGCTCGACGACCGCCGCCGTGAGCGCCGCTACAGCGAGGAGCAGTACCTCAAGAGCCCGGCGGAGATGGCCGAACTGTTCGCCGACATTCCCGAGGCGCTGGAGAACAGCGTGCTGATTGCGGCGCGCTGCAACGTCGACGTACGCCTGGGCGAGATCTTCCTGCCGGAGTTCGAGATCCCCGAGGGCATGACCCAGGACGAGTTCTTCCGCAAGATCTCCCACGATGGCCTCACCGAGCGCCTCGACTTCCTCTACCCGGCCGAGCGCTACCCGCGCGACGGCGCCGAGTATGCCGAGATCGACCAGCGCTATCGCGAGCGACTCGATTTCGAGTTGAACATCATCATCCAGATGGGCTTCCCCGGCTACTTCCTGATCGTGATGGACTTCATCCAGTGGGCCAAGGACAACGACGTGCCGGTGGGCCCGGGGCGCGGCTCGGGGGCGGGCTCGCTGGTGGCCTACGCGCAGAAGATCACCGATCTCGACCCGCTGGAGTACGACCTGCTGTTCGAGCGCTTCCTCAACCCCGAGCGTGTCTCGATGCCCGACTTCGACGTCGACTTCTGCATGGAGAAGCGCGACCGGGTGATCGACTACGTGGCCGAGCGCTACGGTCGCAACGCGGTGTCGCAGATCGTTACCTTCGGCACCATGGCCGCCAAGGCGGTGGTCCGCGACGTGGCGCGTGCCCAGGGGCGGCCCTACTCGCTGGGCGACAAGCTCTCCAAGCTGATCCCCTTCGAGGTCGGCATGACCCTGGCCAAGGCCATCGAGGCCGAGCCGGCGCTCAAGGAGTTCGTCGAGAACGACGACGAGGCCGCCGAGATCTGGGAAATGGCGCTCAAGCTCGAGGGCATCACCCGCGGCACCGGCAAGCACGCCGGCGGGGTGGTGATCGCCCCCACCAAGCTCACCGACTTCTCGCCGCTGCTGTGCGACGAGGAGGGCAATGGCCTGGTGGTGCAGTTCGACAAGAACGACATCGAGGAGGCCGGGCTGGTCAAGTTCGACTTCCTCGGCCTGCGCACCCTGACCATCATCGACTGGGCGCTGGAGATGGTCGACAAGGTGCGCGCCGTCAAGGGCGAAGGCCCGCTCGACATCGACACCATCCCCCTCGACGATGCGCCGACCTTCGAGATGCTCAAGCGCGCCGAGACCACCGCGGTGTTCCAGCTCGAATCCCGCGGCATGAAGGAGCTGATCAAGCGCCTGCTGCCCGATTCGCTGGAGGACATGATCGCCCTGGTCGCACTGTTCCGCCCGGGGCCGCTGCAGTCGGGCATGGTCGATGACTTCATCAACCGTAAGCACGGCCGCGCCGAGATCTCCTACCCGCACCCGGACTACCAGCACGAGTGGCTGAAAACGGTGCTCGAGCCCACCTACGGCATCATCCTCTACCAGGAGCAGGTGATGCAGATCGCCCAGGTGCTGGCGGGCTACAGCCTGGGTCAGGCCGATATGCTGCGCCGTGCCATGGGCAAGAAGAAGCCCGAGGAGATGGCCAAGCAGCGCGCCGGCTTTATGGAGGGCTGTGCGGCCAACGGGATCGACAAGGAGCTGGCCGGCAATATCTTCGACCTGGTGGAGAAGTTCGCCGGCTACGGCTTCAACAAGTCGCACTCGGCGGCCTACGGTCTGGTCTCCTATCAAACGGCATGGCTGAAAGCGCACTACCCCGGGCCCTTCATGGCGGCGGTGATGTCCACCGAGATGGACAACCTCGACAAGGTGGTGCCGCTGATCGAGGAGTGCCGCAACCTCAAGCTCACCGTGACCCCGCCGGACGTCAACGTCGGCGGCTACAAGTTCACCGTGGATACCGAGGGCCGCGTGGTCTACGGCCTGGGGGCGATTCGCGGCGTCGGCGAGGGGCCGATCGGTGCCATCGTCGAGGCCCGCGAGGCCGACGGGCCCTTCAAGGACCTGTTCGACTTCTGCCGCCGGGTCGACCCCAAGCGCATGAACAAGCGCACTCTCGAGGCGCTGATCCGCTCCGGGGCGCTGGATAACCTCGGCCCCAGTCGCGCCGTACTGAGCGCGGCACTCGAGGCAGCGCTCAAGGCCGCTGCCCAGAACCTCAGCAACCAGAACCTGGGCATGATCGACATGTTCGGCGAGGCCTTCGTCGACGAGGAGGCCGGCGACGCCTATGCCGACTATCGCGCCGCCCGGGAGTGGACCGACAAGGAGCGCCTGGCCGGCGAGAAGGACACCCTGGGGCTGTACCTCACCGGCCACCCCATCGACGAGTACGAGCAGGAGCTCAAGCGCTTTGTCTCGACGCGCATCAGCGACCTCAAGCCGTCGCGAGAGCCGCAGCGCGTCGCCGGCCTGGTGGTGGGGATGCGTACCATGAAGTCCAAGCGCGGCGACACCATGGCCTTCGTCACCCTCGACGACCGTACCGGGCGCATCGAGGCCTCGCTGTTCGGCGAGCTGTTTGACCAGCTGCGCGGTCGCCTCGACGCCGACCAGGTCCTGATCGTCGAGGGTGAGGTGTCGAGCGACGACTACTCCGGCGGCTTGCGCCTGCGCGGCAAGGAGATCACGCCGATGGTCGAGGCGCGCAGCAAGTTCGGCCAGGCGGTGGAAGTCTCGCTGGACGGTGCCCGCGCCAACGGCCGCATGGTGGCCAGCCTGCGCGACAGCCTCACCCCGCACCGCGATGCCAGCGGCCTGCCGGTGCGGCTCAAGTACCGCAATCAGGACGCCAGCGGCTGGCTGGAACTGGCCGAGGAGTGGAAGGTGGCGCCCAGCGACGAGCTGCTGATCGCCCTGCGCGAGGTCGAGGGGCAGGACGGTGTGCGCTTGAAATATCGCTAGGCAGCGATGACGGATACTTGCGCGGGGCAAACGAGGCGCGCCGGCATCGGGGCTGTGCCGGCGACAGGCCTACGAGGAGGCGCTGTAAACCCATCCCTGGGCGCTACCTTGCGCCATCCATGGCGCAAACCTCCTCTTCGACCTGTCCCCGGCGCCCCTTGGCACGCAGGAACTCCTCGTCCCCTGCCTTGCGCAGCGCGTTGAGGGTGCGATAATGCCCGACATTCGACTTTATGGCTGCCGGGGCAAGCACCATTCACCCTCCCCGGCGACAGCAATGACAAGGCGGCTTAGCCACTATGAATCCCAACTATCTCGATTTCGAACAGCCCATCGCCGAACTGCAGGCCAAGATCGAAGAGCTGCGACTGGTCGGCAACGACAGCAAGATCAACATCAGCGAAGAGGTAGCCAAGCTCGAGGAGAAGAGCAAGAAGCTTACCGAGTCGATCTTCAAGGACCTCAGCGCCTGGCAGGTCTCGCAGCTGTCGCGCCACCCCCAGCGCCCCTACACCCTCGACTACCTCGAGCACGTCTTTACCGACTTCGATGAACTCCACGGCGACCGGCACTTCGCCGACGACGCCGCCATCGTCGGCGGCGTCGCGCGCCTCGACGACAAGCCGGTGATGGTGATCGGCCATCAGAAGGGCCGTGACGTCAAGGAGAAGGTGCGCCGCAACTTCGGCATGCCGCGCCCCGAAGGATACCGTAAGGCGTGTCGCCTGATGGAGATGGCCGAGCGCTTCAAGATGCCGGTGCTGACCTTTATCGACACCCCCGGCGCCTACCCGGGCATCGATGCCGAAGAGCGCGGCCAGTCCGAGGCCATCGCCTACAACCTGGCAGTGATGTCGCGGCTCAAGACACCGATCATTGCCACCGTGGTCGGCGAGGGCGGCTCCGGCGGCGCGCTGGCCATTGGCGTGTGCGACGAGCTGGCGATGCTGCAGTACTCTACCTATTCGGTGATCTCCCCCGAGGGCTGCGCCTCGATCCTGTGGAAGAGCGCCGAGAAAGCCTCTGACGCTGCTCATGCCATGGGTATCACCGCCGAGCGCCTCAAGGAGCTGGGCTTCGTCGACACCCTGATTCCCGAGCCGCTGGGTGGCGCCCATCGCCATCCCCGGACCACCGCCAATCGGGTCAAGGAAGCCCTGCAGGGCAGCCTGGAGCGCCTGCAGAGCATGGATATCGATGCGCTGCTGGAGCGGCGGTATCAGCGCCTAATGAGCTACGGCGCCCCAGCCTGATCGGTTAGAGGCTACTGCGCTCGCCAATACGGCGTTGGAAAAGATCTCAGCATGCTCATTTACAACCCCGTAAACTCCGCTGCTTCGGTCTTTTCCGCCTTGCGACCCACAGGGATGTGGGAAGTGCGTTGGCCCGTAGGGAACGGGCCTAGCCTTGGCTTCGCTCGTAACGCCTCTATTCCGATCAGGAAACTGCTCGACTGGGACTGCGCTCGAAGCGGCCTCACTAGGCTGGAGGGTGCTTGATGTCCCTGCAAGCTACGATTGATCGCGCCCTGGCGGAGACTCCGCCGGGGCGTGCTGTCTGGGTTGCGCTGTCCGGCGGGCTCGACTCCTCGCTGCTGCTGACCCTGGCCGCCGATGCCTGTCGCCGCTATCCCCGCCCGCTGTACGCCCTGCATGTCCACCACGGCCTGCAGCCCGCCGCCGACGATTTCGAATGCCACTGCCGCCAGCTCTGCGCGCAGCTGGGGGTGCCGCTGTGCGTCGAGCGGGTCAGCGTCGCGCTGGATGCCGGTCGGGGGCTGGAGGGTGCCGCCCGCGAGGCCCGCTATGCGGCTTTTGCCCGCTGCGTGGGCGAGGGCGAGACGCTGTGGCTGGCCCAGCACCGCGACGACCAGGCCGAGACCTTCCTGCTCGCCGGACTGCGCGGCAGCGGCGTGCGTGGGCTGGCCGGCATGCCAGCCAGCCGCGACTGGCAGGGGCGCGACCTGCAGCGGCCACTATTAGGCGTGAGCCGGGCCGACTTCGAGGAGGCCGCTGGTCAGTTGGCGCTCGACTGGGTCGAGGACCCCAGCAACGTTGATATCGGCCTCGACCGTAATCGCCTGCGCCAGACGCTGATGCCGCTGCTCGAAGCGCGCTGGCCGCAGGCGATGGCGTCGCTGGCGCGTTCCGCCCAGCTGGCCGGTGAAGCCGACTCGCTGCTCGAGGAGTTGGCGTCGCTCGATCTGGCGGCACTCGGGGGCGTGGCGGAGCAACTGCCGATCACGCCGCTGGTGGCGCTATCGGCGCCCCGACAGCGGCTGCTGATTCGCCACTGCTGTCAGCGGCTAGGGCTGCCGACGCCGCCAGCGGCGCGCTTGGCAACGCTGCTTGAACAGCTCGCCAGCCGTGACGACGCCGAGGTGTGTGTGGCGTGGTCGGGCGCTGAGGCGCGCTGCTGGCGTGGGAGGCTTTATCTGCTGGGGCCGGCGCCGGTACTGCCCGACGGCTGGAGGGTAGAATGGGATGGTCGTCAACCACTGGATACGCCGCTGGGACAGCTCGCCAGCGTGCTTGAACCTGAGGGTGGCGAGCCAGTAACGCTGAGAGTGAGTGCCCGCCAGGGGGGCGAACGGCTACAGCAGCCTCAGCGCGGTAGTCGTGACCTGAAACGGCTGCTGCAGGAAGCCGGAGTGCCGCCGTGGCGGCGCCAGCGGCTACTGGTGGTGTGGTGTGGCGAGCAGGTGGTGGCGGTACTCGATGAAACGGGGCGCGCCGCGGTGCCATGCGCGCCGGGCTGGGTATTTAAGACGTCGCCGGTAGCACCAGGCTCAGGCTAAAGCCCGCCGCGGCCTGGTACTCGACCTCCTGCTCGAGGTCGGTGACCAGCAGGGCGGCATCGTCCAGTGGTTGGTGCAGGGTTAGGATCAGGTCGTCACCCTTGGCGACCAGCTCGACGCCGCTGGCCGGGGCTTCGGGGCGCGAGTGGTTGAGCAGCACTGCCAGCCTTAGCAGGCGGGCAAGACGCGAATAGGGGCGCTGCAGCGCCGGTGGCAGGCCGTCGAGCTCCTTAAGCGGAAACTTGCGGCGGTGGGCGCGCACCAGGAACGCCAACGCCTGTTGCTCGGGGCGCGAAAAGCCGGGTAGGTCGGAGTGGTCGAGCAGGTAGGCGCCATGGCGGTGGAACTGGCTGTGCGAAATGGCCAGGCCGATCTCGTGGAGCTGAGCCGCCCAGTAGAGAAATTGCCCTTGTTCGTCGGCTAGCGTCCAGTTCTCGCTGACCTGCTCGAACAGCGCTTGGGCGCTGATCGCCACGCGCTGCGCCTGATCGTGGTCGACTCCATAACGCTGCCGCAGGGTCGCCAGCGACTGGCGCCGCGAGTCTTCGGCGGTGTTGCGGCCGGCGAGATCGTAGAGCACGCCTTCGCGCAGTGCGCCGTCGGCGAAGCGCATCTGTGTCAGGTCGAAGGCCTCGAAAGTTGCGCAGAGGATTGCGACCCCGGCAGGAAACACCGTGGCGCGATCCTCCTTGAGCCCCTCCATGGCCACCTGGTCGAGACGTTTGCACTTGATTAATCGCTTGCGCAGAGCGAACAGCGCCTCGCGCTCGATGACGCCTTCCGGGCACTCGCCGGCCGCCGACAGCACGGCGGCGGCGGCCTTTACGGTGCCGCTGGAGCCAACCGGATCGGCCCAGCCCAGCTCGCGGTAGGCGCGGCGAATGTTGGCCAGCTCCGAGAGCGCTGCCAGCTCGGCACGACGAAAGCGCTTTTCGCTGAGCTCTCCGTCGCCGAAGAAGCGCCGGGTGTAGGTGACGCAGCCCATGTGTAGGCTTTCCAGCGCCAGTGGGGCGAAGTTTTCGCCGATGATGTACTCGGTGGAGCCTCCACCGATATCGATGATCAGGCGTCGACCATGTACCTCTGCCAAGGCATGGGCGGCGCCCAGGTAGATCAGACGAGCCTCCTCGCGCCCGGCGATGATCTCGATGCCGTGGCCGAGCTGGGCCTCGGCGCGGTCGATGAACTCGCGGCTGTTACTGGCGGCACGCAAGGCGTTGGTGCCAACGATCCTCAACTGCTCTGCCGGGGTGTCGCCGATGAACGGCGCAAAACGTGCCAGGCAGTCGAGGGCACGCTGCATGGCCGCCTCACTTAGTCGGTCGTCATCATCGAGGCCAGCGGCGAGCTGGACCTTCTCGCCGAGTTTGGCGACCACCTGAAGCTGGCCGCCCTGGTAGTTGGCGACCAGCAGATGGAAACTGTTGGAACCGAGGTCGATGGCGGCGAGCCGGCGGGGGGCGTCACCGGCGCTGGGCATCCTGCGCGTGGCCGAATCAGAGGGCATGTAGAGATCCTTGCATCTGCATCGTCCAAGGTTGCGGTGCCCTCTGGTGGTTGTCAATCCGCCGGCGAAGATGCAAGACGACACAGGGGCTTGCGTTTACCGTCCGGCTTGTCTAACATCGAATCGTTCGCCTGTTCCGAATACTTCCCGACCGCGTCGCGGTCAACTCCAAGTCGTCAGACAGCCCGCTGATTCCGTGCCGGAAAGTGTTTCACTTACCGAGCCGTTAATCAGGCGACAAGAACATCGCTTCCCTCGCGCTTGCCATATCGTTTCTGTCGTTTCTTGACGGAAACATCGATTGGCGAATGTCTTCGAGTGAATGCCCGCCGGGCCCTGAACGCACCACGCGGCGTTTCGTCACCGCTTCCTGTCTTATTCCGGCGTCTTATATCGCCCCGCTGACACGAGCAATTTCTGAACAAACCGATGAATCTTACCGAACTCAAGCAAAAGACCGTGCCCGAACTGTTGGAAATCGCCCAGGAAATGGGTGCCGACAACCTCGCACGGTCACGCAAGCAAGACATCATCTTTGCCATCCTCAAGAAGCATGCCAAGAGCGGCGAAGACATTTATGGCGATGGCGTACTGGAGATACTCCAGGACGGTTTCGGCTTCCTGCGTAGCGCCGACAGCTCTTATCTGGCCGGGCCCGATGACATCTATGTCTCGCCGTCGCAGATTCGACGCTTCAACCTGCGCAAGGGCGACTCCATCTCCGGCAAGATTCGTCCGCCCAAGGAGGGTGAGCGCTACTTTGCGCTGTTGAAGGTCAATCAGATCAACTTCGACAAGCCGGAAAACGCCAAGCACAAGATCCTGTTCGAGAACCTCACCCCGCTGTTCCCGGACGAGCGTATGGTGATGGAGATCGGCAACGGCTCCACCGAGGATCTGACGGCGCGCATCATCGACCTCACCGCGCCCATCGGCAAGGGCCAGCGCGGCCTGATCGTCTCGCCGCCCAAGGCCGGTAAGACGCTGATGCTGCAGAACATCGCCACCTCGATTACGCGCAACAATCCCGAGTGTCACCTGATCGTGCTGCTGATCGACGAGCGCCCCGAAGAGGTCACTGAGATGTCGCGCACGGTGCGCGGCGAGGTGGTCGCCTCGACCTTCGACGAGCCGCCGGCGCGTCATGTGCAGGTCGCCGAGATGGTGATCGAGAAGGCCAAGCGGCTGGTCGAGCACAAGAAGGACGTGGTGATCCTGCTTGACTCCATCACCCGTCTGGCGCGGGCCTACAACACCGTGGTACCCAGCTCCGGCAAGGTGCTCACCGGTGGTGTCGACGCCCATGCCCTGGAGAAGCCCAAGCGTTTCTTCGGTGCCGCGCGTAACATCGAGGAGGGTGGCAGCCTGACCATCATTGCCACCGCACTGGTCGATACCGGCTCGAAGATGGACGAGGTGATCTTCGAGGAGTTCAAGGGCACCGGCAACATGGAGGCGCACCTCGACCGCAAGCTGGCCGAGAAGCGCGTCTATCCGGCGATCAACATTCGCCGCAGCGGTACCCGCCGCGAGGACCTGCTGGCCTCCGAGGACGAGATGCAGCGTATGTGGATCCTGCGCAAGCTGCTCAATCCGATGGATGATATGGGCGCCACCGAGTTCCTGATCGACCGGCTCAAGGATACCAAGACTAACATCGAGTTCTTCGAGGCCATGAAGCGGCGTTAATGTTGGCCCGCTAAAGTCGCTGGGAAACGCCGCGTCTTCGAATAGCTCGTTGCCATCTTCACCGCGGCTAATCCGGCGGGAGGCGGCTCGCGAAGACGCTGTGAACCCTTCCCTGGGCGCTCCATTTTTCATCCCTGAAAAATGAGCTTCGCTTGCACCTCCCCCCGGCGCCGCTACGAGGAGTTCATGCAACAGCATCCCTCGGCCACCGAGGCGAGCGGCGCCGGCGACAGGTTTACGAGGAGGTTCTACGCCATGGGTGAGGAGCACTGCTCCGAACGGGCTGGCCATGGATGGCCAGCACCGGTCCTGTAAGCGGAGCAGGATGCGGGAGCGTAGCAGGGCGCAAGGTAGGTAGCGCCCAGGGATGGTTTACAGCGCCTCCTCGCAGGCCTGTCAACGGATTAGCCGCGGGCATAGGCCGAGTTGGCCGTGGTAAAGGACGACTTGGCCGGCGGCGAAGAGAAGGGGTGGCATGCTATGCTGCCCCTTTCGTCGTTTTTGAAACAGGAAGCCTATGAAGTACAAGGACCTGCGCGACTTCATCGCGGCGCTCGAGGCGCGTGGCGAGCTGGTGAGGGTCACCGCCGAGGTCGACCCCTACCTCGAGATCACCGAGATCTGCGATCGCACCCTGCGCGCCGGCGGGCCGGCGCTGCTGTTCGAGAACGTCAAGGGCTATGACATGCCGCTGCTCGGCAACCTGTTCGGCACCCCGCATCGGGTCGCGCTGGGCATGGGTGAGGACTCGGTGGAGGCGCTCAGCGAGGTCGGCAAGCTGCTGGCCTTCCTCAAGGAGCCGGACCCGCCCAAGGGCATGCGCGATGCCTGGAGCAAGCTGCCGATCTTCAAGCAGGTGATGAGCATGGGGCCCAAGGTGGTGCGCTCCTCGCCGGTGCAGGAGGTGATCCTCGAAGGCGATGCGGTGGATCTCGACCGCCTGCCGATCCAGCACTGCTGGCCGGGGGACGCCGCACCGCTGGTGACCTGGGCGCTGGTGGTGACCCGCGGGCCGCACAAGAAGCGCCAGAACCTGGGCATCTACCGCCAGCAGAAGCTGGGCAAGAACCGGCTGATCATGCGCTGGCTCTCCCACCGCGGCGGGGCGCTGGATTTCCAGGAGTTCCAGAAGGCCAACCCCGGCCAGCCGTTCCCGGTGGCGGTGGCGCTGGGCGCCGATCCGGCGACCATCCTCGGTGCGGTCACGCCGGTGCCGGATTCGCTCTCCGAGTACGCCTTCGCCGGCCTCCTGCGGGGCTCGCGCACCGAGTTGATCAAGTGCGGCCACGCCGACCTCGAGGTGCCGGCCTCGGCAGAAGTGATCCTCGAGGGCTATATCTACCCCGACGACATGGCCCCCGAGGGGCCCTACGGCGATCACACCGGCTACTACAACGAGGTCGAGCACTTCCCGGTCTTCAGCGTCGAGCGCATGACCATGCGCCGTGATGCCATCTATCACTCGACCTACACCGGCCGACCGCCGGACGAACCGGCGATCCTTGGGCTGGCGCTGAATGAAGTCTTCGTGCCGATCCTGCGCAAGCAGTTCCCCGAGATCGTCGACTTCTATCTGCCCCCGGAGGGCTGCTCCTACCGCATGGCGGTGGTGACCATGAAGAAGCAGTACCCCGGCCACGCCAAGCGCGTGATGATGGGGGTGTGGAGCTTCTTGCGCCAGTTCATGTACACCAAGTTCGTGGTGGTGCTCGATGATGACGTCAGCGCCCGAGACTGGAAGGATGTGATCTGGGCGATCACTACACGCATGGACCCGGCGCGGGACACCGTACTGGTCGAAAATACCCCCATCGACTATCTCGACTTTGCTTCGCCGGTCGCTGGCCTCGGCTCCAAGATGGGACTCGATGCCACCAGCAAATGGCCCGGCGAGACCGATCGTGAGTGGGGTACGCCGATCGTCATGGACGAAGGCATCAAGCAGTCGGTGACCGCGCGCTGGGACTCGCTTGGCATTCCGCTCCCGGGCGATGCCACCACAGACAAGAGGACGCCATGACGGCACGCACCCTGACCTGCCTGGTCGACGAGGTCGAGAACCTCACTCCCGATGTCTTTCGCGTGAGCCTGGCGGGCCGCGCCGAGGCGGTTGCCCACGCGCCGGGGCAGTATCTCGAGCTACAGCTCGACGATGACACCTGGGTGCCGTTCTCGATAGCCAATGCCCATCGCGGTGACGGCCTGATCGAGCTGCATATTCAGCACTGGCCGGAGCGCGAGAACTCTGCGCGCCTGCGTGAGCTGATGCAGGAGGCCAGTCGCCTGACCCTGCGCCTGCCTGGCGGTGACTGCGTACTCGACCCGGATAGCGAACGCCCACTGCTGCTGGTTGCCGCCGGTACCGGCTTCGCCCAGATGAAGGCGATCGTCGAGGCGGCGCTGGTCGCCGACCCGACGCGCGAGATCGATCTATGGTGGGCGGCCCGCGAGCGCCGCGACCTCTACCTCGAGCGGCTGCCTCGCGAGTGGGCCGCCCAGTATCCTGGGGTCCGTTTCCATGCGGTCAGCGAGATCGTCCCCGAGGAGCCGTTCGATGGTGAAGGCGTCAGCGGTCATCTGGGACGCGTCGACGCGGTACTCGGCAGCACGCTCAAGGATGTATCGGGTCACGACGTCTATCTGTCCGGCTCGCCGGGGATGGTCTACGCCTGCGTCGACGTACTCGCTTCGCTGGGGCTCGATGCCTCGCGGGTGTTCTCCGACGTTTTTGCCTATGCGCCGCGAGACCCCCTGGTGCCCACCGTGGGCAGCTTGGTTAAGCAGCGGGAGGCCTTGAAGTGAGCGCCTCGCCGATCCTGATCACCGGTGGCGCCCAGCGCCTCGGCCGCCACTGTGCCGAGCGGTTGCTCGACGATGGTCACGAGCTGATCATCAGCTATCGTCGTGAACGCTCCGAACTCGAGACGCTGCGCGAGCGTGGGGTGACCACGCTGGCCGCGGACTTCTCCAGCGAGGCGGGCATTCTCGACTTTATCGAGCGACTCAAGGCGACGACCTCTTCGCTGCGGGCGATCGTTCACAATGCCAGCGACTGGGCGCCGGATAGCCTCGACAGCGACGCCGGGGCGACCTTCGAGCGGCTATTCCGGGTGCATATGCAGGCCCCTTACCTGATCAACCTGCACTGCCGCGAGCTGCTCACCGCCTGCACTGAGCCGCAGCGCGATATCGTGCATATCACCGACTACGTGGTGCACAAGGGCTCGAAGAAGCATGCCGCCTACGCTGCCACCAAGGCCGGCCTCGATAACCTGACGCTGTCGTTTGCGGCCATGTATGCCCCGGAGATCCAGGTCAATGCCATTGCCCCGGCGCTGATCATGCTCAACGAGGGTGATGACGAGGCCTATATCGAGAAGGTCAAGGCCAAGTCGGCGATGCAGATGATCCCCGGCCCCGGGGTGATCTACCAGAGCCTGCGCTACCTGCTCGACAACCGCTATGTCACCGGCATTACGCTGCCGGTCGATGGCGGGCGTCACCTGCGCTAGAATGGCGCCTATTCAGCATTCGCCCAACATGGTCAGGAGAGAGCTATGGCGGAACAGGACCCCAACTTCAAAGACGATAGCGGCCTGCTGGCGATCACCATCGGCCTGGTGGTGCTGGTGGCCATGAGTGCCCTGCCGGCCACCATCGGCATAATCCAATTGCTCGGTTGAGGCGACTGAATACTTGCCAAGCGCACTCAGCGCGGTAGGATAGAGACCACTGCACACTCGGAGCGAACCATGACCGTTAGCCACCGCCAATTCACCAGCGCCAACGCGATGCCCGCCATCGTCGTTGCTGCGCGGTCCTGGGTGGGCGGCTATTGGTATTGGTTTAGCGCCGGTGTGCCGGCGATGCGGTCGCGCTGACCCATCGCCAGGCACACCCCACACGGGTTGCCTCCACCATCTCTCAGAACCCCCGGTCGGCAACCCGACCGGGGGTTTTGTTTTTGACATCATGTTTAACGAGGAGCCCGACCATGTTCGACCGTATCGCCTTCCCTCTGCTGTCATGCACCGCTTACTACCGTGGCTATGGCAGCTGGCGATTTAGCGGCGTCCGGTCGGCTCAGCTCGCCACCTCCGGCCGGGAGATCATCGGTGGCCATTCGACCCGATGTTCGACACCCTGCACGAGGTAACCGCCATGACCATCACCCTGCTCAAGCCTACCCCCAGCGATGCCGCCCCCGCCACAGGGCTCGCCGAACCCGCTATCGAGGCCGCCACGCCGCTGCCCACTCCCCAGGCGCTGCGCCAGCAGCTACCCCTCGATGGCGAACTGCGCCAACGAGTCGCCACCCAGCGCGAGGAGGTCAAGGCGATTCTCGATGGACGCGACGACCGCCTGCTGGTGGTCGTAGGGCCCTGTTCGGTACATGACCCCAAGGCGGCCCGAGAATACGCCGAGAACCTCAGCGTGCTGGCACGCCAGGTCGAGGACCAATTGCTGCTGGTGATGCGCGTGTATGTCGAGAAGCCGCGTACCACGGTAGGCTGGAAGGGGCTGGCCTACGATCCGCACCTCGACGGCAGCGACGATATGGCCCATGGCCTCGCCCAGTCGCGGGCGCTGATGCGCGACGTGATTGGCCTGGGGCTGCCGGTTGCCACCGAGCTGCTGCAACCGATGGTCGCCAGTTATCTCGATGATCTGCTGGCGTGGACGGCGATCGGTGCGCGTACCACCGAATCCCAGGTGCACCGCGAGCTGGCCAGCGGGCTGGCGGCGGCGGTGGGCTTCAAGAACGCCACCGATGGTGGTACCCAGGTGGCTATCGATGCCATCCAGGCGGCCGCCCATGGCCATCGCTACCCCGCGCTTTCCGCCTCGGGGGCGCCATGCCTGCAGCATACCCCGGGCAATCGGCACACGCATGTGGTGCTGCGCGGTGGCCATGGCGAGCCCAACTACCAGGCCGAGCACGTGGCGGCGACCCGCCGCGCCCTGGAGGCGGCGGGCCTGACGCCGCGGCTGATGGTAGACTGCAGCCACGCCAATTCGCGCAAGGACCATCGCCGCCAGAGCGAGGTGCTGCTCGACGTGCTGGATCAGCGCTTGGCCGGCGAGACGGCGCTTTGTGGCGTGATGCTGGAGAGCCAGCTTTTCGAAGGCCGTCAGCCGCTCAAGCCAGGCGCTATGCGCTACGGCGTCTCGGTCACCGATGCCTGCATCGGCTGGGAGACCACCGAGCATCTGGTGAGTCTGGCCGCCGAGCGCTTGCGTTAACGCTATTCAAGGAACGCCTGTCGATGAAGTTTCGTTTCGAATCCCATGAACCCGAGGTGTATCGCCGCAAGGCACGCCTGATTAGCGTGGCCATGGCGGCTCAGTTGATCGTACTGGGCATGCTGTTCGCGCAGCTGCTGACCCGTACCTTCGGCTCCAGCCTGTGGCTCAACGCCCTGGGAGTGCTGCTCGGGCTGGTCGCCACCAGCCTGGTGTTCGCGGCGCTGCGCGAGCGGCCGTGGATGCAGGAGATGCGCTACGTGTGGCAGCTCAAGCATCACCTGTCACGGGTCAGCGGCTACCTGCCGGCGCTACGCCGCGGCGTCGCGGAGCACAACCATGTGGCGTTGGGGATTCTGAGCTTCTATCACCAGGGCATGGCGCAGCTCGCCGAGCTCAACGGGCGTACCCTGGACGATGACAGCGAACTGATCGCCGAGCGCCAGCAGCTACTCGAGCAGCGTGAGCGTCTAGGACTGCCACTCGAAGTCGACGGCTACGACACTGAGGATCTGGCCGCCTTCAAACGCGGCTAAGTTGTCTCGACGTCGGGACTGATCTGCCGGTAGGCCTTCGAGGAGGCGCTGTAAACCTATCCTTGGGCGCTACCTACGCCCTGCTGCGCTCTCGCATCCTGCTCCGCTTGCAGGGCCGGTGCTGGCCATCCATGGCCAGCCCGTTCGGAGCAGTGCTCCTCACCCATGGCGTAGAACCTCCTCTACGACCTACCGCCAGCGTCCCTCGATCGGATAGCCCTCAGCGTATCAGGTCTTGCTGGCGTAGGCGTAGAGCAACGTCTCCTGGGCGCTGATCGGCGCGGTGTCGCCCAGTTCTCGCTTGGTATAGCCGCCGTCGCTGTCGAGCAGCCAGCTCTGGCAATTGTCGACCAGGTAGGTCTCGAGGTCCTTGCGTACCCGGGCGGCCAGCTTGCGGTCGAGGATCGGGAAGCAGGTCTCGACGCGATGGAACATGTTGCGCTCCATAAAGTCGGCGCTGGAGGCCCACACCTCAGGACTGGCGTCGTTGTGGAAGTAGAATACCCGGGTGTGCTCGAGGAAGCGGCCGATGATCGAGCGCACCCGGATATTGTCCGAGATCCCCGGCACGCCGGGGCGCAGGCAGCACATCCCGCGAATGATCAGATCGCACTCCACCCCGGCGTGGGAAGCGCGATACAGCGCACGAATGAGCTTGGGCTCGGTGAGTGAGTTGCACTTGATGATCAGGTGCGCCCGACGGCCGGCCGCGGCGTGGGCGGCTTCACGGTCGATCATTGCCACCATCTGCTCATGCAGGGTGAAGGGAGCGTGCAGTAGATGCTCGATATGGCGCGCCTTGCCCATGCCCGACAGCTGCTGGAAGACCTTGTGCACGTCCTCGCAGAGTACCTCGTGGGCGGTCATCAGGCTGTAGTCGGTGTAGAGCTTGGCGGTACCGGAGTGGTAGTTGCCAGTACCGAGGTGAGCGTAATAGCGCAGCTCGCCGCGTTCGCGGCGCACGATATGCATCAGCTTGGCATGGGTCTTGTAAGCCATCACACCGTAGATCACGATGGCACCGGCTTCCTGGAGGCGCGATGCCAGCGCCAGGTTGTCGGCCTCATCGAAGCGTGCGCGCAGCTCGATCACCACCGTGACCTCCTTGCCTCCGCGGGCCGCCTCGACCAGCGCCGAGACGATCTGTGACTCGGCGCCGGTGCGGTAGAGGGTCTGCTTGATGGCCAGCACGGCGGGGTCGCGGGCCGCTTCGGCGAGCAGATCCTCCACCGGTGAGAAGGCGTGGAAGGGGTGGTGCAGCAGGATGTCTCCATCCTTGATCGCCTCGAACAGCGAGTCGTGCTTCTTGAGTGTCTTGGGCAGCCCCGGTGTAAACGGGCGGTAGCGCAGCTCCGGACGCTCGACGTCGGCCAGTACCGCCATCATGCGAGTCAGGTTGACCGGCCCCTGAACGCGGTAGAGATCGCTCTGCTCGAGTTCGAACTGCTTGAGAAGGAAGTTGGCCAGTGCCTCGGGGCAGTTGTCGGCGACCTCCAGGCGCACGCCGCTGCCGTAGCGGCGTGCCAGAAGTTCGCCACGCAGCGCCGAGGCCAGGTCGGAAACTGCCTCGGGGTCGACGGAAAGGTCGGCGTTACGAGTCAGGCGGAACTGGTAACAGCCGCGCACCTGCATGCCGGGGAACACCTCGTGAGCATGGGCGTGAATCATCGACGACAGGAATACATACTCACTATAGCCGTCGGCGCAGCACGAGGCGGGCAGTGCGATCAGCCGTGGTAGCGAGCGCGGTGCGGGTAGGATCGCCAGACCTCCTTCGCGACCGAAGGCGTCCTTGCCCTCCAGTTCGACGATGAAGTTGAGGCTCTTGTTGACCAGTCGTGGGAAGGGGTGCGACGGATCCAGGCCGATGGGGCTGATCACCGGCATGATCTCGTCGTCGAAATAGTCGCGCACCCAGGCTTGTTGAGCCGGCGTCCACTGGTCGCGGCGGCGAAAACGCAGGTGCTGCTCCTCTAGCGCCGGGATCAGTACCTCGTTGAGCAGCCGGTACTGGCGATCGACCTGCTCATGGGCGGTGCGCGAGATCTCGCCGAGCACTTGGCGCGGCAGCATGCCGTCGGCGCCGGTACTGTCGTTGCCCAGCGCCAGCTGATGTTTGAGGCCGGCGACCCGAATCTCGAAGAATTCATCGAGGTTGGAGGAGAAGATCAGCAGGAACATCAGCCTGTTAAGTAGCGGATGCGAGTCATCCAGGGCCTGTTCCAGCACCCGGATATTGAACTGCAGGTGCGACAGTTCGCGGTTCAGATAGAGCGACGGATCGTCGAGATTGAGCGCCGACGGATCCGTCTTGGCGCGTACGCCTGTGCGGGTGCGGTTGACCCGCAGCGGCGGTGTCTCTGTCTCCGCGTGCGGCGGTGACTGGGGGGAATTTGATAGGCCGCGCGGCTCTTCCATCTTGCCTCCAGAGGCAGAGGAAAGGCCACGCCATGCCCGCGCTGGCCCTTCCGGTTAGTGAGCGAGCAGCCGCGCCGCTCGCTTGGCAAAGTAGGTCAGTACGCCGTCGGCGCCGGCGCGCTTGAAGCACATCAGCGACTCGAGCATCACCTTGTCGGCGTCGAGCCAGCCCTGCTCGAAGGCCGCCATATGCATGGCGTACTCGCCGCTGACCTGATAGGCGAAGGTCGGTACCCTGAGTTCATCCTTGACTCGCCGCACCACGTCGAGGTACGGCATGCCCGGCTTGACCATCACCATGTCGGCGCCCTCGGCAATATCCAAGGCCACCTCGTGGAGCGCCTCGTCGCCGTTGGCGGGGTCCATCTGGTAAGTGGACTTGTCCGCTTTGCCCAGGTTGCCAGCCGAGCCCACCGCATCGCGAAATGGCCCGTAGTAGCTCGAAGCATACTTGGCGCTGTAGGCCATGATGCGGGTATTGTGCAGGTGCTCCTGCTCGAGCACGCCGCGAATTGCGCCAATACGCCCGTCCATCATGTCCGAAGGAGCCACCACATCGGCGCCGGCTTCGGCGTGAGACAGCGCCTGCTTGAGCAGGGTTTCCACGGTGCGATCGTTATGCACGTAGCCCGTCTCGTCGAGGATCCCGTCCTGGCCGTGGCTGGTGTAGGGGTCGAGGGCCACGTCGGTGATCACGCCGAGCTCGGGCAGGGCCGCCTTGAGCTCGCGCACGCTGCGCTGGACCAGGCCGTTGGCGCTGTAGGCCTCCTCGGCCAGCTCGCTCTTGAGCTCGGCGTCTACCACCGGAAACAGTGCCAGCGCCGGGATGCCCAACTCGAAGGCTTCGCGGGCCTCCTCGATCAACAGGTCCAGCGACAGCCGCTCGACGCCAGGCATCGACGGTACTGCCTCGCGGCGGCCGCTGCCCTCGAGCACGAATACCGGCCAGATCAGGTCGGCGGGGGTCAGCGTCGACTCGCGCATCATGCGGCGCGAGAAGTCGTCCTTGCGCATGCGCCGCATACGCAAGGCGGGAAACTGTCGAGATGTGTTGAGGCTCAAGGAAATTCTCCGGTCGTTAAGCGTGACCGCTGCTTCAGTATCGGTCGCTTAGATGACCAAATGATGACGGCGGCTGCGCGTGAATGTGGCCGGATACGCTATCCGGCGATGTCCTGAGTATATCAGTGCCGCCTAACTGGGGGAGTGCCTCGGGCGCAGACGCTGGGTAGCAGATGGGCTACAGTGAGGGGTTCCTGCTGCCGGGCGGCAGCATCTCGGTCACAAGGAGTGCAGTATGAGCAAGCAGGTAGCGGTCATTCTGTCGGGCTGCGGTGTCCAGGATGGCGCCGAGATCTATGAAACCACCCTGACCCTGTTGCGTCTCGATCAACTGGGAATCGGCTATCGCTGTTTCGCCCCGGATATCGTCCAGCACCATGTCATCGACCATCGGCATGGTGAACCGGTACCCGATGAGGCGCGTAATGCGCTGACCGAATCGGCGCGCCTGGCGCGGGGCGAAATCAGTGAGCTCGCCGAGCTTGACCCTCAGGCCTTCGATGCGGTGATCCTGCCCGGTGGCTTCGGGGTAGCCAAGACGTTGAGTGACTTTGCCGTTGCCGGCAGCGACATGCAGGTGCTGGACGCCGTTGCGGCGCCGCTGGTGGCCTTTCATGAGGCGCGCAAGCCGATCGGCCTGATGTGCATCGCGCCGGTGCTGGTGCCGCGGCTGTTTGGCGAAGGCATCGCGGTGACGATTGGGCACGACCCGGCGGTCTCCGGAGCGATCAGTGCCATGGGCGGGCTGCATCGTGGCTGCAAGGTCGACGATATCGTGGTCGACTTCGAGCACCGCATCGTCACCACCCCGGCCTATATGCTCGCCGAGCGGATCAGCGAAGCGGCTAGCGGGATCTTCAAGCTGGTGGATCGCATCGATGAGCTGATCGATCGATAAACGCCGGGCAGCGAGCGCCTGGCCGCTCGCTGCTACTCCTCTTGCTCGCGCTTCTTGCGCTGCGCCAGGCGGCCAAACAGCATCCCCACCTCGTAGAGCAGATACATGGGCACCGCCAGCAGGCTCTGGGAGATGATGTCTGGTGGCGTCAGCAGCATGCCGATGACGAAGCAGCCCAGAAAGATATAGGGCCGCTTCTGCGACAGGCTCTCGACGCTGGTGGCGCCGGAGTAGATCAGCAGGAAGGTGGCGATGGGTATCTCGAAGGCCACGCCAAAGGCGAAGAACAGCTTGAGTACGAAGTTGAGGTAGGCGTTGATGTCGGTCATCACCGCGACGTTCTCTGGCCCGGTCTGGGTGAAGAACTGGAACAGCAGAGGAAATACCACGTAGTAGGCGAAGGCCGCGCCAGCATAGAACAGTGCCACGCTGGAGGCGAGGATCGGAATCGCCAGGCTCTTCTCGTTGTCGTAGAGCCCCGGTGCGATGAACGCCCAGGCCTGATGCAACACGAACGGCACGGCGATGAACACCGCCACCACCAGGGTCAGCTTGAAAGGTGCCAGAAACGGCGAGGCGACCTCGGTGGCGATCATCTGCGAGCCTTCCGGCAGCATGTCCATCAACGGCTGGGCGACGAAGATGTAGATATCGTTGGCGAAGGCATAGAGGCCGAGGAAGATCACCAGGATCACCACCACCGAGCGCATCAGCCGTGAGCGCAGCTCGATGAGGTGCTCGATCAGTGGGGCCTGGGACGCTTCATCCTGCTTATCGCGCTGATTGTTGCGAGAGCCGTCGTCGCTCATCGGGAGGGCGAATCCTTGTCACTGGGGGGCGATGATGGGGCTGCCTGCTCGGGCGTCGCCGACTCGCGCCTTGCCTTGCTTGCCAGCGCCTTGTCCAAGCGCTCGCTGGCGGCAGGCGGTGTCTCTTCACGGTCAGCGTCAGCAGGGCTGCCCTGAGCGTCACCCTTGGGCGACGTATCGTGATCGGGCTCGGCGTAGCGCTCGACGTCACGCTTGACACGGCCCAGGCTCTCGTCGAGTTTCTTCTGCTGGTCGTTGAGTTTTTGGCGCAGTTCTTCGGCCTCAAGTTGGGCGTTGATCTCACGCTGCATGCCTGACACGGTGCGCTTGATCTTGCCGATCCATAGTCCCAGGGTGCGTGCCGCCTTGGGCAAGCGTTCGGGGCCCAGCACCAGCAGGCCAACGATACCGATGAGCAGTAACTCGAGAAAGCCGATATCCAACATGGGCGATTACTTGCGCTCTTCCTGGTCTTCGGTCTTGTGCTCGGCCTGGACGTCGTAGGTGTGGCCGGCTTCCTCTTCGTGGCTGACCTTGGCCTGGGGCTGGTCGGCGGCCTCGTCGTCCTTGCCCTTGTCCTTGTCGTCCTCGTGCATGGCCTTCTTGAAGCCCTTGACGGCGCCGCCCAGGTCGCCGCCGACATTGCGCAGCTTCTTGGTGCCGAACACCAGGATGATGATGCCAAGTACGATTAACAGCTGCCAGATACTGATGCCACCTAACATGTTGAGTCTCCCACTAATCGAAATATGCGTGCCGGGTCAGGGCGACGGCGTGCGGGCGGCTTTTTCATCCAGCCCGGAGGTGCCGAAGCGACGTGCCAGCTCGTCGAGTACCGCCTGATGCTCGATGTCGAGGTGCGACAGCATCACCAGGCTATGAAACCACAGGTCGGCGGTTTCGGCGACTACCGCCTGACGGTCACTGTCAACGCCGCTAGCGGCGTCCTTGGCGGCGAGAATCGTCTCGGTGGCTTCCTCGCCGACCTTTTCGAGAATCTTGTTCAGGCCCTTGTGGTGCAGGGCGGCCACGTAGGAGCTGTCGGCGGCAGCGTGGCGGCGTTCGGCGAGCACGTCAGCGAGCCGCTCGAGTATATCACTCATAGGGAGATCATCCTCTGTCGCAAGGGGGTTGGGGTCAATGCCAGGCGAGTAGCAGCACGCCCAGCGCCGCCGCCACCACCACCGGCCACGGCTGCTGAGCGGCCCAATTCAGCAGCGGCTGCCAGGCCAGCGCCGCGGCCAGCAGCAGCGCGCCAAGGCGCAGCCGGCGGGCGCCGTGGCTGCTGGCGATGAGCTGTCGGCGCATGCCGACCAGCGACTCGGCCTGACGGCGACGCTGCTGGCGCTCCAGCTCGGCCCGCGACAGCGCCTGGTGGGCGAGTACCGGCAGTTCGGGCAGCTGGCGGGTCAGCTCCGGCGCCTGGCGCTTGAGCGACTCCCACAGCCCGCTGGGGCCGGCGCGCTCCTTCATCCAGCGCTCCAGATACGGCTTGGCGGTGCTCCACAGGTCGAGGTCGGGGTAGAGCTGACGGCCCAGGCCCTCGATATTGAGCAGGGTCTTCTGCAGCAGCACCAGCTGCGGCTGGACCTCCATGTTGAAGCGTCGCGCGGTCTGGAACAGCCCCAGCAGTACCTGGCCGAAGGAGATGTCCTTGAGCGGTTTCTCGAGGATCGGTTCGCACACCGCGCGGATCGCCGCGGCGAACTCGTTGGCGCGGGTATCCTCGGCCACCCAGCCCGACTCGATGTGCAGCGCCGCCACCTCGTAATAGTCCTGGTGGAAGAAGGCCAGCAGGTTGCGCGCCAGGTAGTCCTGGTCCTCGCGGGTCAGGCTGCCGACGATACCGCAGTCGATGGCGATATACTGCGGGTCCAGAGGGTTGTCGCGGGCCACGAAGATATTGCCGGGGTGCATGTCGGCGTGGAAGAAGTTGTCGCGAAACACCTGGGTGAAGAAGATCTCCACGCCGCGTTCGGCGAGCTTCTTGAGGTCGGTGCCCTGGGCCTCTAGAGCGCCGAGATCGGCCACCGGCACGCCGTGGATGCGCTCCTGGACCATTACCCGGGTGCGCGTCAGCGACCAGTGGATGGCCGGCACGTAGAGTATCGGCGAGTCCTTGAAGTTGCGCTTGAGCTGCGAGGTGTTGGCGGCCTCCTTGTGCAGGTCGAGCTCGTCGAACAGCGTCGCTTCGTAGTCGCGCACCACCTCCACCGGGCGCAGCCGCCGCGCTTCGGGCACCCGCGCCAGGACCCGCGCCACGCGGTACATCAGCGCCATGTCCTGGCGCATCACGCGGTCGATGGCGGGGCGGATGATCTTGACCACCACGTCTTCACCGCCGTGCAGCCTGGCGGCGTGGACCTGGGCGATCGAGGCCGAGGCCAGCGGCGTGGTGTCGAAGCTGGCAAAGGCCTCGGCCAGCGACATCTCGAGCTCGTCCTCGACCAGTGCCACGGCCGCGTCGCCGGGGAACGGCGGCACCTGGTCCTGGAGGCGCTTGAGTTCATCGGCGATGTCGGGGGGCAGCAGGTCGCGGCGGGTCGACAGCATCTGGCCAAACTTAACGAAGATCGGGCCCAGCGCTTCCAGCGCCAGGCGCAGCCGCTCGCCGTGGGAGCGACTGCCGATCGGCACCAGCCGCAGCGGCGAAAGCCGGAAGGCCAGGCGCAGCCACCACGGCAGGCGCTCCAGCGGGATCAGCGTATCCAGCCTGAAGCGGGTGATCACCCACAGGATGCGCAGCAGCCTCATGCTGTGCCTCCGCGCCGCGCGGCCAGGCGTCGCTCGAGACGCGCAATCCGCGCTGCCAGCCGGTCGCTGCCAAGCTCGAGCTCTGTGAGCAGGTCACGGGCCACGTCCTGCTGGCCGCGGCCGGTAAACAGGCGCGCCTCTTCGAACAGGTATTCACTGAGATCGGCACGTAGCTGCTGGGCGCTGCGCGCGCCGAAGCGCCCTAGCCTGCGGCTGCCCTCGGCCAGCCGATGGGCCGGCTGGTCGCCGAGCAGGCGCGCCAGCTCGCCCTCCCAGTCGGCGCCGAGGTCGAGGAGCAGGTCGCGCAGTGCTTCGAGCAGGGCCGGATTGCCGCGCACGGAGAGGCGGCCCCGAAACATCAGGCGTTCGATGGACTCGCCGCCGAGCAGGGCGCCGAGGCTCTCGGCGTCGAGCTCGAGCCGCGCGTCGGCATCGGCTGCATCGTCGTGGTCGGCACGCTGCAGGTGCAGGCCCTGGGGGTGCACCTGCAGCAGCAGGCTGAGTCGCGGGGTGGCCAGGCTGACCACCAGCCGCTTGCCGGCCAGCGCCTCGAGCCGCGCCGGCGCCGCGGGGTCGCGGGCCAGCAGGGCATTGAGGGTCGCTTCGAGGCCGGCCAATAGCATCACAGCTTGATGCCGCGGTGCAGGGCGACGATGCCGCCGGTGAGGTTGGTGTACTCGACCCGCTCGAGGCCGGCGGCTTCCATCATTGCCTTGAGCGTCTCCTGGTCCGGATGCATGCGGATCGACTCGGCGAGGTAGCGATAGCTGTCGGCGTCGTTGGCGACCAGCTCGCCCATCCTGGGCAGCAGGCGGAAGGAGTATTCGTCGTATACCTTGGACAGCAGCGCGCTGGGTGGCTTGGAGAACTCCAGCACCAGTAGCCGGCCGCCGGGCTTGAGGACGCGGGCCATGGAGCGCAGGGCGGCGTCCTTGTCGGTGACGTTGCGCAGGCCGAAGGCGATGGTGATGCAGTCGAAGCTGTTGTCGGGGAACGGCAGGCACTCGGCGTTGGCCTGGACGTACTCGACGTTGCCGCCGACGCCCTGGTCGAGCAGCTTGTCGCGGCCTACGCGCAGCATCGATTCGTTGATATCGGCCAGCACCACGCGCCCGTTTGGTCCTACCAAGCGCGAGAACTTGAGCGTCAGGTCGCCGGTGCCGCCGGCGATGTCGAGCACGCTATGACCGGGACGCACCCCGGCGCGCTCGATGGTCAGGCGCTTCCAGACGCGGTGGATGCCCAGCGACATCAGGTCGTTCATGACGTCGTAGCGGGCCGCCACCGAGTGGAAGACGTCGGCGACGCGGGAGGCCTTCTCCTCGAGGGGGACTTCCTGATAGCCGAAATGGGTGGTGCGCTTGTCCATGGATGGCCCCTGGCTGGATTCGTCGCGCCGACGTGCGGGCACGTCAGCAAATGGCGATATTGTAGCGCCCCGGCCAGGGTGTTGTCCTGCGCGGTGGGGTCGCAGGCAGGGTTATTCGAGATAGCCTCGCCGCTCGGGACTGATCCGGCGGCAGGCCTGCGAGGAGGCGCTGTAAACCCATCCCTGGGCGCTACCTTGCGCCATCCATGGCGCAAACCTCCTCTTCGACCTGCCCCCGGCGTCCCTCGCTAGCAGCAACTGAGGTGGCTCAGGCGCCAAGGGCTCAAAGCTGCTTGAACTGGATGGTCTGGGGTTCCCGGGAGGCGCCGGCCTCGTCCAGGCGGCGCAGGTAGTCGGCCCAGTTGGTGTCGTGATCGACGGCGATGGCGTAGAGGTAGTCCCAGCTGTAGAGGCCGCTGTCGTGGCCGTCGTCGAAGTGCAGCTTGAGCGCGTAGTTGCCGGCCTGGGTGATGTTCTGCAGGCCG
The DNA here is from genome assembly GCF_031451695.1 of Franzmannia qiaohouensis. Taxonomy (NCBI): domain Bacteria; kingdom Pseudomonadati; phylum Pseudomonadota; class Gammaproteobacteria; order Oceanospirillales; family Halomonadaceae; genus Franzmannia; species Franzmannia qiaohouensis. The sequence goes on from NZ_JARWAM010000009.1 coordinate 135,144, forward strand.
ACGTCCTTCTTGCCGACCTGCAGCACGGCGGTATCAGGGCCGTGGCCGCGGACCTCGGCGGAGGGCGAGAAGACCCGCAGGTACTCGACGCTGAGCAGGAAGCGCTGGCCGTTGGGATACTCGAGCTCCAGTTCGCGGGCCTTCTGGTGGTAGTGCACCTTGCTGGGGATGGGGGTATCCATATTGATGACTCCAAGATTTAGGCCTCAGGGGTGCCGCTGTCGGTGCTTACGTATCTTATGTACCGCGGGCCGAGCGGCTACCTCAGCTCGAGAGATAGGGCCTAGCATCGAGCGGGCGCGGAGTTAGCCGACGACAGGTCTTCGCGGAGGCGCTGTGAACCCCTCCCTGGGCGCTACCTATGCCATCCATGGCATAGAACCTCCGCTTCGACCTGTCCTCGGCACCGCGCCGCCTGCCACTATTCAGATGCTAGCCGCTGCGGTTTAGAGAATATACCGCGACAGATCCTCATCCATGGCCAGCTCACCAAGTTGCGAGTTGACGTAGTCGGCGTCGATGACCAGCGGGCTGCCCAGGTCGCCGCCCTTGAACGAGGCTTCCTCGAGCAGGCGCTCCATCACCGTGTGCAGGCGCCGCGCGCCGATGTTCTCGGTGCCTTCGTTGACCTGCCAGGCGATCTCGGCGATGCGCTGGATGCCGTCCTCGGTGAAGCTGATCTCCAGGCCGTCGGTGGCCAGCAGCGCCTGATACTGCTTGGTCAGCGCCGCAGAGGGTTCGGTGAGGATGCGCTGGAAGTCGTTGGGCGTCAGCGCCTCGAGCTCGACGCGGATCGGCAGACGCCCCTGCAGCTCGGGAATCAAGTCCGAGGGCTTGGAGAGGTGGAAGGCCCCGGAGGCGATGAACAGGATATGGTCGGACTTGACCATGCCGTGCTTGGTCGACACCGTCGAGCCCTCGATCAGCGGCAGCAGGTCGCGCTGTACGCCTTCGCGGGAGACTTCGCCACCGCTCGACTGCTGGCCCTTGGTGACCTTGTCGATCTCGTCGAGGAAGACGATGCCGTTCTGCTCCACCGCCTCGATGGCGCGGCGCTTGATCTCCTCCTCGTTGACCAGCTTGGCGGCTTCTTCGTCGCGCAGCAGCTGCCAGGCGTCCTTGACCGCGACGCGCTTGGTCTCGCTCTTCTGCTTGCCCATGTTGGCGAACATGCTCTGCAGCTGGTTGGTCATCTCCTCCATGCCCGGCGGGGTCATGATGTCGATGCCCGGCCCCTGGGGCGTGACCTGGATGTCGATCTCCTTGTCGTCGAGCTGGCCTTCGCGAAGCTTCTTGCGGAACAGCTGGCGGGTCGAGCTATCGCTGCGCGGCGCTTCTTCCTGGCCACGCGGCGGCGGCAGCAGGGCGTCGAGGATACGATCCTCCGCGGCGTCTTCGGCCTTGTGGCGGACCTCTTCCTTGGCCTGCTCGCGGGTCAGCTTGATCGAGGCCTCGGTGAGGTCGCGAATGATCGACTCGACGTCGCGGCCGACATAGCCGACCTCGGTGAACTTGGTGGCCTCGACCTTGATGAAGGGGGCGTTGGCGAGCTTGGCCAGGCGCCGGGCGATCTCGGTCTTGCCGACCCCGGTGGGACCGATCATCAGGATATTCTTGGGCGTCACTTCACCACGCAGCGAATCGTCGAGCTGCATGCGCCGCCAGCGGTTGCGCAGGGCGATGGCCACGGCGCGCTTGGCATCCTGCTGGCCGATGATGAACTGGTCGAGGGCGTGAACGATTTCGCGGGGTGTCATCTGGGTCATGGGGCGGCCCTCAGAGCTCTTCGAGAGTAACGTTGTGGTTGGTGAACACGCAGATGTCGCCGGCGATCTCGAGGGATTTCTCGGTGATCTCGCGGGCCGACAGTTCGGTGTTCTCCAGCAGTGCGCGGGCCGAGGCCAGGGCGTAGTTGCCGCCCGAGCCGATGGCAATGATGCCGCGCTCGGGCTCCACCACGTCACCGTTGCCGGTGATGATCAGCGAGGCGTCCTTGTTGGCGACGGCCAGCAGCGCTTCCAGGCGGCGCAGGGCGCGGTCGGTGCGCCAGTCCTTGGCCAGTTCCACGGCGGCCTTGACCAGGTGCCCCTGGTACTTTTCCAGCTGCGACTCGAAGCGCTCGAACAGCGTGAAGGCGTCGGCGGTGCCGCCGGCAAAGCCGGCCAGCACCTGACCGCGATACAGCCGGCGCACCTTGCTGGCGTTACCCTTCATCACCGTGTTGCCGAGTGACACTTGGCCATCGCCGGCCAGCGCTACCTTGCCGTCGCGGCGCACGGATACGATCGTGGTCATGTAGTGCTTACTCCCAAAAAGACGTGCTACAGGAGATGCGGGCGCGATGCGCTGAAATCAACCGCCGGGAGTTGCCCGGCGGACGCGCTTGATCAGTTCTGCAGCCGGATCATCAGCGGCTCGATGCCCTGGGTGAGCATCAGGTCCTGGGCGCGGTTGAGCTCGCGGGTATCGTCGTAGGGGCCGACCTGGACGCGGTGCCAGGTCTGGTTGTCGCCGGACTGCACCTCGCTGATCTGCGCCTGGAGGCCGAAGTTGCGCAGCCGGCCGGCGAGCTGCTCGGCATCGCCCGACTCGCGGAACGACGCCGCCTGCAGCATATAGCGGCTGTTGGCTGCGGCCTGGCTGGGCGCTTCGGCGACGGGCTGCTCGGCCGCTGCCTCGTCGGCGGCGGTAGTACGGGCGATCTGCTCGGCGATCGGGTCCACCACCTCGTCGCTGGGCGGCTCGGCGGCGGCGGTATCCTCGCTGGGAGTGGGCGGCTGCGGCGGCACCACCACCTCGGAGCGAGGCGCGACCACCTCGGATTCCGGCAGCAGGGTGTAGAACTCGAAGGTCGGCATGCGCGGCTCATCGGCGGCGTCGGGTTCGCCCTCGGCGGGGCTGCTCGAGGGCGGCTTGGGCAGCACCGTGGCCAGCGGCGTGGGCGCGCTCTCCTGCACGTACTGGGCGAGAAAGAACCCGGCCACCAGGCCGGCCACACCCCACAGCCAGCCGGGCACGCCGCGGCGCTGGGCGGGAGCACGACGGCGCGGGGCGGCGCCGCGTTTCTTGGGCGCGGGGCGGCGGGCCATTACATCTCCTCGGGGGCGCTCACGCCCAGCAGGTCGAGGCCGTTGCGAATCACCTGGCGGGTGGCGAGCCCCAGCGCCAGCCGGGCGTTGCGCTGGGCGTCGTCATCGACCATGACCTTGACCGCGTTGTAGCAGGTGTGGAAATCGGCGGCCAAGTCCTGGAGGTACTGGGCGACCTGCTGCGGCTCGCGATTGCCGGCGGCGTGCTCGACGACCTCCGGGAAGCGCGCCAGGCGATTCATCAGCGCCTTCTCCTGGTCGGCCTCGAGTTGGGCCAGGCTGGCCACGGCCAGGGCGGGGTCGAAGGGCTTGTGGTCGGCCTCGGCGCGACGCAGCACGCTGCACACCCGGGCGTGGGCATACTGCACGTAGTAGACCGGGTTGTCGTTGGACTGCGAGCGGGCCAGGTCGATATCGAAGGTCAGCTGCGAGTCGGCGCGGCGCGCGGCCAGGAAGTAGCGGGTAGCGTCGCGGCCGACCTCGTCGATCAGGTCGCGCAGGGTGACGTAGCTGCCGGCGCGCTTGGAGAGCTTGACCTCCACCCCGGAGCGGGTAACCAGCACCATCTGGTGCAGCACGTAGTCGGGCCAGCCCTGGGGGATGCCGGTTTCCAGCGCCTGCAGGCCGGCGCGCACGCGGGTCACGGTGGAGTGGTGGTCGGCGCCCTGCTCGTTGATCACCTGGCCAAAGCCACGCTGCCACTTGTCGAAGTGGTAGGCGACGTCGGGCAGGAAGTAGGTATAGCCGCCGTCGCGCTTGCGCATCACGCGATCCTTGTCGTCACCGAAATCGGTGGTGCGCAGCCACAGGGCGCCGTCCTCTTCATAGGTGTGGCCGCCGTCGATCAGCTTGGCCACGGTGGCCTCGACCTTGCCGTCGTCGTACAGCGACGACTCCAGGAAGTAGACGTCGAACTCGACACCGAAGGCCTTGAGGTCGAGATCCTGCTCGCGGCGCAGGTAGGCCACGGCGAACTCGCGAATGGCGTCGAGGTCGTCGGCATCGGCCTTGGCGGTGACGTGGCGGTCGTCGGCGTGGATCGTCTCGCCGGCCAGGTAGCTGGCGGCGACGTCTTCGATGTAGCCGCCGCGGTAGCCATCTTCCGGCCAGCTGGGGTCGTCCGGGCCGAGGCCCTTGGCGCGGGCCTGCACCGAGAGCGCCAGGTTGCTGATCTGGGCGCCGGCGTCGTTATAGTAGAACTCGCGGGTGACGTCGTAGCCGGTGGCTTCGAGCAGCCGGCAGATCGAGTCGCCGATCGCCGCGCCGCGGCCGTGGCCGACGTGCAGCGGCCCGGTGGGGTTGGCGGAGACGAACTCGACCTGCACCTTCTGGCCCTTGCCGATCAGGCTGCGGCCAAAGGTGTCGCCGGCGTCGAGCACCTGCTGTACCACCTGGGCTACGGCGTCGGTGGCGGCGAAGAAGTTGATGAAGCCGGGCCCGGCGATCTCGGTGCTGCTCACGGCAGATGACTCGGGCAGGGCGGCAACCAGGGCTTCGGCCAGCTCGCGGGGCTTCTTGCCGGCGGGCTTGGCCAGCATCAGCGCCAGGTTGGTGGCGTAGTCGCCGTGGGCCTTGTCCTTGGTGGGGTCGACCTTGATGGTCGGCGCGATGTCGGCGGGCAGCACGCCCTGCTGCTTGAGGGCGGCGAGTGCCTCGTCGAGCAGCGCGATGATGGTCTCTTTCATGAGTGCTCTGATGTCCTGTGGCGCGTGGCGTGGCAACGGCCGAAACGGCTTGGTCGCCCATTATCGGCAATTGCGGGGCGGCTTTAAACCCTGTGGGGGAAAGCAGGTGCGAACCTAAAGCGATGCATGAGTTCGTGGCGGCTATCCGCGGCGCCGGGGGCAGCCTTGAGCGAAGCTCATTTTTCAGGGATGAAAAATGGAGCGCCCATGGATGGGTTCACAGCGTTTTCGCGAAAGGCTGTGCCCGGTGTAGCCGCGGTCATGGCAAGATCGGCTCTTCGAATTCAGCTCAATGTCTGCGGGTCGATATCCAGCGACCACCGGACCCGGCGCGCATCGCGGCTGGCTTCGAGCCACGCCACCAGCCAGGCGCTGGCCTCGTGGAGCTTGCTGCGCTGTGCGCCGCTCAGCATCAGCTGGACGTGGTAGCGGTTCTGGCGGCGCTCCATGGGCGCCGGTACCGGCCCCAGGCAGTGCACCTCCAGGCTGCCGGCGAGCCACTCGCGCAGGGCTTGGCCGGCGCCGGCGGCCAGCGCCGTAGCGTCGGCCTCGCGGGGGCTCTCGAAGCGCGCCAGCGCCATGAAGCGAAACGGCGGCAGTGCGGCGGCGCGGCGCTCGGCGAGCAGCTGCTCGGCCAGCGCATCGTAGCCGATCTCGGCCAGCAGTCGCAGGTGCGGATCGTCGCTGTGCAGGGTCTGCACCAGTACCCGGCCCGGGTGCTCGGCACGCCCGGCACGCCCGGCGACCTGCACCAGCAGCTGGGCGTTCTGCTCCAGGGCGCGGAAATCGCTGGCGTAGAGGCCGGCGTCGGCGTTGACCACCACCACCATGGTGACATGCGGCAAGTGGTGACCCTTGGCCAGCATCTGGGTGCCCACCAGCAGGCACGGCTCGCCGCGCTTGACCTCGCCGAGCAGCTGCTCCATGGCATCCTTGCGCCGCGTGCTGTCGCGGTCGATGCGGTGCACCGGCACCTCGGGGAACAGCTCGGCGAGGGTCTCCTCGGTGCGCTCGGTGCCGGCGCCGAGGGGGCGCAGGTCGGCGCTGCCGCAGTCGGGGCAGGCGTCGGGCAGCGGCTGCTTGTGGTCGCAGTGGTGGCAGGCCAGCTGCTGGGGCTGGCGGTGCAGCGTCAGGCGCGCGTCGCAGTGGCGGCACTCGGCCATCCAGCCGCAGGCGTGGCAGGCCAGGGTCGGGGCGAAGCCGCGGCGGTTGATGAACACCAGCACCTGATGGCCGGCGGCCAGGGTGGTGCGGATGGCCTCGATCACCGGCGGCACCAGGCCGCCGCGGCGCGGGCGGCCGCGCAGGTCGATCAGCTCCATGCGCGGCGGGGCATGGCGGCTGGCGCGGTTCATCAGGCGCAGGTGGCGATAGCGGCCGCTGCGCGCCTGGGCCAGCGTCTCCAGCGACGGCGTGGCGCTGCCCAGCACCAGCGGAATGCCGTCGCGGTGGGCGCGGGCCACGGCCAGGTCGCGGGCGTGGTAGCGCAGCCCGTCCTGCTGCTTGAGCGAACCGTCATGCTCCTCGTCGACGATGATCGCACCGGGGCTCGCCAGCGGCGTGAAGATCGCCGAGCGGGTGCCGATCACGATTGGTGCGCGGCCGCTGGCGGCGGCCAGCCAGGCGTCGAGGCGCTCGCCGTCGGAGAGCCCCGAATGCAGGGCGACGACCGGCACTCGAAAGCGCTTGCGGAAACGCTGCAGGGTCTGCGGGGTGAGGCCGATCTCGGGCACCAGCACCAGTGCCTGACGGCCGCGCGCCACCACCGCCTCGATCAGCTGCAGGTAGACCTCTGTCTTGCCGCTGCCGGTAACGCCGTGCAGCAGGCAGGGGTGGAAGCGATCGAGCCCTTCATGCATGGCCGCCAGCGCCTCGGCCTGCTCGCGCTTGAGCGGCAGGCTGGGCTCGGCCAGCAGCTGGTTGGCGGCCGGCGCTGGGGCGGCGATCAGCGGCTCGCTGCTGGCCTCGGCGAGGCCTTTCTCCAGCAGGCCGTCGAGCTGTGCGCGGCCAAAGCCCTGGGCGGTGATGGCGTTGACGGCCAGGCCCCGCGGGTGCTGCTGCAGCAGTTCGAGCAACTCGGCCTGGCGGCGCGCGCGCCCCAGGTCGTCGCGGCTGGCGCCACGGCCGCTGGCGGTCAGCTGCCAGCGTTCGCGGGTGCGTGCCTCCAGCGGCCGGCCCTGGCGCAGCAGCACCGGCAGCGACTGGTGCAGGGTGTCGCCCAGCGAATGCTGGTAGTAGCGTGCGGCGAAGCGGCACAGCCACAGCCAGTCGTCGGGCAGCGGGTCGCTGTCGAGCCAGGCGCTGACAGGCTTGAGATCGGCAAGCGGGAAGTCGCTGTGGTCGCGGCACTCGACGACGATGCCGATCACTTCGCGACGCCCGAACGGTACCTGCACCCGCAGCCCCGGGCGCCAGCCGTCGGGTGGCGGCGTGGCGCAGGGGCGGTAGTCGAACAGTCGCCGCAGGGGGCTGGGCACGGCGACTGCCAGGACGGATGAGGCGCTTGATGCAGCGGGCGTGGTAAAAGGAGTGGCGGGCAATTGGCCTCCGCGGCTGGCTCTGCTAAGATACGTGCCCTTCGGGCTCGGGGCGCGACCTCGTGGCTTCGAAACCACCCGGTCTGTCGTTGCGCTGAATGGCATGACAACTGTATGACAACCGTATGCGGTGCCTGGCAGGTGATCAGGTGGCGGCATACAGCATCATGAGGCTTCAAGATGAAACAAGGTATCCACCCCGATTACAAGAAGGTCAGCGCTACCTGCAGCTGCGGCGCTACCTTCGAAGTCGGCTCGACTTCGGGTCACGACTTCAACCTGGACGTCTGCTCACAGTGCCATCCGTTCTATACCGGTAAGCAGAAGCAGGCGACCACCGGTGGCCGCGTCGAGCGCTTCAACAAGCGTTTCGGTGCCGCCGTCAAGCGCGGCTGATCGCTCGCTGTCGGTTCGTGAAAAACCCGCCGCCCGGCGGGTTTTTTGTGGCTGCTCGCCTGGCCTGCGGCAATAAGCTCGACGTTATGCCTGCGGGATTGAGCATAAGTTGCACTAAATATCTGGAAATGGCTTCAAACATCCGATTAAAAGCCTTGAATGACAGCAACTTGGCTCAAGTTGTGGGGCTGAGCGTTTTTCTATATTCTGATTCGACTCTCTCGTTGAAGACGACTGGACAACTACGCATATGACAGACGCCAAGAAGCAAGCCGCGCTTGACTACCACGCCCACCCGATCCCCGGAAAACTCTCCGTCGAGCTCACCAAGCCGACTGCCTCGGCCAAGGATCTGGCGCTGGCCTATAGTCCGGGCGTGGCCGAACCGTGCCGCGAAATCGCCAAGGATGTCGAGAACGCCTACCTCTACACCGGCAAGGGCAACCTGGTGGCGGTGATCTCCGATGGCTCGGCCATCCTCGGCCTGGGTAACCTCGGTCCGCTGGCGAGCAAGCCGGTGATGGAAGGCAAGGGGGTGCTGTTCAAGCGTTTTGCCGGCATCAACTCGGTGGACCTCGAGGTCGACGCCGAGAGCCCGCAGGCCTTCATCGATACCGTGGCACGCGTTGCCATCACCTGGGGCGGCATCAACCTCGAGGATATCAAGGCCCCGGAGTGTTTCGAGATCGAGCGGGCGCTGGTTGAGCGCTGCAACATCCCGGTGTTCCACGATGACCAGCACGGCACCGCCATTGTCACCGCGGCGGGCATGCTCAACGCCCTGGATATCGCCGGCAAGTCCCTCGAAGAGGCGCGCATCGTATGTCTCGGTGCCGGTGCTGCCGCCATCGCCTGCATGAAGCTGCTGGTGGCCTGCGGCGCCAAGGCCGAGAACCTGTTCATGCTCGACCGTAAGGGCGTGATTCACAGCGGCCGCGACGATCTCAACCAGTACAAGGCGATGTTCGCCACCGAGACCGACAAGCGTACGCTGGACGACGCCATCGACGGTGCCGATGTGTTCCTCGGCCTGTCGGGCCCCAATCTGCTGTCCGCCGAGCAGCTCAAGACGATGGCCGCCAACCCGGTGGTGTTCGCCTGCTCCAACCCGGACCCGGAGATTCATCCCGACGTTGCCAACACGGCTCGCGATGATGTGATCATGGCCACCGGCCGCTCCGACTATCCCAACCAGGTCAACAACGTGCTGGGCTTCCCGTTCATCTTCCGCGGTGCGCTGGACGTGCGTGCCACGGCGATCAACGAAGAGATGAAGGTGGCCGCGGTTCATGCCCTCAAGGACCTGGCCCGTGAGCCGGTGCCCCAGTATGTACTGGATGCCTACGAGCTCGACGCCCTCGAGTTCGGTCGCGGCTACATCCTGCCCACGCCCCTCGATGCGCGCCTGCTCGACCGTGTCTCGGCGGCGGTGGCTCAAGCCGCGGTGGATTCCGGGGTGGCGCGCAAGCCGTTCCCGTCGCACTATCCGCTGAACAGCGTCGATGAGGTCTACGGCGGCTGAGTCCGTACGCTCTGACGCAGCACACGATGCCGGCCCCATGGGGCCGGCATTTTTGTTACCCGCTTACCAGCTGTAAACAAGCGAGGCGCTGGTGGTCATGTCGCTGCGCGCGGTGGCGGACTCGGGGGGCTGCGAGTTGCGGCGGATCTCGTGGGACAGGCGCAGCGCCATGCGCGAATTGATGCGAGCGGTCAGCGCCGAGTAGGAGCGTGAGGTGGTGTTGTCGCGGGTCGCCTCGATCGATAGCTCCTGGGAGAAAGAGGCGTTGTCGGTGACCTCCCAGTCGTAGGCCAGTGCGCCGTAGCCGACGCTGAAGCCTTCGCTCTCCTCGTCGCGCACGTCGTCGAAGCGGTAGCCGGGGCCGGCTTCCAGCGACAGGCGATGGGTGTCGCTATCGAGAATCTGGCGGCCATAGCCGGCAATCGTCGTGACCTGCTGGTCGTAGCCGCTGAAGCGATCCTTCTCCCAGCGCGCGAAGCCGAACAGATAGTGGTCGCCGTCGAAATCGTAACGTTCACGCCAGGCGGCCAGATACTGCTCGGCGCTGGTGGTGTCGTCGCGGGCGACGTTGCGGATCTCGCCGCGCAGACTGTGGGTCCAGTTGCCGGTCAGCCAGGTGAGCCTGCCCTTGCCGAGCAGGGTGCGGCTGTCGGTGTTGCCGGAGAGCTGGGTGAAGCCAAACTCCAGGTCGCCGGCGAAGACATCGTCTTCTTCGTCGGGCGGTGGCGGCGCATAGAATGGACTCGCCTGGGCGCCAAGCGGTAGCGCCAGCAGGATGGTGGCTACGCCGCAGAGGCCAAGCCGTTGACGTCGCATGCTGTAACTCCCTGTCGCTGCATGGGTGTCATGCCTACCGAGGGTAGGCGCTGGGTGCCAGGTTGTGAAGCGATGGCGGGCGGCGTCCATGCCGCCCCAGCCGCTGGCAACTTAGAAGATCGCCTCGTAGGAGCCGGTGCCCTGGGAGCCGCTGCTGTCCTCGATCTCGCGGCCCACGCTGCGCGGCTGGTAGTCGGGCAGATGATCGCCGTGGAACAGCTCGCTGATGCCGCCGGACTGGTCGTCATGCAGGCGGCGGCCGGTGTCGGCGTCGACGCGCAGGCGAACGATATTGGCCGGCGCTTCGGGCATCGCTTCGGGGCGGCCGTTGAGCGCATTGCCCATGAAGTCGATCCACACCGGCAGGGCCGCGCGACCGCCGTACTCGCCGGTGGTCTCGTTGTTGTCCTTGCCGATCCACACGGTGGTGACGAGATCGTCGTTGTAGCCGGCGAACCAGGCGTCGCGCTGCTCGTTGGTGGTGCCTGTCTTGCCGACGATATCCTGGCGGCCGAGCTCGAGGGCGGCGCGGCCTGTGCCGTTGTCGATCACGTCGCGCAGCATATCGCGCAGAATGTAGACGGAGGTGGGGTCGGCGACGCGCTCGGCGAGCGGGTACACGCGGCCGTCGATTTCCACCTCGGTGGCGCCGTTGTCGCACTCGCGGCAGGCGACCCGCGGCAGGGCCTCGTCGATGACGTTGTCGTCGTCGCCGCGGGTCACGCGCTCGACGAACCATGGCGAGACCTGGAAGCCGCCGTTGGCAAGCACCGCATAGGCGTTGGTCATCTCCAGCGGGGTCAGCGAGGCGCTGCCCAGCGCCAGCGACAGCCCCCGTGGCAGGCGGCTCTCGGCGAAACCGAAGCCCTCGAGAAATTCGATGGCGTTCTCGATGCCCAGGCTCTGCAGCACGCGTACCGTGACCAGATTGCGCGACTGCGCCAGCGCCACCCGCAGGCGGGTGGGGCCGAGGAAGTTGCCGCCGGCGTTGACCGGCCGCCACAGGTCGTTGCTGCCGTCCTGCATCACCACCGGGGCATCGTTGACCACGGTGGCGGCGTTCATGTCGCCGTCCTGGAGAGCGGCCAGGAACACGAACGGCTTGAAGATCGAGCCCGACTGACGCTGGGCCTGGGTGGCGCGATTGAACTTGCTGGCATTGAAGCTGAAGCCACCCTGCAGGGCCAGGATCGCCCCGGTGTCGGGATCGAGCACCACGATCGAGCCCTCGGCGTCGGGCCGCTGGGAGAGCCGGAAGCTGCCGTCGTCGCGCTCGAGGATGCGCACCAGATCGCCGCGGCTGGCAATCTGGGCCGCCGAGCTCGGCTCGGGACCGCGGGCGAAGGCGCTGCGGTATTCGCGCGCCCAGCTCAGGCCGTCCCACTCGAGGGTCACCAGTTCGCCGCGGCGATCGAGGACGGTCATCTCGCGGCCCTCGCTTTCGACCACGATGGCCGGCTGCAGCGGGCCGAAGCCCGGGGTGCGTTCGAGCACGCGCTGCCAGTTGCTGACGTCGCCGTCGATCCCCTCGACCCGGCTCTGGCTGCTTTCGGCGGCCTGACGGGCGGTCTCCATGACCTCCGGTGACTCGCCGAGCTCCTCTTCCAGGCCGCGACGCTCGGCGCGCTCCTGGGCCTCGACCAGGCTCGAAGGAATGCCGCTCTCTTCGACCCCGCGCCAGCCGTGACGCGTGTCGTAGTCGATCAGGCCGCGGGTCAGGGCGTCGCGGGCGAAGGGCTGCAGCTCACTGTCGAGGGTGGTGTGGATGCGATAGCCGCCGGTGTAGGCCTCATCGCCGTAGCGCTCGATGGCGAACTGGCGGGCCATCTCGGCGACGTAGGGGGCGTCGACTTCGACCTGGGCGGTGAAGCGCTGGGCGGTGATCGGCGCCTGTACGGCCTCGTCATAGGCGGCCTGGTCGATATAGCCCAGGTCGCGCATGCGATACAGGATCCAGTTGCGGCGGATCAGCGAGCGCTCCGGGTTGGCCAGCGGGTTGAACGACGACGGTGCCTTGGGCAGGCCGGCGATCATCGCCTTCTGGGCCAGGGTCAGCTCCGATAGCGGCTTCTGGTAGTAGGTTTCGGCGGCGGCCGCGACGCCGTAGGCGCGGTTGCCGAGGAAGATCTTGTTGATGTAGAGCTCGAAGATCTCCTCCTTGCTCAGCACCTGCTCCATCTGCAGCGCCAGCAGGATCTCGCGAATCTTGCGGGTGAAGGTACGGTCGAGGGTCAGCAGGTAGTTACGCGCCACCTGCATGGTGATGGTGGAGCCACCGGTCTGGATGGTGCCGCCGCTGGAAACCAGTTCGTAGGCGGCGCGCGCCAGGCCGCGCGGGTCGACCCCGGGGTGGTCGAAGTAGTTGGCGTCCTCGGCGGCCAGCAGCGCCTGCACCAGGTCTTCGGGCACCTCGTCGAAATCGATGGCCATGCGCCGCTCTTCGCCGAACTCGCCGATCAGCTTGCCGTCGCGACTGAAGATGCGCAGCGGGGTATGCAGCTCGAAGTCCTGTAGCTGGCGCACGTCGGGCAGGCCCGGGGCAAAGTAGAGCGCCGCGCCGACCACGGCCAGTACGCTGGCGGTGCCTAGCGAAAGAGTGATCCAGAGCAGCGAGATGACGGAGGTTTTGAGCAACTTCATGAAGAGGCGGTACCTGTGGTGCGTGCAAGCGGTGAAAGTGCTTGGTATCAATAGAGCCGACCATTCATTATATTAACCCAGGCTCTAGGCCACCAGCGTTGATGCGAGTTTTCACTGTTGCTACGCGATTTGGGGCGAATAGGCGGCATAAACAGCAGGTGTTCGGCTCAAGGCGCCATCTGCGATTGCCGATAATCCTGTTAGTGGCTCGTTACCCTCAAGCGTGGAGAAGTGCGTGGTGCGACTTAGACGTCCCGGCAAGGCACTGGTTGGGGTCGACATCAGTTCGGCGACGGTCAAGTTGATCGAGCTCAAGTCTACTCCCGGCCATTACCAGGTCGATAGCTATGCGGTTCGCCCCCTCCGCGAGGGTGCCGTGGTGGAGCGGCGCATCCGCCATATGCAGGATGTCGTCACCGCGCTGCAAGCCGCGGTCGAGCAGGCGCAGCTGCATACTCGCCGAGCCTGCGTCGCGGTCCCCGCTGGCGCGGCGATCACCAAGACGCTGACGTTTCCCGCCTCGCTCAACGATGATGAGATCGAGGCGCGCATTCAGCTCGAATCAGACAAGCATATTCCGTTTCCGTTCGCCGAAGTGGCCTTCGATTTTCAGCGCCTGGGGCCCAATGCGCGCTACGGCGACCAGCAGGACGTGCTGCTGGTCGCCTGCCGCCAGCAGGACGTCAGCCAGTTGACCGAGGCGCTGCTGCAGGCGGGGCTCGAGCCCGATGCGGTGGACGTCGAGACCTTCGCCATGGAGCGCGCCTTCGGCGAGCTGCGCCATCAGCTGCAGCCGCCGCTGGCGGCGGAGGATGACTGCGTGGCACTGGTCGATATCGGCGCGACCATGAATTCGTTTCACGTGCTGCGCCAGGGCCGCGTGACCTACAGCCGCGACACCGTATTCGGCGGCCGCCAGCTCACCGAGGAGATCCGCAGCCGCTACGGTCTGAGCCTCGAAGAGGCCGGCCTGGCCAAGAAGCGCGGTGGCCTTCCCGACGACTATCCCCGTGAGGTGTTGGAGCCGTTTCTCGATACGCTGGTCCAGCAGATCGGTCGCTCGCTGCAGCTCTACTACACTGCGGGCCGCAAGTTCGAGGTCAAGCGCCTGATGATCGCCGGCGGCTCCAGCGTGGTGCCGGGGCTCAGCGAGCGGCTGACCCAGGACAGTGGCATGGACGTGACCATCGCCAACCCCTTTCTGCGCATGAAGATCAACTCGCGCATCGATATTCACACCCTGGCCGGTGATGCGCCGGCCATGCTCACCGCCTGTGGTCTGGCCATGAGGGCGCGTCGATGACCATCGAGATCAACCTGCTGGCGTGGCGCGACCGCGTACGCGAACGGCGTAGCCGTCGCTTCCACGCGGCGCTGGTGCTGGCCGCGGCGATCGGCCTGGGCAGCGGGGCCAGCATGACCTTCTTCTATCAGCAGCGGCTCGAGGTGCAGGAGCAGCGCAACGCCCACGTGGAGGCCGCGGCCGCGCAGCTCGAGCGCGATATCCGCTCGATCAGCGAGTACGAGGCGGCGCGGGCGCAGATGCTCGATCAGATCGAGGTCTTCAGCCGCCTGCAGGTAGGGCGGCCGCAGACCGTGCACGTTTTCAATCAGTTGGTCGAGAGCCTCGAGGAGGGCGTGCACTATACCCGCCTGTCGCGGCAGGGCGATTCGCTGCGCCTGAGCGGCCTGGCCGACAGCAACCGCCAGGTGTCCGACCAGCTGCGTGCGCTGGCGGCGGCCAGTGCGCTCGATGTGCCGGTGCTCTCCGAGGTAGAGTCGCAGGACGGCGCGGCGCAGCGTCGCTTCAGCCTGAGCGTCAGTCAGCAGATGCCCGAGGAGGCCGAGCAGCACGATGACACGGCGCCTGAGCCGGGTGCCGAGGAGGGTGCGTCATGAGCCTGGCGGGAGAGTGGCGGCGGCTGCGCGAGCTGGAGTGGCGCGAACTGGATATCAAGGAGTCGGGCAGCTGGCCCTGGTCGCTGCAGCTGATCTGCTGCCTGCTGGCGCTGGGGCTGACCTTTGCCGGCATGCACTGGTACCTGGCGGCGCCCAAGGCCGAGGAGCTGGCCGCGGCCCAGCGTCAGGAGCAGAGCCTGCTGCGCGACTACCAGAGCAAGGCGGTGCAGGCGGCCAACCTGCCGGCGATGCGGGCTCAATCGGATGAACTGGAAGAGCGCCTCGAGGCGCTGCTCGAGATGCTGCCCACCGGCGCCGAGGTCCCCTCGCTGATCGACAACATCAGTGAGACGGCCATCGACAACCAGCTGTCGATCGACTTCATCCGGCTGCGCGCGCCGGAGCAGCGCGAGTTCTACGTCGAGCAGCCGTTCGACATCCAGGTACAGGGCGACTATCACCGCATCGCTGCCTTCCTGGCCGGGGTGGCCGGCCTGCCACGCATCGTCACCCAGCATGACTTCAGCCTCGAACCGGCGGACGATCCCGGGCTGCTGCGCCTGTCGATGCTGGCGCGAACCTACAGCTATCGCCGTGACGGCGAGGGGGCGCCATGAGGATGTCGTCACTCGCCCTGGTGGCGTGCCTGCTGCTGGTCGGCTGTGCCGACCCCGACCTGGCCGGTCTCGATCGCGAGCTCGAGGCGCTCAAGCGCGATCCCGGCGAGCTTTCGGTCGAGCCGCTGCCCGAGGTGCCGCGCTACCGCGCACCGGGCTACGAGCAGGCCAATGCACGCAGCCCGTTCCTGGCGCGGCTGCCGCAAGACGACGTCGCCACGCCCCAGGGCGAGCGCGCGCCGGATCCCGAGCGGCCGCGCGAACCGCTGGAGCGCTACGCTCTTAGCGAGCTCGAACTGGTCGGCACCCTGACCGTCAATGCCCAGCCCTCGGCGCTACTGCGTGCGCCGCAAGGCCAGGTGCATCGGCTGCGGGTCGGCAACTATCTGGGGAGCGATGATGGCCGCATCGTGAGCATTACCGGGGCGTCGATCGTGCTGGTCGAGACCGTGCGCGAACGCAACGCCTGGGTCGAGCGAACGCGAGAAATGACGCTGCCCAACTAGGGCAAACCATATACACCGCTGAGCCGGAGGGCAGGCGGCGCGGCGTAGGGGAATATTACAATGACGATTATCAGGCGTCTGACCGCAGCCCTCAGCATGGTGCTGCTGAGCCTGCCGGCGCTGGCGGCGTCGACACTCGACGACCTCTCCTATCGCCAGACGGCGGGCGGTGAACTGGAAGTGGTGCTGTCGTTCAGCGGCGGCGTCCCAGAGGTGCGCGGCTATCGGCTCGATGACCCGGCGCGACTGACCATCGACCTGATGGACACCGCCAGTCGTCTCGAGCGCAGCCAGCAGACGCTGCAGATTGCCGGGGTGCGCGACCTGACCACCCTCGAGGCCGGGGCCCGTACCCGGCTGGTGTTCGCTCTCGACGGGGCGCTGCCCTACAGCACTCGCCAGCAGGGCGACGCTCTGGTGCTGACGATTGGCGGCGACGGCGGCGCCCGGCAGGCGGCGGCGCCACAGGCCGAACCGGCTGGCGCACAGCCCGCCGCGGCACTGGCAAGCCGCGAGCCGCGCATCGAGGAGATCGACTTCCGCCGCGGCGACGACGGCGCCGGCCGGCTGATCGTGACCTTCGATCGCGACGGCGTCGACTCCCGCGTCCGCGAGAGCGGCAGCCGGGTGATCGCCGAGCTGCGCCGGGTGGAGCTGCCGGCAGAGCTCGATCAGGTGCTCGACGTGACCGATTTCGGCACCCCGCTGCGGCGCATCACCCCCCAGCCGGGGCGCGACGGCGTGACCCTCGAGCTCGAAGCCAGCGGCGACTACGCCATGCTCTCGACCCACAGCGGCCGCCAGCTGGTGATCGAGATTCAGCCGGTGTCCCAGGCCGAGCGCGAGACCCGCGAACGCGAGCGCTTCGCCTACACCGGCGAGCGCATCACCCTCAACTTCCAGGATATCGAGGTGCGCTCGGTGCTGGCGATCATCGCCGACTTTACCGGCCTCAACCTGGTCGCCAGTGACAGCGTCACCGGCAACGTGACCCTCAATCTCGAGGACGTGCCCTGGGATCAGGCCCTCGACCTGGTGCTCAAGAGCCACGGCCTGGCCAGCCGCCAGGAGGGCAACGTGATCGTCGTCGCGCCGGCCTCGGAGCTGGCCAATATCGAGCGCCAGGAGCTCGAGTCCCGCGAGCAGATGGAGACCCTTTCGCCGCTGACCACCGAGATGATCCAGGTGCGCTACGCGCGGGCCTCGGACCTGGCCGCCCTGCTGCGCGGCGAGGGTGGCTTCGGGCTGCTTACCGAGCGCGGCCGGGTCAGCGTCGACCAGCGCACCAACACCCTGCTGATCCAGGATACCGCCGACCAGATCCAGAGCATCCTGCGTACCCTGGACCAGCTCGACGTGGCGGTGCGCCAGGTGCAGATCGAGGCGCGTATCGTGATCGCCCGCGACAGCGCGACCCGCGAGCTTGGGGTGCGCTGGGGGGCCTCTTCGACCCGTGGCTTCCGCGAGCGCGAAAGGTTGGGTGAGGACCTTTCTCCTCGAGAAGCCAATAATCTTGTCGACAACGTGGCGCGCAACATCAACCCGCAGGGCCTAAATCGCGCGCGCGGCGGCCTGGCCGTGGATATGGGCAATGCCACCAACCCGCTATCTACCTTCGCCTTCGGCTATCTGTCGGGGGATATCCTGCTTGACCTAGAGCTGCGCGCCCTGGAGAGCGAAGGCAAGAGCCAGACCATCTCCCAGCCGCGGGTGATCACCGCCAATCAGCGCACCGCGGTGATCAAGCAGGGCACCGAGATTCCCTTTCAGGAGGCCACCTCCAGCGGCGCCACCAATGTCGAATTCAAGGAGGCGGTGCTGTCGCTGGAGGTCACCCCGCAGATCACCCCGGACAACCGCATCATCATGGACCTGGTGATCAACAATGACACCGTCGGCGAGGAGTTCGCCGGGGTGCCGTCGATCGATACCAATCAGATCGAGACCCAGGTGCTGGTGGATAACGGCGAGACCGTGGTGCTGGGCGGGATCCTCACCACCGAGCAGGTGCGCAGCCTGTTCAAGACGCCATTCTTCGGCGACCTGCCGCTGATCGGCAATCTGTTCCGCTATACCCAAGACTCGAGCGAAAAGGTAGAGTTGCTGGTATTCATCACCCCGAGAATCATCGAGGACGGACTGGCAATTCGCTGATGCAGGATTTACCCAACCTTTTTCTGATCGGCCCCATGGGGGCCGGCAAGAGCACCATCGGCCGCCTGTTGGCGGCCGAGCTGTCGCGCGACTTCTTCGATAGCGACCACGAGATCCAGGGCCGCTGCGGCGCCGATATCCCGTGGATCTTCGAAATCGAGGGCGAGGCGGGGTTTCGCGAACGCGAGGAGGCCATGATCGATGAGCTGACCCAGCGCCACGGCGTGGTGGTGGCCACCGGCGGCGGTGCGGTGATGCGCGAGAGCAACCGCCGGGCGCTGCGCGAGCGCGGCACGGTCATCTATCTCTACACCACCGTCGAGCAGCAGCTGCGGCGCACCGCCAAGGACCGCAATCGACCACTGCTGCAGAACGGCAATCCCGAGGAGATCCTGCGCGGCATGTTTGCCAAGCGCGATCCGCTCTACCGCGCCACTGCCGACCTGATCGTGCGCACCGACCGCCGCGGTCCGCGCTCGGTGGTCAGCGAAATCGTGCGCCGCGTGACGCGCCTCGTCGATCCACTGCAATGCAAGGCCTGACATGACTCCACACGCCCCGTCACCGGTGACGCTCAATGTCGAACTCGGCGAGCGCAGCTACCCCATCCATATCGGCGTCGGCCTGCTCGGCGACCCCCAGTGGCTAACGCCCTACCTGGCCGGGCGCCAGGTCATGGTGGTCACCAACGAGGTGGTGGCGCCGCACTACCTCGAGCGCTTCAAGGCCGGCCTGCCCGGTGACCTGGAGGTGCGTGAGCTGGTGCTGCCCGACGGCGAAGCCACCAAGACCCTCGATCACGTCAGCCGTATCTGGGATGCCCTGCTCGAAGCGGGCTTCAACCGTCGCTGCACCCTGGTGGCACTGGGCGGCGGGGTGATCGGCGACATGGTCGGCTTCGCCGCGGCCGGCTATCAGCGCGGTGTGGCCTTCATCCAGGTGCCCACCACGCTGCTCGCTCAGGTCGACTCCTCGGTGGGCGGCAAGACCGGCGTCAACCACCCGCTGGGCAAGAACATGATCGGCGCTTTCTGGCAGCCCCGCGCGGTGCTGATCGATACCGACAGCCTGGCCACCCTGCCGCCCCGCGAGCTGTCGGCGGGGCTTGCCGAGGTGATCAAGTATGGATTGATCCGCGATGTCGACTTCCTGTCCTGGCTGGAGGCCAATATGGCGGCGCTGCGCGCGCTGGACCAGGTGGCGCTGCGCGAGGCGATCCGTCGCAGCTGCGCCCTCAAGGCCGAGATCGTCGCCGCCGACGAGACCGAGCAGGGCGTACGCGCGCTGCTCAATCTCGGCCACACCTTCGGCCATGCCATCGAGGCGCACCAGGGCTACGGTAACTGGCTGCACGGCGAGGCAGTGGGCACCGGCATGCTGATGGCCGCCGAGTTGTCACAGCGGCTGGGCTGGCTGAGCGAAGCGGACGTCGCCCGAGCGCGGCGCATCGTCGCTGCCGCCGGCCTGCCCGAGGCGGCCCCCAGGGCCATGGGCGTCGATGACTTCCTGAGCCGCATGCGCCTCGACAAGAAGAACATCGATGCCAGGCTGCGCTTGATCCTACTGCGTGGACTGGGCGATGCCTGCCTGGATGACCAGACCCCGCCGTCGCTGCTTGAGGCGCTGCTGCGCGACTATCCGCGCAGCTGATCCCGCTACCTTTGCCCTGCGCCACATCCAGATCACGGCGCCTGCTGACCGCAGGCGCCGTTTTTTACTGCTGTGGGGTCGGGAACTCTGGCAGTAATTCGCATGCCTTATGCACAACTCGCATGGCCTTTGGCGTAAAATTAAGACCAAAGTCTAATAATGGTGAGCTGGGCAGAGCGAGGGTACAAGTCATTGACCTGCCACGTGTTTTTTATTGAATGCTGAGCTAACTAGCCGATTTCTGGCGATTTTTCTGATTGAGGAGGAGGTGGGGAATTGCGTGTCACAGGGTAGCTGGCTATGCTGTACGGCCTTTTTCACGCCAGACAACGGCCGCTCAACGGTAACTAAAAATCAAGCAAAACATTAAATAATAGCACTGAGCGCTTCTGGACACAAGACATCGATTTCAGTGAGGCACGCCCATGAGACAGGGTCTTCATCAGCCGGGTGAGTTCCGGGACAACTGCGGCTTCGGCCTGATCGCGCACATGGAGGGCCAGGCCAGCCATGCGCTGCTCAAGACCGCCATCGAGTCGCTGACCTGCATGACCCACCGCGGCGGCATAGCCGCCGACGGCAAGACCGGTGACGGCTGCGGCCTGCTGCTAAAGATGCCCAGCGATTTCATGCGTGCCGTGGCGCGGGAGTCGCTGGGCGTCGAGCTGGGGCGTAGCTTCGCCGTGGGCAGCCTGTTCCTGCCCGATGACGACGCTCGCGAAGCCCACGCCCGCGAGGTGCTGGAGGCCGAGCTGGTCGCGCGCAATCTTACCGTGCACGGCTGGCGCGAGGTGCCTACCGACGCCAGCGTATGTGGGCCGATGGCGCTCGACTGCTTGCCGCGCATCCGCCAGCTGTTCGTCGAGTCTCCCGACGAGCGTCTCGATGCCCAACTGGCGGTGGACCTTTTCATGGCGCGTCGCCGCGCCGAGCAGCGCCTGCGCAACGAACAAGACTTCTATATCTGCTCACTGTCGGCCAAGGTGGTCTCCTACAAGGGCCTGATGATGCCCGTTGACCTGCCGACCTTCTATCGCGACCTCGGCGATGAGCGACTGGAGACCGCCATCTGCGTCTTCCACCAGCGCTTCTCCACCAATACCGCTCCGCGCTGGCCGCTGGCCCAGCCGTTCCGCTTCCTGGCCCACAACGGTGAGATCAATACCATCGAGGCCAACCGCGGCTGGGCCAACTCGCGCAAGGAGAACTTCGTCAGCGAGCTGCTGCCCGACATCGCCGGACTCGACGAGATCGTCAATACCGTGGGTTCCGATTCGTCGAGCATGGATAACATGCTCGAGGTGCTGATGACTGGCGGCATGGATATCTACAACGCCATTCGCATGATGGTGCCGCCGGCCTGGCAGAACGTCGAGACCATGGACGGCGACCTGCGCGCCTTCTATGAGTACAACTCCATGCACATGGAGCCGTGGGATGGCCCCGCCGGCATGGTCATGACCGACGGCCGCAACGCGGTGTGCATGCTGGATCGCAACGGCCTGCGCCCGGCGCGCTGGGTGATCACCAAGAATGGCTTCATCACTCTGGCCTCGGAGATCGGCACCTACGACTACGCCCCCGAGGACGTGGTCGCCAAGGGGCGCGTCGGGCCCGGTCAGGTACTGGGTATCGACACCGAGACCGGCGAGGTGCTGCACACCCAGGACATCGACGATCGTCTCAAGTCGGCGTTCCCCTACAAGCGTTGGCTCAAGGATCGCGCCCACTATCTGGAGTCGGCGCTCACCGAGCTGGCGCGCTTCCAGCCGATGGACACCAACGAGCTCAACGTCTACCAGAAGATGTTCCAGATCAGCTTCGAGGAGCGTGACCAGCTGCT
The DNA here is from genome assembly GCF_031451695.1 of Franzmannia qiaohouensis. Classification (NCBI taxonomy): domain Bacteria; kingdom Pseudomonadati; phylum Pseudomonadota; class Gammaproteobacteria; order Oceanospirillales; family Halomonadaceae; genus Franzmannia; species Franzmannia qiaohouensis. Next base: position 156,498 of record NZ_JARWAM010000009.1, read on the forward strand.
GCGGCCGCTGGCCGAGAGCGGTCAGGAGGCGGTGGGCTCGATGGGCGACGATACGCCGATGGCGGTGCTGTCGCGCCAGAACCGGGTGCTCACCGACCATTTCCGCCAGAAGTTCGCCCAGGTCACCAATCCGCCCATTGACCCGCTGCGCGAAGCGATCGTGATGTCGCTGGAGACCTGCATCGGCGCTGAGCTCAACGTCTTCGAAGCGACACCGGATCACGCCCATCGCATCATCCTGACCACCCCGGTGCTGTCGCCGCGCAAGTTCACCGCGCTGGTCAATAACGAGGATCCCGCCTTCACCAGCCACACCCTCACGCTTGCCTACGACCCCGAGCAGCAGGGCCTCAAGCAGGCGCTGCAGGCGCTGTGCCAGGCCGCCGAGGCGGCGACGAAGGATGGCAAGGTGATCCTGGTGCTGAGCGATGCCGGCCTCGAGAAGGGCCAGCTGCCGATTCATGCGGCACTCGCTACCGGTGCCATCCACCACCACCTGGGCCGTCTGGCGCTGCGTCCGCGGGTCAATCTCGTGGTCGAGACCGGCTATGCCCGCGACGCACACCAGATGGCGGTGCTGTTCGGCGTCGGCGCCACCGCGGTCTACCCCTACCTGGCCTACCAGGTGCTGGCCGACATGCATCGCACCGGCGAGCTTACCGGCAACCCGGCGGATGCCCGCGAGAACTACCGTAAGGGCATGCAGAAGGGGCTCTACAAGATCCTCTCCAAGATGGGCATCTCGACCCTGGCCTCCTACCGCGGCTCGCAGCTATTCGAGGCGGTGGGGCTGCACTCCGAGGTGATGGAGATGTGCTTCACCGGCATGGCCTCGCGCATCGAGGGCGCCGGCTTCGCCGAGATCCAGATGCAGCAGGAGTTGCAGGCGCGGGATGCCTGGCTGCCGCGCAAGGGCATCAGCCAGGGTGGCCTGGTCAAGTACGTCCACGGCAAGGAGTACCACGCCTACAACCCCGATGTGGTGATGACGCTGCAGGAGGCAGTGCAGCAGGGCGACTACCAGAAGTGGAAGAAATTCGCGCGGCTGGTCAACGAGCGCCCGGTGGCGACCATTCGCGACCTGCTGGCTCTCAAGCCGGCCGTCGAGCCGCTGTCGCTGGACGAGGTGGAGCCGGTAGAGAGCATGCTGCCGCGCTTCGACAGCGCCGGCATGTCGCTTGGTGCGCTGTCGCCGGAGGCCCACGAGGCGCTGGCCCAGGCCATGAACGAGGCCGGCGGGCGCTCCAACTCTGGCGAGGGCGGCGAGGATCCGGCTCGCTACGGCACCATTCGCAGCTCCAAGATCAAGCAGATCGCCTCCGGGCGCTTCGGCGTCACCCCGGCCTACCTGGTCAACGCCGAGGTACTGCAGATCAAGGTCGCCCAGGGTGCCAAGCCCGGCGAGGGCGGCCAGCTGCCCGGCGGCAAGGTCAATGAGCTGATCGCCCGGCTGCGCTACTCGGTACCCGGCGTGACGCTGATCTCGCCGCCACCGCACCACGACATCTACTCCATCGAGGACCTGGCGCAGCTGATCTTCGACCTCAAGCAGGTCAATCCAGACGCCCAGGTCTCGGTCAAGCTGGTCTCCGAGCCGGGGATCGGCACCATCGCCACCGGCGTGGCCAAGGCCTACGCCGACCTGATCACCGTGTCGGGCTACGATGGTGGTACCGCGGCCAGTCCGCTGACCTCGATCAAGCACGCCGGCAGCCCCTGGGAGCTGGGCCTGCCCGAGGTGCACCAGGCGCTGCGCATCAACGGCCTGCGCGACAAGATCCGCCTGCAGACCGACGGCGGCCTGAAGACCGGCCTCGACGTGGTCAAGGCGGCGATCCTCGGCGCCGAGAGCTTCGGCTTCGGCACCGCGCCGATGGTCGCGCTGGGCTGCAAGTACCTGCGCATCTGCCACCTCAACAACTGCGCCACCGGCGTCGCCACCCAGCACCAGTACCTGCGCGACGAGCACTTCCGCGGCACCGTCGACATGGTCAAGCACTACTTCCGCTTCATCGCCGAGGAGGTGCGCGAGCTGATGGCACTGCTCGGCGTGCGCAAGCTCACCGACCTGATCGGCCGCACCGATCTGCTCGAGGTGATCGAGGGGCAGACCAATGCCCAGCGCCGGCTCGACCTGACGCCGCTGCTGGAGAACGACCACGTGCCGGCCGAGGCGCCGCAGTTCTGCCAGGTCAAGCGCAACGTGCCCCACGACCCGGGCGCCAAGAACCGCGAAGTGCTCGATGCACTGAGTGACGCCATCGAGGCCAGGTCCGGCGGTGAGTTCGCGTTCACCATCACCAACTGCGACCGCAGCGTGGCGGCGCTGACCTCGGGCGCCATCGCCAAGCGCTACGGCGAAGAAGGGCTCGAGGAGGCGCCGATCACCGCGCGCTTCACCGGCGTGGCCGGGCAGAGCTTCGGGGTGTGGAACGCCCGTGGCCTGCACCTGCACCTCGAGGGCGACGCCAACGACTACGTCGGCAAGGGCATGAACGGTGGCTCGATCACCATCGTGCCGCCGCGTGCCAGCACCTTCGAGAGCCACAAGACGGCGATCGTCGGCAACACCTGCCTGTATGGCGCGACTGGCGGCAAGCTGTTCGCCGCCGGCCAGGCCGGCGAGCGCTTCGCGGTGCGCAACTCCGGCGCCCATGCGGTCATCGAAGGCGCCGGCGACCACTGCTGCGAATACATGACCGGCGGCCTGGTCGCCGTACTCGGCGAGACCGGCGTCAACTTCGGTGCCGGCATGACCGGCGGCTTCGCCTACGTGCTCGACGAGGACCGTACCTTCGTCGACAAGTACAACCACGAGCTGGTCGAGATTCATCGGATCAACACCGAGGCCATGGAGGCCTACCGGCGCCACCTGCGGGAAGTCATCGAGGAGTACGTCGCGGCCACCGATTCGGCCCGCGGCCACGCGATCCTCGAGGACTTCAGCGACTTTATCCGCCACTTCTGGCTGGTCAAGCCCAAGGCAGCGAGTCTCAACGGCCTGCTCGCCGAATCCCGCCGGCGGCCCGAGTAAGCCCGACGTTCCAGACTTCGAGGAGAGACGACCATGGCAAACCGTCTGAGCAACGACTTTCAGTTCATCGATGTGGGTCGCCAGGACCCGGAGAAGAAAGAGGCGCGTACCCGGGCCAAGGAATTCGCCGAGATCTATGAGCCCTACAGGCCCCAGGAGGCGGCCAGCCAGGCGCACCGCTGCCTGCACTGCGGCAACCCCTACTGCGAGTGGAAGTGCCCGGTCCACAACTATATTCCCAACTGGCTGAAGCTGGTCAGCGAGGGCAACATCCTGGAGGCGGCGGAGCTGTCGCACCAGACCAACTCGCTGCCCGAGGTGTGCGGCCGGGTGTGTCCCCAGGACCGCCTGTGCGAGGGCGACTGCACCCTCAACGACGGCTTCGGCGCGGTGACCATCGGCTCGGTGGAGAAGTACATCACCGACACCGCTTTCGCCATGGGCTGGCGGCCGGACATGTCCGGCGTCACCTGGACCGACAAGAAGGTCGCAGTGATCGGCGCCGGCCCAGCCGGGCTCGGCTGTGCCGATATCCTGGCGCGCAGCGGTGTCAAGCCGATAGTCTACGATCGCTACCCGGAGATCGGCGGCCTGCTGACCTTCGGGATTCCCGAGTTCAAGCTCGAGAAGCACGTCATGGAGCGGCGTCGCGCGGTGTTCGAGGAGATGGGCATCGAGTTCCGCCTGAATACCGATATCGGCAGTGACGTGACCATCGAGGCGCTGCTCGAGGAGTACGATGCGGTGTTCATGGGCATGGGCACCTACAAGTACATGCAGGGCGGCTTTCCAGGTGAGGATCTGCCCGGCGTGCACAAGGCGCTCGACTACCTGATTGCCAACGTCAACCATTGCCTGGGCTTCGAGAAGGACCCGGCCGACTATGTGTCGCTGGAAGGTCAGCGGGTGGTGGTGCTGGGCGGCGGCGATACTGCCATGGACTGCAACCGCACCGCGATTCGCCAGGGGGCGGCCAGCGTGACCTGCGCCTACCGCCGCGACGAGGACAACATGCCCGGCTCCAAGCGCGAGGTGAAGAATGCCCGCGAGGAGGGCGTCGACTTCCTGTTCAACCGTCAGCCTGTGGCAGTGGTCGGCGAGGAGCGCGTCGAGGGCGTCAAGGTGGTGCGCACGCGGCTCGGCGAGCCGGACGAGAACGGCCGCCAGCGCCCCGAGGTGGTGCCGGGCTCGGAGGAGATTCTGCCCGCTGATGCGGTGGTCATCGCCTTCGGTTTCCAGCCCACCGATATCGACTGGCTGGCGCCGAACAGCATTGCGGTAGACGAGCGCGGCCGCATCAAGACCAGCGAGGAGGCGGCGTTCGCCTTCCAGACCAGCAATGAGAAGATCTTTGCCGGTGGCGACATGGTGCGTGGCTCCGACCTGGTGGTGACGGCCGTCTACGAGGGCCGCCAGGCCGCCGAGGGTATCCTCGATTATCTGGGGGTGTAAGGCCTGGCCCCAGCGCCGCTGGGGTGGAAGTGGCATTCTGCGTCTTGTGCCTGACGCCACCAAGGTGAGCGGCGCCGGGGACAGGTCGAAGAGGGGGGTCGATGCCATGGATGGCATCGGTAGCGTCCAGGGATGGATTCACAGCGCCCCCTCGTAGGCCTGTCCCCGGGTAAGCCGCGTTTCTCAGGCAGTGGGTCGCCAGAGCAGCCGAGGTGGTTCGGCACGTGAGACAAGACTTGCGACGCACAAGGACGAAATCCTGACGCTGCGCGAGCGACTGACGCGTCGGGCCGAAACCAGGTCCCTCTGTGCCGGCCCTCGATCGACATCCATGTCGATCGCCGCTAGTCGCTCGCTTACCGTCAGCGTCCTTGCGAAGTCGCTGCGCATTGTCTCAGCGCGCCTCGGCTATTCAGTGCCTAGCAATTCCGTGCCTCACCAATGCTGCGTCTCGCCAAAATTGAGCCGATTCGCCGAATCTGCTACTCTGTCGTCCCATCCTGGCGCGGTTTCCTGCGGCGCCTTCTGATCACGTTTCGACAGGTTTTCCATGACACGATATATCTTCGTGACCGGCGGCGTTGTGTCCTCTCTCGGCAAGGGCATCGCGTCGGCTTCGCTGGCGGCGATCCTCGAGGCGCGCGGCCTCAAGGTCACCATGCTCAAGCTGGATCCGTACATCAACGTCGATCCCGGCACCATGAGCCCCTTCCAGCACGGCGAGGTGTTCGTCACCGAAGATGGCGCCGAGACCGACCTCGACCTGGGTCACTACGAGCGCTTCATCCGCACCAAGATGACCCAGGGCAACAACTTCACCACCGGCCGCGTCTACGAGCACGTGCTGCGCAAGGAGCGCCGCGGCGACTACCTGGGCGGCACCGTGCAGGTGATCCCGCATATCACCGACGAGATCAAGCGCCGCGTCTACGAAGGCGGCGAGGGCTTCGATGTGGCGCTGGTGGAGATCGGCGGCACCGTGGGTGACATCGAGTCGCTGCCGTTCCTCGAATCGATCCGCCAGATCAGAAGCGAGCTCGGCGCCAACCGCGCGATATTCATGCACCTGACGCTGGTGCCCTATATCAAGACCGCTGGCGAGACCAAGACCAAGCCGACCCAGCACAGCGTCAAGGAGCTGCGCTCCATCGGTATCCAGCCGGATATCCTGATCTGCCGCAGCGAAGTCGAGCTCGAGGCCAGCGAACGGCGCAAGATCGCGCTGTTCACCAACGTCGAAGAGCGCGCCGTGGTGCCGCTGCAGGACGCCGACACCATCTACCGCATTCCGCTGATGCTCCACGAGCACGGCCTTGACGAAATCGTCTGCGACAAGCTGCGCCTGGAAGCCAGCGATGCCGACCTGCATGAGTGGGTGCGGGTGCTCGACGCCAAGCTCAATCCGCTCAAGTCGGTCAATATCGCCATGGTCGGCAAGTACATGGAGCTGCTCGACGCCTACAAGTCGCTCAACGAAGCGCTGATCCACGCCGGCATCCAGGGGCGGGTCAAGGTCAACGTCGACTATGTCGACTCCGAGGACATCGAGCGCCACGGCACCGACCGTCTGGCCGGCAAGGACGCCATCCTGGTGCCCGGCGGCTTCGGCGAGCGCGGCGTCGAGGGCAAGATCATTACCGCCCGCTACGCCCGCGAGAACGGCATTCCCTACCTGGGTATCTGCCTCGGCATGCAGGTTGCGGTGATCGAGTTCGCGCGCCACGTGGCGGGGTGGAACGACGCCAACTCCACCGAGTTCACCCATGACACCCAGCACCCGGTGGTGGGCCTGATCACCGAGTGGCTGAGCCCCGAAGGCAAGATCGAGCTGCGCGATGCCGCCTCCGATCTCGGCGGCACCATGCGCCTGGGTGGCCAGATATGCCACCTCAAGGCTGGCAGCAAGGCCCGCGAGGCCTACGGCAACGACGAGATCGTCGAGCGCCATCGCCACCGCTTCGAGGTCAACAACCAGTTCATCGAGGAGCTCGAGAAGGCTGGCCTGGTGGTCTCCGGCAAGAGCGTCGACCAGTCGCTGGTGGAGATGATCGAGCTGCCCGACCACCCCTGGTACGTGGCCTGCCAGTTCCACCCCGAATTCACCTCGACGCCGCGCGACGGCCATCCGCTGTTCTCGGGCTTCGTCAACGCCGCGCTGGAGCACAAGAACGTCCGCGCGCGTCAGCATTCCCAGGCCCAACCCCAGGGCTGAGCTCAAGGAGCGAGCATGTCGTCACCGCAACGCATCATCGAGTTCGCCGGCCTGCAGGCCGGCAACGCCCTGCCGCTGGGGCTGTTCGGCGGCATGAACGTCCTCGAGTCCCGCGACATGGCGCTCGAGGTGGCCGCGGCCTACGTCGAGGCAACCACCAAGCTGGGCATGCCCTACGTGTTCAAGGCCAGCTTCGACAAGGCCAACCGCAGCTCGATCCACTCCTACCGCGGGCCCGGCCTCGACAGGGGCTTGGCGATCCTCGCCGAGGTCAAGTCGCGCTACGGGGTGCCGGTGATCACCGATGTGCATGAACCCTGGCAGGCCCAGCCGGCCGCCGAGGTTGCCGATATCATCCAGCTACCGGCCTTCCTGGCGCGCCAGACCGACCTGGTGGTGGCCATGGCCGAGACCGGGGCGGTGATCAATATCAAGAAGCCGCAGTTCCTGGCACCTCACGAGATGCGCCATATCATCCGCAAGTGCGAAGAGGCCGGCAACGACCAGCTGATCCTCTGCGAGCGCGGTTCGAGCTTTGGCTACAATAATCTGGTGGTGGATATGCTCGGCTTCGGCGAAATGAAGCAGACCGGCTATCCGCTGTTCTTCGATGTGACCCATGCGCTGCAGCGCCCAGGGGGGCGTGCCGACAGCGCCGATGGCCGCCGTGCCCAGGTTGCCGAACTGGCTCGGGCCGGCGTTGCCGTGGGGTTGGCCGGGCTGTTCCTGGAGGCGCACCCGGACCCGGACAACGCCAAGTGCGACGGGCCCTGCGCGCTGCCGCTGGACCAGCTCGAGCCCTTCCTTGCCCAGCTCAAGGCGCTCGACGAGCTGGTCAAGGGATTTGCGCCCCTGACGATTTCTTGAGCGGAGCCGTGACCCTCTCTCAAGCTAGGAAGCGCTGAACAAATCGGCGAGCGGGATGAAGCACAAGGCGCACGGCGCACAGAAACCGGAGCCTATGTGGTATAGGTGAGGATTTTGAGCACCGCGCAACGCAGTGATTCGCCCGCGCAGACATTTGTGCAGTGTTTCCCTAGATCAACGCTGACTCATTAAAGGATGACACCATGAGCAAGATTGCCGACGTTCGCGCCCTTGAGGTGCTCGACTCGCGTGGCAACCCCACCGTTCAGGCCGAAGTGGTGCTGGAAAGCGGCGCCAAGGGCGTGGCGTGTGCCCCAAGCGGCGCTTCGACCGGTTCGCGCGAAGCGCTGGAGCTGCGCGACGGCGACAAGGCTCGCTACCTGGGCAAGGGCGTGCTCAAGGCCGTCGAGGCGGTCAATGGGCCGATCCGCGAGCGCCTGCTGGGCATGAGCGCTGCCGACCAGCGCGCCCTGGACGACGCCATGCTGGCGCTGGACGGCACCGACAACAAGGCTACCCTGGGCGCCAACGCCATCCTCGCCGTGTCGCTGGCGGCGGCCAAGGCGGCGGCGGCCACCAAGGGCGTCGAACTCTACGAGCACATCGCCGCGCTGTACGGCCAGCCGGGCCAGTTCAGCATGCCGGTGCCGATGATGAACATCCTCAACGGCGGCGAACATGCCGACAACAACGTCGATATCCAGGAGTTCATGGTGCAGCCGGTGGGCGCGCCGAACTTCCGCGAGGCGCTGCGCGTCGGCGCCGAGATATTCCACGCCCTGAAGAAGGTGCTGTCGGCCAAGGGCCTGTCCACGGCGGTGGGCGACGAGGGTGGCTTCGCCCCCAACCTGGCCTCCAACGCCGAGGCGCTGGCGGTGATCAAGCAGGCCGTCGAAGACGCCGGCTACCAGCTGGGTCGCGACGTCACATTGGCACTGGACTGCGCCGCCTCGGAGTTCTACCAGGACGGTCAGTACACCCTGGCCGGTGAGGGCAAGTCGTTCGACGCCGCGGGCTTCGTCGACTACCTGGCCGAGCTGTGCGACCAGTACCCCATCGTCTCCATCGAGGATGGCCTGGACGAGTCCGACTGGGCCGGCTGGAAGACCCTGACCGACAAGCTCGGCGACAAGGTGCAGCTGGTCGGTGACGACCTGTTCGTGACCAACACCAAGATTCTCAAGCGCGGCATCGACGAGCAGATCGGTAACTCGATCCTGATCAAGTTCAACCAGATCGGCTCGCTCTCCGAAACCCTGGACGCCATCAAGATGGCCCAGGACGCCGGCTTCACCGCGGTAATTTCGCACCGCTCCGGCGAGACCGAAGATACCACCATTGCCGACCTGGCGGTGGCGACCTCGGCGGGCCAGATCAAGACCGGCTCGCTGTGCCGCTCCGATCGCGTCGCCAAGTACAACCGCCTGCTGGTGATCGAGCAGCAGTTGGGCGACAAGGCCGCCTATCCCGGGCTGGCGGCGATCAAGGGTCAGGCTTGATCGACTGGGCTTGCGGCATAGCGCCGTAAGCGTAGGCCTTTTGGCATCGTGTCAGGCGGGGTCGCCAGTCGGCCCCGCCTTTTTCATGTCTATCCGGGCGAGGGGGAGTGTCGGCAATCTCTCCATCTCATGTAAGAGATATCGTACATTTTGCCTGAGAACTTCGCTCTGAATTGCCGCGAAAGTGCTTTTATGCCCTTTTTCTTATTTATTAAGCATTTGATTTTAAAGTATTTTTACATTTTTCGTCGCTCGCGGGGGCTTGGAGGGTGTCGCGGAGGCCGGCTTGTGATGCCGGCGAGAACTGCCACAATGTCCTCGGGATTTGGAGAAGCGGGGAGTGCTTTTCCGGCAGGATGCAACGGGATGCTAGTCGTGGTGCGCCGGGTACGACAGGAAGCCGTCTCCTGGCACGGACGTCACCATCAGGAAGCGGGCATAGGGACATGCTCAAGGGATTCGGCTTGGAGCGGGCGACCTGCGGGTCGCCTTTTCCATGCACGCACGATGAAAAACGCCGCCGGTCACTGACCGGCGGCGTTTTTTTGTCTGTCGTCTTGCGGAGATGCGATGCTCAGCGCTCAAGCTGGGCCAGCTTGTCCGGCTTGCCATCCCACTCTTCGGCGTCGGGCAGCGGGTCTTTCTTCTCGGCGATGTTCGGCCACACCTCGGCGAGCTCGGCGTTGAGCTCGATGAACTCCTCCTGGCCCTCCGGTAGCTCATCCTCGGCAAAGATCGCCTCGGCGGGGCACTCCGGCTCGCACAGCGCGCAGTCGATGCACTCGTCGGGATGGATGACGAGGAAATTGGGTCCCTCGTAGAAGCAGTCCACCGGGCAGACCTCGACACAGTCGGTGTACTTGCACTTGATGCAGTTCTCGGTGACGACGAATGTCATGCCAGTCTCCCTTCCTCTGGCCGGTCGCTCGGCCACGATGATGGTTGGTAAAAAGTTATAAGAGCCGATGTTTTTATGCTGGTGCGGCGGGGAATCTGACCATTCTAGTCGTGCCCCCATAGCGTCGCAAGCGATGTGCTTGCCGTTTCGGCGCGAGAGTATCTGCCTAAGGCGAGGGCGCCGGGGGCAGGCCGAAGAGGAGGTTTGCGCCATGGATGGCGCAAGGTAGCGCCCAGGGATGGGTTCACAGCGCCTCCTCGTAGGCCTGCCGCCGGAGTAGCCCGGGGTAATAGCACCCCTACAGCGCCTCCCGCCAGCGATACAGAAGCTCCAACGCCTGGCGTGGGCTCAGCTCGTCGAGAGCCAGGCCGCCGAGCTCGTCGATCAGTGGATGCGGTGCGCTGGCGAACAGATCGTTTTGCTGGGGTGCCGGTTCGCCGCCGGCAGCAAGCGAAGGGCGGCTGCCCTGGTCGACCTCGTGCTGCTCGAGCTGGGCGAGTTTCTCGCGTGCCCGGGCGATCACTCCCTGGGGCACACCGGCCAGCTGTGCGACCTGCAGGCCGTAGCTCTGGCTTGCCGGGCCCTCCTCTACGCGGTGCATGAAGACGATGCCCTCGCGGTGCTCGGCGGCGGTGAGGTGGACGTTGGCCACGCCGTGGGCCTGCTCGCTCAGGGCGGTCATCTCGAAGTAGTGGGTGGCGAACAGCGTGAAGGCCCGCGAGCGGGTCAGGTGCTCGGCGCTGGCCCAGGCCAGCGACAGGCCGTCGAAGGTGCTGGTGCCGCGGCCGATCTCGTCCATCAAGACCAGGCTGTGGTCGCTGGCGTTGTGCAGGATGTTGGCGGTTTCGGTCATCTCGACCATGAAGGTCGAGCGCCCGCCGGCCAGGTCGTCGGAGGAGCCGATGCGGGTAAAGATACGATCCACCGGGCCGATCTCGGCGTCGTCGGCGGGCACGAAGCAGCCGGTGTGGGCGAGCAGCACGATCAATGCCGCCTGGCGCATGTAGGTCGACTTGCCGCCCATGTTGGGGCCGGTGATCACCAGCATGCGCCGCGCGTCGTCCATCTCCAGATCGTTGGGCACGAAGGGGTGCTCGCTGACGTGCTCGACCACCGGGTGGCGGCCGCCGCGAATGCGGATGCCGGGTGCGTCGGCGAGCCGCGGGCGCACCAGGCTCAGCGCCTCGGCACGTTCGGCGAAGGTGGCCAGAACATCGAGGCTGGCGAGGGCCTGGGCGCTGGCCTGCAGCGGCCCCAGCTCGGCGTTGAGGGCATCGAGCAGGCTCTCGTAGAGCAGCTTCTCGCGGGCCAGGGCGCGGGACTTGGCGGACAGCGCTTTGTCTTCGAACTCCTTGAGCTCGGGAATGATGAAGCGCTCGGCGTTCTTCAGGGTCTGGCGACGAATGTAGTCCGCCGGGGCATCGCGGGCCTGGCCGCGGGGGATTTCGATGTAGTAGCCGTGGACGCGGTTATAGCCGACCTTGAGGTTGGCGAGGCCGGTGCGCTCGCGCTCCCGGCGCTCCAGCTCGATCAGGTAGTCGCCGGCGTGCTCGGCCAGGCCGCGGTACTCGTCGAGCTCGTCGTCGAATCCGTCGGCGATCACGCCACCGTCGCGAATCACCACCGGCGGGTTGTCGACGAGTGCCCGGCTCAGGGTGTAGGCGAGCTCCGGATAGGGGCGGATATGCCGCCGGAGGTCGTCCAGGGCGCTGCCCTCGGCGTAGCCGCGCAGCGCGTCCTGCAGCTCGGGCAGGGCATTGAGGGCATCGCGCAACCGCGCCAGGTCGCGGGGTCGGGCGCTGCGCAGCGCCACCCGCGCCAGGATGCGCTCGACGTCGCCGATCGCCTTGAGCTCCTCGCGTAGTGCCAGGTAGCCCTCCTGGTCGAGCAGCAGGGTCACCGCGGTCTGGCGTGCGCCGATCAGGGCGCGGTCGCGCAGCGGGCGGTTGAGCCAGCGCTTGAGCAGGCGAGCGCCCATCGCCGTGGCGGTGGTGTCGAGCACGCTGGCGAGGGTGTTGTCGCCGTTGCCGCCGAGGTTGGTATCGATCTCCAGGTTGCGGCGGCTGGCGGCATCGATGACCACCGCGTCGTCGCGGTTCTCGACGCCGATGGCGGTGACGTGGGGCAGTCGCGAGCGCTGGGTGTCGCGGGCGTAGTCGACCAGCACCCCGGCGGCGATGATCGCCGCCTCCAGGTGGGCACAGCCGAAGCCGCGCAGGTCCTGGACCTGGAACTGGTCGCACAGCAGGCGCAGCGCGCTGTCGTGGTCGAACAGCCAGTCGCTCTGGCGCTTGAGGCTGGCTCGCCCGTGGAGCGTCGGCGGCAGCTCCAGGCCGTCGGCGACGAGTAGCTCGGCCGGTGCCAGGCGCTGCACCTCGGCGAGCATCTCGGCGTCGTCGTCGACCTCGAGCACGCTGAAGCGGCCGCTGGAGAGCTCCAGCCAGGCCAGCCCCCAGCGACCGCCCTGGCTGTGCAGGGCCAGCAGCAGGTTGTCGCGCTGGGCGTCGAGCAGCGCCTCGTCGTGCAGGGTGCCGGGAGTGACGATGCGCACCACCCGGCGCTCCACCGGCCCCTTGGCCAGCGCCGGGTCGCCGATCTGCTCGCAGATCGCTACCGACTCGCCGGCCTGGACCAGGCGTGCCAGGTAGCCTTCGGCACTATGATAGGGTACTCCGGCCATGGGGATCGGCTTGCCCGCCGACTGGCCGCGCTGGGTGAGGGTGATATCGAGCAGCTTGGCGGCGCGCTTGGCGTCATCGAAGAACAGCTCATAGAAGTCGCCCATGCGATAGAACAGCAGCACATCGGGATGCTCGCGCTTGATCTTCAGGAACTGCTGCATCATCGGGGTGTGCGAGGGGCTGGCCTGGCTCATGGGGTTCCTTGACTCCTTGGATGGGACCTAGCGTCGACGACTCTGCATTCGCGACCAAAAGGCAGTATTCTACGCGCAAGCCAGCGCCACGTCAGGAGACCCGGCATGCCAGCATCCCCCCAGCGCCTCAGCAATCTCGATCTCGCCACCCTCGCCGAGCGGCTCGGCCGGCTGTGCCGCCAGCAGGGGCGGCAGGTGACCTGCGCCGAGTCGTGCACCGGCGGCGGCGTGGCCAGCGCCATCACCGCGGTGGCGGGCAGTTCCGACTACTTCGAGACCGGCTACGTGACCTACTCCAACGCCGCCAAGTCGCGCCTGCTCGGCGTCGACCCAGCGCTGCTCGAGGCACACGGTGCGGTGAGCCGCGAGGTGGTCGAGGCGATGGTCGCCGGCGCCTGTGGCGACAGCGGTGCCGCGCTGGGCGTGGCGATCAGCGGCGTGGCGGGACCCGGTGGCGGCTCGGACGCCAAGCCGGTGGGCACGGTGTGGCTGGCGTGGGGCGACGCCGACACCCAGCAAGCCGAGCACTACCATTTTCCCGGCGACCGCCGCGCGGTGCGCGAGCAGGCCGTGCGCGCCGCACTGGTGGGACTGATCCAGCGCCTCGACGCCTGAGGCACAGAAATTTACCGACTGAGAGTAGGCGCGCGAGGAATTTTTCGCCATACTACTGTGCAGTCATACAGTATTCGATCCCGAGCTCGTGATCGACGTTATATCCGCAATCGCTTAGGAGATCTCCCATGGCCCAGGACGACAACCGTTCCAAGGCATTGAATGCCGCCCTCTCCCAGATCGATCGGCAGTTTGGCAAGGGCACCGTGATGCGGCTGGGCGATACGCCCCGGGTGATCATGCCGTCGGTGTCGACCGGCTCCCTGGGCCTGGATATCGCCCTGGGCATCGGCGGTCTGCCGCTGGGACGCGTGGTTGAAATCTTCGGTCCCGAGTCCTCGGGCAAGACCACGCTGACCCTGTCGGTGATCGCCCAGGCCCAGAAGCAGGGCAAGACCTGTGCCTTCATCGATGCCGAGCACGCCCTCGATCCGAGCTACGCCGAGAAGCTCGGCGTCAACCTCGACGACCTGCTGGTCTCGCAGCCGGATACCGGCGAGCAGGCCCTCGAGATCTGCGACATGCTGGTGCGCTCCGGCGGCGTCGACGTGATCATCATCGACTCGGTGGCCGCGCTTACGCCGCGCGCCGAGATCGAGGGCGAAATGGGCGACTCCCACGTCGGCCTGCAGGCGCGCCTGATGTCCCAGGCGCTGCGCAAGATCACCGGCAACATCAAGAACGCCAACTGCATGGTGGTGTTCATCAACCAGATCCGCATGAAGATCGGGGTGATGTTCGGCAGCCCTGAAACCACCACCGGCGGCAACGCCCTGAAGTTCTATTCCAGCGTGCGCCTGGATATCCGCCGCACCGGCTCGGTCAAGCAGGGCGATGAAGTCACCGGCAACGAGACCCGCGTCAAGGTGGTCAAGAACAAGGTGGCGCCACCGTTCCGCCAGGCCGAGTTCCAGATTCTCTACGGCAAGGGCATCTACCACGCCGGCGAGGTCATCGACCTGGGCGTGCAGTGCAAGCTGGTCGACAAGGCCGGTGCCTGGTACAGCTACCAGGGCAACAAGATCGGCCAGGGCAAGGCCAACGCCGCCCAGTTCCTGGAAGACAACCCGGCGATCATGGACGAGATCGAGTCCGGTATCCGCGGGCAGCTGCTGGCCACCGTCGAACCCAGGGAGAAAGACAAGCCCAAGCCTGAGGCGGCCCTGGCCGACAGCGCCGAGGACTCCAGCGAGGACGGCCTGCTCTAAGCCATGCAGCGCAAGCCCGACGCTGAACCCCAGTCGCCGCGCGATGACGCCATTCGGCTGCTGGCGCGGCGCGAGTACTCCCGCGCCGAGCTGCACAGCCGGCTAGCGGCGAAGGGGCACGAGGTCGCGGCCATCGAAGCGTGCCTCGATGGCCTGGCCGAGCAGAACCTGCAGTGCGATGCGCGCTTCGCCGAGACCTTCGTGCGTTCGCGCATCGCCCGCGGCCAGGGCCCGCTCAAGATTCGCGCCGAACTCGGCCAGCGCGGCATCGACCGCGACGGCATCCAACAGGCCATGAGCGAGAGCGAGGATCGAGGCGAGGCCGACTGGTTCGCGCTGGCCGCCGATGTGCTGGCCAAGCGCTTCACCGGCCCCGGTGAGTCGCCCCGCGAGCGCGCCCGTCGCGAGCGTTTCCTGGCCTCGCGGGGCTTCGACTTCGAGCAGGTGCGCCACGCCATGCAGTACGCCTGGTCGGCCTGAGCTGCACCAACTACCCCCCCCCGAACTGCCCACTTCCCGCTGCCTCGTCCAGAGCGATCACAGTTACCCCGAAGCGAGGACGCCGGGGGCAAGCCGAAGGGGAGGTTTGCGCCATGGATGGCGCAAGTAGCGCCCAGGGAAGGGTTCACAGCGCCTCCTCGTAGGCTTGTCGACGGATCAGTTCCGAGCGGCGCCTCCTATCTGCGATAGTCCGGGTGCCCCACTGTCGTCGCTTGACGACTGCGTTATACTAGTGCCCCTTTGAGCGACCCAGATCGTGCCCTGTGCGGCGCGGTGCGCCGGCTCGCCCGCCAGGTCAACACGCTTATCGTCACGGACACCCTATGAAAAGTGCAGATATCAGACAGGCCTTTTTGACCTTCTTCGAAGAGCAGGGCCACACCATCGTGCCGACGAGCTCGCTGGTGCCCGGCAACGACCCGACCCTGCTGTTCACCAACGCCGGCATGGTGCCGTTCAAGGACGTCTTCCTGGGCCGCGACCCGCGCCCCTATGTGCGCGCCACCTCGGCCCAGCGCTGCGTACGCGCAGGCGGCAAGCACAACGACCTGGACAACGTCGGCTATACCGCACGCCACCACACCTTCTTCGAGATGCTGGGCAACTTCAGCTTCGGCGATTACTTCAAGCGCGACGCCATCCGCTTCGCCTGGTCCTTCCTCACCGAGCGCCTGGGCCTGCCCGCCGAGAAACTGTGGGTCACCGTGCACGTCAGCGACGACGAGGCCGAGAAGATCTGGAAGGAGGAGATCGGCATCGATCCAGCGCGCTTCTCCAAGCTCGACGAGGACAACTTCTGGCAGATGGGCGATACCGGCCCCTGTGGACCGAGCTCGGAGATCTTCTTCGACCACGGCCCCGAGGTGTGGGGCGGCCCGCCGGGCAGCCCAGAAGAGGACGGCGACCGCTACATCGAGATCTGGAACCTGGTGTTCATGCAGTTCGATCGCGATGCCGAAGGCACCCTCAACCCGCTGCCCAAGCCCTCCATCGACACCGGCATGGGCCTCGAGCGGGTCGCGGCGGTGCTGCAGGGCGTGCACTCCAACTACGAAATCGACCTGTTCCAGAACCTGCTGGACGCCGCCGCCAAGGCCACCGGCCATGGCGACACCAGCGCCCCCTCGCTGCGCGTGATCGCCGACCATATCCGCTCCTGCGCCTTCCTGATCGCCGATGGCGTGCTGCCCTCCAACGAGGGGCGCGGCTACGTGCTGCGCCGGATCATCCGCCGTGCCATTCGCCACGGCCACAAGCTGGGCGCCAGCGAGCCGTTCTTCCACAAGCTGGTGGTGGCGCTGGACGCCGAGATGGGCGAGGCCTATCCCGAGCTGCGCGAGGCCAGCGAGCAGATCGCCCGGGTGCTGCTCAAGGAAGAGGAGCAGTTCGCGCGCACCCTGGACCACGGCATGGGCCTGCTCGAGGCGGCGCTGGCCGATCTCGAGGGCGATGAGCTGCCCGGCGCCACGGTGTTCAAGCTCTACGACACCTACGGCTTCCCCTTCGACCTGACCGCCGATGTGTGTCGCGAACGCGGCGTGAGCCTCGACGAAGCCGGCTTCGAGCGCGAGCTGGAGGCCCAGCGCCAGCGCGCCCGCGCCGCCAGCCAGTTCGGCGCAGACTACGCGGCGGCCATCGAACTCGACGGCGAGACCGCCTTCACCGGCTACGAGCGCCTCGAGGATCAGGCCCGCGTCACCGCCCTGGTCGACGCCGAGGGCAACCCGCTGGCCGCGCTGGAAGCGGGCAGCAAGGGGGTGGTGGTACTGGATCGCACGCCCTTCTACGGCGAGTCCGGCGGCCAGGTCGGCGATACCGGCTACCTGCACGTCGACGGCGGTCGCTTTCAGGTGACCGACACCCAGAAGCAGGGTGGGCACCATCTGCACCACGGCGTGATGGTCGAGGGCGAGCTGCGCGTGGGCGCCGAGGTGCGGCCCCAGGTCGACGCCGCCCTGCGCGGCGCCACGGTGCGCAACCACTCCGCTACCCACCTGCTGCACAAGGCGCTGCGCATGGTGCTCGGCGATCACGTGCAGCAGAAGGGCTCGCTGGTCAGTGCCGAGCGGCTGCGCTTCGACTTCAGCCACTTCGAGGCGATGACCCCGACGCAACTGGCCGAGGTCGAGGCCATCGTCAACGCCCAGATACTCGCCAACGCCGATACCCGCATCGAGCAGATGAGCCTCGACCAGGCCAAGGCCAAGGGTGCGGCAGCGCTGTTCGAGGCCAAGTACGCCGACAACGTGCGGGTACTGACCATCGGCGCCGACGACTTCTCCATCGAGCTGTGTGGCGGCACCCACGTGGCGCGCAGCGGCGATATCGGCTGCTTCCATATCGTCAGCGAGACCGGCATCGCCTCCGGCGTGCGGCGCATCGAGGCGCTCACCGGCGAGCATGCCCTGGCCTATTTCCAGGCCCAGGAGGCGCGGGTTGCACGCCTCGGCGAGACCCTCAAGAGCAAGCCGGAGCAGGTCGAGGAGCGGGTCGCCTCGCTGGTCGAGCGCAACCGCAGCCTGGAGAAGGAGCTCGAGCGGCTCAAGGCCAAGCTGGCCAGCGCCGCCGGTAGCGACATGCTCGCCGAAGCCGTGGAGATAGGCGGCGTCAAGCTGCTGGTCAAGCAGCTCGAGGGCGTCTCCGGCAAGGAGCTGCGCGGCGTGCTCGACCAGCTCAAGAACAAGCTCGGCTCGGGCATCGTGGTGCTCGGCGTGGCCGATGCCGGCAAGGTCAGCCTGATCGCCGGGGTCACCGATGACCTCACGGCGCGGGTCAAGGCCGGCGAGCTGGTCAACCACGTGGCTGGCCAGGTCGGCGGCAAGGGCGGTGGCCGACCCGACATGGCCCAGGCCGGTGGTAGCGACGCGGCGGCACTGCCAGGGGCACTGGCCAGTGTGCCGGACTGGCTTGCCGCCAAGCTGGGTTGATAGCAGGAGGGCCAGTCCGTTGGGGCGGCCCTCCTAGCGTTTATGGCGATCACTCCATGATCGGCAGTATAAAAGGACCATGACTTTCCACTGACAACCAGGACAATCGCATATGGCGTTATACGTACAGAAATTCGGTGGCACCTCGGTGGGCTCGGTGGAGCGCATCAAGGCGGTGGCGGAGAAGGTCAAGCGCTTCCGCGACGAGGGCCATCAGATCGTGGTGGTAGTGTCGGCGATGAGCGGCGAAACCAACCGCCTGATCGGCCTGGCCAGCGAAATCAATGACGAGCCGACGCCGCGCGAAATGGACATGCTGGTATCAACCGGTGAGCAGGTGACGATCTCGCTGCTGGCCATGGCGCTGCACAAGCTGGGCGTGCCGGCCACCTCCTACACCGGCGCCCAGGTCGGCATTCGCACCGACAGCGCTCACACCAAGGCGCGCATCCAGGGCATCGAGACCGACGACATGCGTGAGGATCTCGATGACGGCCAGGTAGTGGTGGTCGCCGGTTTCCAGGGCGTCGATGACGAAGGCAACATCACCACCCTGGGGCGCGGCGGGTCCGATACCACCGGGGTGGCGCTGGCCGCGGCGCTCAAGGCCGACGAGTGCCAGATCTACACCGATGTCGACGGCGTCTACACCACTGACCCGCGGGTCTGCTCCAAGGCCAGGCGCCTCGAGACCATCACCGTCGAAGAGATGCTCGAGCTGGCCAGCCTCGGCTCCAAGGTGCTGCAGATTCGTGCCGTGGAGTTCGCCGGTAAATACAACGTGCCGCTGCGCGTGCTGTCCAGTTTCGAGGATGGCCCCGGCACCCTGATCATCGCTGACACAGATGAAGAAGAGGACTCCATGGAAGAACCGCTGATCTCCGGTATCGCCTTCACCGCCAACGAGGCCAAGCTGACCCTGCTCAATACCCCCGACGTGCCGGGCGTGGCCTCGCGCATTCTGGGTCCGATCGCCGATGCCAATATCGAAGTCGACATGATCGTGCAGAACGTGGCGCCGGTGGGCGACTATACCGACTTCACCTTCACCGTGGCCAAGGGCGACTTCAAGCAGACCAAGCGCATCATCGAAGAGAACGTGATCCCGGACCTCGGCGGTGGCGAACTGCGCGGTGACGACAATATCGCCAAGGTCTCGCTGGTCGGGGTGGGCATGCGCTCCCACGCCGGTGTGGCGTCGAAGATGTTCCGCGTGCTGGCGGATGAGAACATCAATATCCGCATGGTCTCGACCTCCGAAATCAAGATCTCGGTGGTGATCGACGAGAAGCATATGGAGCTCGCGGTCAAGGCGCTGCACAAGGCGTTTGGCCTCGACAAGAGCGACATCGAGAGCGAATGAGGAACTCGCCAAACGCTGATGCGTTCTACGCTTAGGGGAGAAAGGACGCTGATGCACTCCGGCGGTGCTTTCATTCAACGCCAATTTCGCGTGTGATGGTGGGGTATGGAGGCAGTGCCGGGTTTGGCCTAGCGTGACGAATGACGCATAATCTGTCAGCGCGTAGCGACAGGCGTAGTGCATCCCGTAGTCGTAAGTCTGAGAAGGAGATCAGTCATGCTCATCCTAACCCGCCGCGTCGGCGAGACGCTGATGATCGGTGATGACATCACCGTGACAGTGCTCGGCGTCAAGGGTAACCAGGTTCGCATCGGGGTCAACGCTCCCAAGGATGTGGCCGTGCACCGTGAAGAGATCTATCAGCGTATCCAGCGCGAGAAGTCGGATGGAAACGATGGTGAGTCTCAGGCCTGACGAACGACCTGGCGGTCGGGTTGTCAGGCGCACGCTCGGGCCGGCAGAGTCACGTGCTTTGCCGGCTTTTGCGCATATTGCGTTCGCCTCAGGGGCGCTGCCCCGACCGTGCTGCGCCCGATGTCGGTGATCCAGCAGCAGGCCGAGAGGGGAAGAAAGTTGTTGAAGGCGTTGGACAATGACCTTCAGAAACGGTAACATACGCGCCGTGTTGATGAGGGAGAGGTGGCCGAGTGGCTGAAGGCGCTCCCCTGCTAAGGGAGTATGGGGTTTATAGCCTCATCGAGGGTTCGAATCCCTCCCTCTCCGCCATTTACGCCGTGTTCCTTGCTGCGTAATTTCATCAATACACGCATGCGTTGCATGCACTGGAAGTTGCGCCCGTAGCTCAGCTGGATAGAGTACCTGACTACGAATCAGGTGGTCGGAGGTTCGAATCCTCCCGGGCGCGCCAGCTTCCTCCCACGATACTCAAGCATCCCGTCGATGTCGGTGTTTCTCGTGGTACCGGTCCAACTGTCGATATGACAGTCACGCGCCCGTAGCTCAGCTGGATAGAGTACCTGACTACGAATCAGGTGGTCGGAGGTTCGAATCCTCCCGGGCGCGCCATATTCCGACCCGTCCTTGCTCTGCAAGGGCGGGTTTCGTGTCTCTATTATCCACTAGATTGTCGCTAGCCGACCCGCGGCCTGGATCATGAGATCCGCCGCCGGGTCGCGGTCGTGTCAGGCGCCCTCGCAGCTTGCGAGCGGCGCCTTCTTTTTGTCGACCTCGTTGAGGGGCTCGGCCAGCAGGCCCGCCAGCAGGGTGTCGAGGTCTGTGATGCGCTTGAGGGTAGCGAAGCGCAGTGCCGCCTCGGGGTCGCGAGCGCGCATCTGGTTGAGCCACTGCTTGAGCAGCGAGACCACGACACGCGCGGGAAGTGTGCTACGCTGCAGTGCGGCATAGTCGTTCAGGATGGCTGCGCGGCTCGTCCAGGCGGTCTCGGCGAGGCGCTCTCCGGTGCGCTGCCAGTGGCGAATGCGCGCGGCCAGCCAGGGGTCGGCCAGGGCGCCGCGGCCGAGCATCACGTCGCTGCAGCCGGACAGCGTGCGCGCCTGCCAGTAGTCTTCGAGGGACCAGATATCGCCGTTGGCCACCACCGGGATTGCCAGGTGGCGGCGAATGCGCCCGATCCACTCCCAGTGGGCCGGCGGCCGGTAGCCCTCGTTGCGAGTGCGGGCGTGAACCACCAGCTGCGCTGCGCCGCCTTGCTCGGCGGCGCGGGCGCAGTCGAGCGCCAGGCGGCGGTCGGCAAAGCCCAGGCGCACCTTGGCGGTGACCGGCACCCGGCCTGCCGCAGCGCGGTGCACCGCGGCGACCGCTCGCTCGACCCGCTGTGGGTCGCGTAGCAGCGAGGCGCCGCCGTCGTGGCGATTGACCAGCTTGGCCGGACAGCCGAAGTTGAGATCCAGGCTGGTGGCGCCGAGGTGTATCGCCTGCTCGGCGTTGGCGGCCAGAGCGTCGGGATCCGAGCCGAGCAGCTGCAGGTGCACCGCCGCGCCGCTGGGCGTGGCCACCGGCTCGCCCTGGGCATGCCGGGCCAGTTCCGGGCAGTGCTTGAGGAACACCCGCGGCGGCAGGCGTGCATCGACCACGCGCACGAACTCGGTGACCGTCCAGTCGAAGCCGGGGCGAGCGGTGAGCAGCGCACGGGTGTGTGCATCGATCACGCCTTCCATGGGCGCTAGGCCGATGCGGCCCTTATGTAGTAAATTAACAACGTGCGGCTCAACCATGGTGTCATTGCAATATCGTGGAATTCAGGCAGGTTATTGTACCAGCCAAGATGCGCCGCCACGGACCTCAATGTGCCGGGCAACGGGCAAGAAGTGCCGCGCAAGAGCAAGGGGATGACAACATGCTGGACACCCAACTGATGGAAGAAGGCCTCGCCCTGATGGCCTTCGGCATGGGCTTCGTGTTCGTGTTCCTGACCGTGCTGGTGGTCTCGACCACCCTGATGTCAATGCTGGTCAGGCGCCTGGCGCCGGCACCTGTCGCCGACGCCGCAGCGCGGCCCTCGGCGCCGGCGGCGGCCGACGACAACAGCGATGAACTCATGGTGGTGATGAGCGCCGCCCTGCACCGTTACCGTCAGCGCCATCGCCGCTAAGCGATGCCGCTGGCCAGCCAAGATACGATTTCAGCTACAAGGATAAGGTCACATGAGTGAGAGCCAACGCCCGCTGGGCATCACCGATGTGGTGCTGCGCGACGCTCACCAGTCGCTGTTCGCCACCCGCCTGCGTCTCGACGACATGCTACCGATCGCTGCCAAGCTCGACGAGGTCGGCTTCTGGTCGGTGGAGTCTTGGGGCGGTGCCACCTTCGACGCCTGTATCCGCTATCTCGGCGAAGATCCCTGGGCCCGCATTCGCGCCCTCAAGGAGGCGATGCCCAACACCCGCCAGCAAATGCTGCTGCGCGCCCAGAACCTGCTCGGCTATCGCCACTACGCCGACGACGTGGTCGACAAGTTCGTCGAGCGCGCCCGCGCCAATGGCGTCGACGTGTTCCGCGTCTTCGATGCCATGAACGACCCGCGCAATCTGGAGCGGGCGATCAAGGCGGTGCGTGACGTCGAGGGCCACGCCCAGGGCACCATCTCCTATACCGTCAGCCCGGTGCACACCATCGAAGGCTGGGTCGAGCTCTCCGAGCAGATCGAAGCGATGGGTGCCGACTCCCTGGCGATCAAGGACATGGCTGGGCTGCTCACCCCCTACACCGCCTTCGATCTGGTCTCGCGGCTCAAGAAGACGCTCAAGATTCCGGTCCACATGCAGTGCCACGCCACCACCGGCATGTCCACCGCCACCGCCCTCAAGGCGGTCGAGGCGGGCATCGACAACGTCGACACCGCGATCTCGTCGATGTCGATGACCTACGGCCACAGCCCCACCGAATCGGTGGTGGCGATCCTTGCCGGCACCGAGCGCGACACCGGCCTCGACCTCGAGCTGCTCGAGGAGATCGCCGCCTACTTCCGCGAGGTGCGCAAGAAGTACGCCGCCTTCGAAGGCTCGCTCAAGGGCATCGACTCGCGGATCCTGGTGGCCCAGGTGCCGGGTGGCATGCTCACCAACATGGAAGGTCAGCTCAAGGAGCAGGGCGCCGGCGACAAGCTCGACGACGTGCTCTCCGAGATCCCCAAGGTGCGCGAAGACCTCGGCTTCATCCCGCTGGTCACGCCGACGTCGCAGATCGTCGGCACCCAGGCGGTGATGAACGTGATGATGGGCGAGCGCTACAAGTCGATCTCCAAGGAGGTCCAGGCGCTGCTCAAGGGCGAGTACGGCGCTGCCCCTGCGCCCTACAACGAGGAGCTGCAGCAGCGCGTGCTGGAGGGCAAGGAGCCAATTACCTGCCGTCCAGCGGACCTGCTCGAGCCGGAGATGGACCGCCTGCGCGACGAGCTCAAGGCCAAGGCCAAGGACGAAGGCATCCGCCTTGAACAGGGCGAGCGCGAGATCGACGACGTGCTGACCTATGCGCTGTTCCCGCAGATCGGCCTCAAGTTCCTCAAGAACCGCGACAACCCCGATGCCTTCGAGCCTGTCCCCCAGGCGCCGGACGCCGCGGCGGCCAATCTTCCGGCGACGACCCAGAAGGGCGGTGCCGTGGCCAAGGCGTCGGATACCCAGGCCGCTGCCGGCCCCGAGACCTACACCATCACCGTCAACGGCAAGCAGTACGTGGTCGAGGTCGCCGAGGGCGGAGAGATTGGCCAGGTCCAGGAGGGCGCTGCGGCGACCCAGCCTGCGGCGGCGCCGGCTGCCCCGGCCGCCAGCGGCGAGCCGATCCCTGCGCCGCTGGCCGGCAATATCTTCAAGGTCAACGTCAAGGCTGGTGACAGCGTCGCCGAAGGCGACGTGGTGATCATCCTCGAGGCCATGAAGATGGAGACCGAAGTGCGTGCCGCCAGTGCCGGCACGGTATCCGAGGTCAAGGTCAAGGAAGGCGACAGCGTATCGGTAGGCGATACGCTGATCGTACTCTAAGGGCGGCGGCGCATGGATAACCTGTTGACGCTATGGTACGGCTCGGGACTGTATAACCTGCAGCCGGGCCAGCTGGTAATGATCCTGATCGGCCTGATGCTGCTCTATCTTGCCATCCACAAGAAGTTCGAGCCGCTGCTGCTGGTGCCGATCGGGTTTGGCGGTATCCTTGCCAATATTCCCGAGGCGGGGCTGGCGCTATCGGCCCTGGACCAGGCCATCGAGGTCGCCAGTCCGGCGGTGCTGCAGCAGATCGCCGCGGCCATGCAGCTGACCCTCGACCCGCTGGCCGGCCCCGAGGCGTGGCGAACCACCCTGTATGCCGAGTATCACAACGGTCTCGATCCCGAGCAGGTGCGTGCTGCCGGCGACGTAGCGCGGGGCGTGGGCTACGGCAACGGCATGCTCTACACCTTCTACCAGGTGGCCATCGCCTCCGGCATCGCGCCGCTGGTGATCTTCATGGGGGTCGGGGCAATGACCGACTTCGGTCCGCTGCTGGCCAACCCGCGCACCCTGTTCCTGGGCGCCGCGGCACAGTTCGGTATTTTCGCCACGGTGCTCGGTGCGGTGAGCCTGTCGGCGCTGGGGGTGATGGACTTCTCGCTCAACCAGGCCGCCGCCATCGGCATCATCGGCGGCGCCGACGGCCCGACCTCGATCTATGTGTCGAGCATCCTGGCGCCGGAGCTGCTCGGGGCGATCGCCGTGGCCGCCTACGCCTACATGGCGCTGGTGCCGCTGATCCAGCCGCCGATCATGCGTGCGCTGACCACCAAGCGCGAGCGCGAGATCACCATGACCCAGCTGCGCCCGGTGTCGAAGCTCGAGAAGATCGTCTTCCCGCTGGTGCTGCTGATGCTGGTGGCGCTGTTCCTGCCCGACGCGGCGCCGCTGCTGGGGATGTTCTGCTTCGGCAACCTGATGCGCGAGTGTGGCGTGGTCGAGCGCCTCTCCGACACCGCTCAGAACGCGCTGATCAACATCGTCACCATCTTCCTCGGCCTGGCGGTGGGCTCGCAGCTGGTGGCCAGCCAGTTCCTGGCGCTGGAAACGCTGGGCATCATGGGGCTGGGCATCGTGGCCTTCGCCATCGGCACCGGCGCAGGCATCCTGATGGCCAAGCTGATGAACGCCATGAGCAAGATGCCGATCAACCCGCTGATCGGCGCCGCCGGCGTCTCGGCGGTGCCGATGGCGGCACGGGTGGCCAACAAGGTGGGGCTGGAGTCCAACCCCCACAACTTCCTGCTGATGCACGCCATGGGGCCCAACGTGGCCGGGGTCATCGGCTCGGCGGTGGCCGCCGGGGTAATGATCAAGTACCTGGGCTAGTCGGCCCTGGCAATACCCACCAACAGCAAGGGGGCCTGATGGCCCCCTTGTTGCGTTATGCACTTGCGGTCAGTCCAGCGCCAGGTTCTGGCGGCGCTGCTTGAACCGGTAGCGCAGGGCCAGCACGATCGATAGCGCCGCCAGTGTCAGCAGCGCCAGCGAGATCGGTCGGGTGAAGAACAGCGTCCAGTCCTCGTTGGTCATCAGTGCGCGGCGCAGGTTGGTCTCGGCGATGGGGCCAAGGATCACGCCGAGTACCAGCGGCGCCAGCGGGTAGTCGAGCTTGGCCAGCACATAGCCGAAGACGCCGATGCCGAGCAGCAGGTAGATGTCGGTGACGCGGTTGTTCAGCGCGAAGGCACCGACCATGCAGCAGGTCAGCACCACCGGCACGATCACCGACTTGGGCACGCTGGTGACCTTGAGGAACATGCGCATGCTGAGCAGGCATACCACCAGCATCATGGCACTGGCGAGGAACATCGCCATGAACATGCCGTAGACGGTGTCGGCGTGGTCCATGATCAGGCGTGGGCCGACGCCGATGCCGTGGACCATCAGCGAGGCCATCAGCACCGCGTCCACCGCGCTGCCGGGGATGCCCAGGGCGATCATCGGGATCAGACCGCCGCCGGAGGTCGCCGAGTTGCCCGACTCCGAGGCGATCACCCCCTCGCTCGAGCCTTTGCCGAAGGCCTCGGGGTGCTTGGAGCCGCGCTTGGCCTGATCGTAGGCCAGCAGGTTGGCGATGCTGCCGCCCGCCCCCGGCACTGCACCGATGAAGACCCCGACCATCGACGAGCGGAACAGATTGAACGGATAGGAGAGTACCTCGCGCATCGCCGCCCAGGGCTTGAAGCTGATGCGGCTGTCGATCAGCTGCTTGCCGGCCTTGACCTCCTCGGCGTCCTCCACCTCGCGCAGCAGCTGGCTGACCGCGAAGATGCCGATCAGCACGATCAGGAAGGGAATGCCCGCCGACAGCATGCGCAGGTCGAACGAGAAGCGCGTCACGCCCATCAGCGGGTCGGCACCCACGGTGGCCAGGATCAGGCCGATGGCGCCGGCCAACAGGCCGCGCAGCATCGATCTACCGACCAGGCTGGCGACGATGGTCAGGGCGAACACCACCAGCGAGAAGTACTCCCAGGCGCCGAGCTTGACGGCAATCATGGCCAGCGGCGGGGCGGCGATGATGAGTACGATGGAGCTGAGCAGAGTGCCGAAGAATGATGCCCAGATGCCGATCGCCAGTGCCCGGCCGGGCTCGCCGCGGCGCGCCATGGGGTAGGCGTCGAAGGTAGTGGCCAAGGCCGAGGGCGTGCCGGGAATGCCCAGCAGCGCGGCACTGATCATGCCGCCGGTATAGCCGCCGATATACACCGCCAGCAGGGTGGCGACCCCCTGCAGGGCGGGCATGGTGAAGGTCAGCGGCAGTGCCAGCACGATGGCCATGGTGATGGTGAAGCCGGGAATGGCCGCGGTGATCACCCCGGCCACCACCCCCACCAGCATGGTCAGCATGGTGGGCAGGGTAAACAGCTGGTCGGCCCCTGCCAGAATGGATTCCATCATGTGCGGATTCCTGGGTCAGCGAATGGAAGCATTGAGCACCGCGCGGCCTACAGCAGCGAGCCGCGCGGCAGGGAGATGCTGAACACGTGGCGGAACAGGGCGTCGAGGCCCAGCGACATCAGCAGCGCGATGACCGCTGCAATCGCCAGCTGGCGTGGGCGGCGCGCACCGAGCAGCACCTGGCAGGCGAGCACGAAGGGCAGCGTGGCCCAGCGGAAGCCGACCAGCGGCATGGCAATGGCGTAGAGGGTGAACAACCCCAGCACGCCGAACGCCAGGCGGTGTTGCCACAGCCAGGCGCCGACGCTGCCGCTGGGCAGCGCCGCGGTATGCCGCAGCTTGGCCACTTCCTTGACGATCACGATGACGTTCAGCAGCGCCAGGATAGCCAGCATCAGACGCGGGAAGCTGCCCGAGCCGATCGGCTCCCAGGCCGACGACGGTAGCCCGCCGGCGTGGACGAACATCACCGCGGCGATGCCCAGCAGTGCCAGGTTGAAGACGATATGCCCTACCGCCTTGGCGCGTTCGCCGTGCGGGACGGGTTCCCGGCCTTGCGGCCGGGAGTCGGAGGAAGCCCCACTCATTGCTGCAGGTTCCCCGCCAGGCGCTCGATGGTGGCATCGAGTGTTTCGAGGTGGTCACGGTACTCGTCGGTACCCATGAACTGCACCTCGGCGCCGGCGTTGTTGACGCGGGTCACGAACTCCTCTTCCGCGGCCATCGCCTCGACCGCAGCGGCGAGCACCTCGATGCGATCCTCGGGGGTGCCCAGCGGGGCGATCAGGCCGCGCAGGATCGACAGGTTGAGATTGTCGTAGCCGAGTTCGGCGAAGGTCGGTACATCCGGGGTCTGCTCCATGCGCTCGGTGTGGCCGACGGCCAGGAAGCGCAGGTCGTCGTTCTCGACGAACTGCAGGCTGGAGGCGATATCGCCCATCGCCGCGTCGATGTGCCCGCCGACCAGTGAACGGATGCGTTCGCCGGTGCCCTCGAAGCCGACATAGCGGAACGACAGGCCCTCGGCCTCTTCAATCATCGCGCCGTGGATGTGCGGCACGCCGCCGAGGGTCACGCCGAAGCGAATCTCACCGGGGTTGTCCTGGGCATACTCGACGAACTCCTCGAAGGTCTCCCAGGGGCTGTCGGCGCTGACGGTCACGTACTGTGGCGAGGCGGTGATCGCGGCGATCGGCTCGTAGTCGTCCCAGTTGTTCTCGGTCAGGCCGGTGTGGTGGGAGACCATGAAGCCGTCGTGGACCTGGCCGATGGTGTAGCCGTCGTTGTCGCGGTCGGCGAGGTCGGCGAGCCCCGTGGTGCCGCTGACGCCGGGCATGTTGATGACCGGCAGCGGCTGGCCGAGGTGCGGCTCGATATGGCTGGAGACCAGGCGCATCAGCACATCGCTGCCGCCGCCGGGGCCCCAGGGCACGATGAACTCGATTGCGCTGTCGGGGTAGTCGTCGGCGTGGGCGGTGGCGGCCAGGCCGCCAACGGCGAGGCTGACGCCGGCCAGGGCGGTAGCGGCCAGGGTCCAGCGCTTGGCGAGGGGATGGCGCGAGGCGACATTGGGGTTATAGGGTGTCGGCATCTTGCTTCTCCGGTTGTGGTCGAGGAGGGGCCCGGCAGTGGCCGGGCCCGGAACTGCAGGGTTACCAGGGCAGCACGGCCCCGTCGGTGCGCGGCTCGGTACCGCCGCTGAGTACGCCGCTGGCGTTGTCACGCAGGATGATCTGGCCGCGGCCGAAGCTGATGGTGTCGGCGACCTTGACGATATCGTGGCCGCGCCGCGCCAGGGCCTGGGCGAGGTGGTCGGGGAAGTGCGGCTCGACCTCGACGGTCTTGCCCTGGGTCCACTTCCAGCGCGGCATGTCCAGCGCTGCCTGGGGGTTGAGATGATCCTCGAGCATGGCGGTGATCACCTGCACATGGCCCTGGGGCTGCATATAGCCGCCCATCACGCCGAACGGCCCCACCGCCTGGCCATCCTTGGTGATGAAGCCGGGGATGATGGTGTGGTAGGTGCGCTTGCCCGGGGCCAGGGCGTTGGGGTGCTCGGGATCCAGCGAGAACGACCAGCCGCGATTCTGCAGGCTGATGCCGGTACCGGGGATCACGATGCCCGAACCGAAGCCTTTGAAGTTGCTCTGGATGAACGACACCATGTTGCCGTCGCCATCGGCGGTGGCCAGGTAGACGGTACCGCCGCTAAGCGGATTGCCGTGAACCGGGTCGACGGCCTGCTCGCCGATCAGCCCGGCGCGCGCCTTGAGATAGCCGTCGTCGAGCATCTGCTCGACGCTTGGCCGCATGGCATCGCGCTCGGTGACGTGTGCGAAACCGTCGACATAGGCCAGCTTGGTGGCCTCGATGCGGCGGTGCAGGGTCTCCACCGGGTCGCGGCCTTCGGGGCCCATGCGCTCCAGCATGCCCAGTGCCTGCAGCACGATCAGCCCGCTGCCGTTGGGCGGAATCTCCCAGATATCGTGGCCCTTGTAGCGCACGCTGATCGGATCGACCCACTCCGGCTCGAAGCGCGCCAGGTCCTCCTTGCGCAGCAGTCCGCCGTGCTCGCGGAAAAAGGCGTCGATCTTGTCGGCCAGCTCACCCTCGTAGAAGGCGCGACCCTTGGTCTCGGCGATGGCACGCAGCGAGCTGGCGTGGCCCGGCGACGACCAGCGCTCGCCCGGCTGGGGCGCGCGGCCCTCGGGGGCAAAGGTCTCGAACCACGGCGTGAAGGCGGCATCGTCGTAGGCCGAGTAGCTGTGGAAAGCCTCGTTCCACATCTGGTGAATGACCGGCGATACCGCATAGCCCTCTTCTGCCAATGCCACGGCGGGTGCCAGCAGGTCGGCGAAGGGCAGCTTGCCGAAGCGCTCGGAGAGCGCCGCCCAGGCCGCCGGCGCGCCGGGCACGGTGACCGGCAGCAGGCCGTGGTTGGGCACGCGATCGTGGCCCAGCGCCTTCATGGCCTCGATGCTGGCGGCCTGTGGCGCCGGGCCGCTGGCGTTGAGGCCGTGCAGCTTGCCGTTGATCCAGACGATGGCGAAGACGTCGCTGCCCAGGCCGTTGGAGGTCGGCTCGACCACGGTCAGCGCCGCGGCGCTGGCGATGGCGGCATCCACCGCGTTGCCGCCCTGCTGGAGAATGCTCATGCCGACCTGGGCGGCCAGCGGCTGTGAGGTGGCGACCATGCCGCGGGTACCGAAGCTGGCCATACGCCGCGAGGGGCTGGGGTAGTAAAGCGCATCGTGCTGCATTGGGGGCTCCTTAATCGGCACCGGCGTCGCTGCGCTGGGCCTGTTGTCGATTGCGTTGAATCTTGCGGTCCTGATAGAGCGAGAAGATCACCGAGGCCACCGCCAGCGCCAGGAACAGCGCCGATAGAGGCCGGGTCAGGAAGGTCAGCCAGCTGTCGTCGAGCTCCAGGGCGCGGAACAGCTGGCGCTCGAGGTTGTTGCCCAGCACCACGCCGAGGATCAGCGGCGTCAGCGGCACCTCGGCCTTCCACAGCAGATAGCCGATCACCCCGAACACGAACAGCACCCAGATATCGAACAGGTTGTTGTTCAGCGCATAGGAGCCGATGGCGCACAGCATCAGCACCACCGGCACCAGGACTTCCTGGGGGATCAGCGAGATCTTGGCGAACCAGCGCACCAGCAGCAGCTGGCAGAGCACCATGATCACCGCGCCGATCAGCAGGCTGGCGTAGATGGCGCCGACCAGTACCGGGTTCTGCTCGAACATCAGGGGGCCGGGGGTGATGCCGTGCAGGATCAGCACGCCCATCATGATCGCCATCGGCAGGTCGCCGGGAATGCCCAGCGCCAGGGTCGGCACGAAGGCGCCGCCGGCCACTGCGCTGTTGGAGGCCTCGGAGGCGACGATGCCGCTGGGGGTGCCGGTGCCGAAGGTCTCCGGCTGGCGCGAGAACTTCTTGGCCTGGTCGTAGCTGATGAAGTTGGCCACGGTGCCGCCGGTGCCCGGCAGCGCGCCGACCAGGCTGCCGATCAGCGACGAGCGCAGGGTGTTGAGCTTCTGGCCGGCCATGTCCTTGAAGATGCGGCGGTAGGGAATCGAGACGTTGGTGTCGACGCCCTTGACCTTGCCCTGGTCGTCGCGCAGCTTCTCGAGGTTGCCCATCAGCTGGGAGAAGGCAAAGATGCCGATCATCACCGGCAGGATCTCGAAGCCCGAGCCCAGCGCCGGCAGGCCGAAGTCGAAGCGCAGGTTGCTGTTGCGGTCGTAGCCCACGGTGGTGATCAGCAGCCCCAGGGCGGCGGCCAACAGCCCCTTGAGCAGCGCGCCGTTGGAGAGTCCGGCGACCAGCGTCAGGGCGAACACGATCAGCGCGGTGATCTCCCAGGGCCGGAAGTTCATGCTGAAACTGGCGATCAGCGGGCCGAAGAACACCAGCACCGCGACGCTGATCAGGGTGCCGATGAACGACGCCGCCACGCCGATACCCAGGGCACGGCCGGGCTCGCCCTTCTGGGCCATGGGGTAGCCGTCGTAGACGGTGGTGATCGACGACGGCGTGCCGGGAATGCCCAGCATCACCCCGGAGACGATACCGCCGGAGTAGCCGCCCACGAACACCCCGACCATCAGCGACACGCCGCTGACCGGATCCATGGCGAAGGTGAAAGGAAACACCACCAGGATCGCCATGGTCACGGTGAAGCCGGGGATGCTGCCGCCGATGATGCCGAACAGCACGCCGATGATGATCAGCGCCAGTACCGCGGGGCTGCTGACCTGGCCAAGGGCCTGTAGAAAGAAATCCGCCATATGTCACTCCCAGGCGTCAGGGCAGCCAGACATTGAGGCCGTAGCGGAAGATCACGAACACCAGCGGCACCAGGGTGAAGCTGACGGCGAGATTGATGATCCACTTGCGGCGGGAATCGATCCCCAGCAGCAGTCCGAGGGAACTCACCAGGAAGGCCAGGGTGGCGACGATGTAGCCGACTAGCGGCAGCAGTGCGGCATACAGACCGAACAGTGCGAACAGCGAGAAGACCGTGCGGTTGTGGGCCAGCCACTGGATGAAGCTGCGCCGCGGTGCGTCGCTGGTGCCTGGGCCTGCGATCAGCGAGCGCGCCAGGATCAGCAGCGACAGCAGGCCTGTCACCACCAGCAGGATGCGCGGGAACAGCGCCGAGCCGTAGGGCTGCCAGGACGTCGGCGGGCGAATGTTGCCCGACTCGACCCACATCACGGCAACGATCAGTAGCAGGACCAGCGCCAGGGCGCGGTCCTTGGTAAGCGTCAACATCGAGATATCTCCCACTCCCCGCCCCGGCGCGCCGGGGCGGGGAGTTCGCTCAGTTCTGGAAGTCGATGTTCTCGGCGGCCGCCGACAGCGCCGCCTCGTTCTCGTCGAGGAACTCGAGGTAGTCATCGCCGGCCAGGAAGCGCACTACCGAGCCGAACTCGTTCTCGATGCGGCTCTGCACTTCTTCGTTCTCCAGTGCCTGGCCGTAGGCCTCGGCGATGGTGTCCTGGATCTCCTGCGGCGTGCCCTTGGGCGCGAAGATCCCACGGCTGGTGGAGTGGTCCATCTCGATGCCAAGCTCACGCAGGGTCGGCACGTCGGGCATGCTCTCCAGGCGCTCCGGATGGGCGATGGCCAGCGGGCGGAAGGTGCCCTCCTCGAAGAACGAGCCGCCGGACGGCAGGTTGAACATGGCGAAGTCGATCTCTTCGGCCAGCAGCGCCGAGACCTGCTCGCCGGTGTCCGGGTAGCCCACCAGGCGCACGTCGGCCATGTCGATGCCGGCTTCCTGGAAGAACTGCGCCCAGAAGAAGTGGTCGGTGGAGCTGGGGATCATGCTGAAGCGCACCTGGCCCGGGTTCTCGCGCACGTAGTCGGCGATCTCGTCGGCGCTCTGCACCTCATGGTTGGCGTGTGCGGTGGGGATATTGATGGTCTGGGTCAGCAGCGCGATCGGCTCGAAGGCGTCGAAGGAGTAGTCGACGGTGCCGGCCAGCTTGGACAGCGCGATGGTGTCGTGGCTGCCGAGCAGCGTATAGCCGTCCGGGTCGGCATCCTTGACGTTGCGCGAGCCCAGCGTGGCGCCGGCGCCGGCCATGTTGACCGGCACGATCGACTCGCCCAGGTACTGCTCGGCTTCCTGGGAGATCAGCCGGAAGATGATGTCGGTGGCGCCGCCCGGCCCATAGGGAATGATCAGCCGGATGTCCTGCTCGGGATAGTCGGCCTGGGCGGTGCCGGTAAAGGCCAGGCTCGAGGCCAGGCCGATGGCGGCGATGGCGGTGGTGAGACGTAGCTTGGAACGCGTCATAGGTAACACCTTTTATATTTTGGTGGTGTGGTTGTGATCCGCCGGGCCTGCCGGCGGCGAGTGAGCGCGTGATCCCGTTGTCGGGTTATTGTGTCGTTGCGGCGGGCGTCTCAGCCCAGAAACACTCCTCCATAAACCAGTGCGCCAAGGACCACGAAGGCCGGATGGGCGCGAAATCGAAGCAGCGCCACGGCGGCCACGGTGCCGATCAGCAGGGTGTGGAGCAGCCCGGCGCTGTCGATGCCTTCGCTGAAGAAACTCCAGGTCAGCCAGGCCATCATCAGCGCGATCACCGGGCGCACCCACTGGCTCATGCGCTTGACCCGCGGCGACTCGCGGTGGCGATAGAGCAGCCCCAGGGCGCCAAGCATCAGCAGCAGCGATGGCACCACGGTGGCGAATACCGCGACGATGGCGCCGCCCACGCCGGCCACGTCGTAGCCCACGTAGCCGGCCATCTTGGTGGCGATGGGGCTGGGCAGGGCGTTGCCCAGCGCCAGGGTCTCGGCGAACTCCTGGGCGCCCATCCAGCCGTAGCGGCCGACCACTTCGGCCTCGATAAGCGGAATGATCGCCGGTCCGCCGCCGTAGCCGATGATGTTGGGAATGAAGAAGGCCAGGAACAGCTCCCAGTAGATCATGGGGTGGCCTCCCGCTTGGACGTCGGGCGCAGCAGCGCCGCCGCCAGGATGCCGCCGATCACCCAGCCGGGATGCACGCCCAGCCAGTAGATCAGCACGCCGGCCACGGCCGCCATGGCCAGGCTGACCAGCCAGCCCAGCGCCAGCTGCGACTTGTTGAGGAAGTCCCAGGCGAGTTGGCCCATCATCACCATCACCACCGGCACCACGCCCTGGCCCATGCCCTGGATCCAGGCGACGTCGCGATAGCGGCTGAACACCCCGAGCAGGGCGATCATGGCGATGATGGTGGGCAGGATCACGGCCAGCACGGCGTTGATGCAGCCGGCCACGCCGCCGACGCGGTAGCCGATATAGCCGGGCATCTTGGTGGCGATGGGGCCGGGCAGGGTATTGGCGATGGCCAGGATATCGCTGAACTCCTCGTCATCGAGCCAGGCGTGGCGCTTGACCACCTCCTGCTGGACGAGGGGAATCATCGCCGGGCCGCCGCCGAAGCCGAGCAGGCCGATACGCAGGAAGGCCATGAACAGGTCGCGCTGGCGGGCCGGGGCCGGGCGAGCTACCGATTTATCCATATGCTCTCTCCCGCCAAGCCGGATTCTGGATTTCTATAGTAGAATGATGGCATTCCATATCGTCTTGTTGTCAAAAAATCGATTATCTGTACTAGAATATAGTTTGCTGGCAAAACATGCGTCAAGCGGGACGATGACAAACGGTCAGGACAAGCGACCGGTAAAAGCGGCCGGTAACCGTCAGGAGATGCCATGGGTGTTCCACGTCGTAAGGAGAGTGCTACCACCGCCAGCCGGGTGTTCGACGCCATGCGTCACGACCTGGTCAATGGCCGTTTTGCCGCCGGCGAGAAGGTGGCCATCAATGGCCTCAAGGAGCAGTATCAGGTGGGCTTGAGCCCGCTGCGCGAAGCGCTAAACCGCCTCGCCGCTTACGGGCTGCTGGTACAGGAGAATCAGCGCGGCTTTCGGGTGCCGCGGCTGGATCGCCGCGAGCTGGATGACGTCGCCGGCATGCGCCGCGAGCTGGAAGGCATGGCCCTCGAGCGGGCGATCCTCAACGGCGACGCCGAGTGGGAGTCGGAGCTGCTGGCCGCGGCGCACCGCCTCAAGCGAGCGGACCTATCGCCGACCAAGGTCGACGAGTGGGAGCAGCTGCACACGCGCTTCCACAGCACCCTGGTGGCCCCCTGCGGCTCGGTGTGGCTGCTGCGTTTCATCGATCAGCTGCACGACCAGTTCGACCGCTATCGGCGCATGGCGCCGGGCGTGCCGGAGGTGCGCAAGATTCTCGATGCCCAGCACGGCGAGCTGGTCGAACTGGCGCTGGAGCGCGACGTCAAGGCGGCGCGAGCGCTGCTCGAGGACCATATCGAGCGCTCCTACGAAGTGGCCCTGGGCAGCTGCAAATAGCTCAGGCGGTGACGCTGAGCCGCCCCTTGAGCCGTGAGGCCAGCTCATCCAAGTCAGTGCTCTCCTTGGCGGCGGGCCAGCCGACCTGCAGGGTCACGCCGCTGGCGTGGTAGTCGGCGCCATGAACCGGAATCTGGCGCTCGGCGAGCCAGCTGCGGGCTTCGGCTTCGCCGGCGAAGTCGAGGCCGAGGGTGAGTCTGCGGCGGGGAGTGAAGTCGCGGCGAGGCAGCGTCTCGAGGCCCTGGGCCACGGCCTGGGAGTAGGCGCGGGCCAGGCCGCCGGTGCCCAGCTTGGTGCCGCCGAAGTAGCGCGTTACCACGCAGCCCACCTGGCCGATGCCGGCACCATCCAGCACCTGGAACATCGGCCGTCCGGCGGTACCGCCGGGCTCACCGTCGTCGGAAAAACCTATCGCCTGCTGCTCGCCGGGTGGACCTGCAATGAAGGCGCTGCAGTGGTGGCTGGCGCCGGGATGGGCCGTCCGCGCAGCGGCCAGCAGCGAGTCGAAGGCCTCGCTGGTGGGCGCATGACACAGCCAGGCAATGAAGCGACTCTTCTCCACCTCCAGCTCACTCTCGTGCCACAGGCCCTCCTCGAGGTCGGGGATCGGATAGCCCATCACATCAGCTGAGTCGGCTGGCGCATCACGCCCATCACCATGCCCAGCACCTTGATGTCGTCGTTCTTGAGGAAGATTGGCGCCATGCTTTCGTTGGCGGGCTGCAGGCGCACCCCGGCCTTCTCGATATAGAGCTTTTTCAGGGTGACCTCCTGGTCATTGATCATGACGACCGCCGTCTCGCCGTTCTCGGCGCTCTCCTGGCGTTCGATGATGATCACGTCACCGTCGAAGATATTGCAGTCGATCATCGAGTCGCCGCACACCCGCAGGGCGTAGGTGTTACGGCGCACCATGCTGGTCGGAACGTAGACGCTGGCGGTATCGGTGCAGGCCTCGATGGGCATGCCCGCCGCCACCTTGCCGAGCAGCGGGACCTCGACCAGCTCGCCGAGTTCGCTGTCGTCGAGGGCCTGCCAGGCCTCTGCCATGGGCAGATTGGGCAGGCGATGCAAATAGTGCGGTGCAGACTGAAGCATGGTCTTTCTCCCTCAGGGGCAGGGTGCCAATACCTGTTATTTTTTACAGCACTTCTGCATCATAGCAAGGGCGGCGCGGGTAGCAAGTCCTGAGGTGCTTGCCGGGGCCTTGATTGAGGTCAAGGCAAGTCCCGATGCGACCGGCTGACGCACGCCCGGCGCTAGCGGCACTAGGCCATTCCGTGTAGAGTGCCGAGCCAATAAACGATGCTGGGAGACCGCGGTGCAGAGTGCGGCGACAGGGGGCTCGAGCCTCCGCCTGCAAGCCCGCCAATTGGCCTGCGAGCGTGATGATCGCCTGCTGTTTTGCGACCTGGATCTCGAGGTGGGGCCGGGGCAGATCGTGCGTATCGAAGGCCCCAACGGTAGCGGCAAGACCACCCTGCTGAAGATCCTGTCGGGCCAGCTTGGCGATTACCAGGGCGAGCTCTACTGGGACGACGCGCCGATGCACGCCGCGCGCGATGCCTTTCTCGCCAACTTGCTCTACCTGGGGCACGCCCCGGGTATCAAGGGCGCGCTCACGGCGCTGGAGAACCTTAGCTGGCACCAGGCGCTGGCCGGCGAGGTGGGCGACCATCGGGGGCGTATGGCGGCGCTGGCGGAGATTGGCCTGGTGGGGTTCGAGGACGTGCCCTGTGCCCAGCTTTCGGCCGGCCAGCAGCGGCGCGTGGCGCTGGCCAGGTTGATCCTGATTCCGCGCCTGCTGTGGGTGCTCGACGAGCCCTTCACGGCGATCGACAAGGATGGCGTGGCAGCGCTGGAGCGGCGCTTGCTCTCCCACGCCGCCCGTGGAGGCAGCGTGATCCTCACCACTCACCACGACCTGGCACCGCTCGGCGATATTCGTCGCGTACGCCTGGGCGAAGGAGGCAGCGCCGATGCAGCACGCTGAACGCCTGGCGGTGACGGAACCCCGCGGAGGGCTGGGAGTCGCATTAGCGGCAACCCTGCGTCGCGACCTGATGCTGCTGATGCGGCGGCGCAGTGAGGTGATGAACCCGCTGGTGTTCTTCGCCCTGGTGATCACGCTGTTCCCGCTGGGCATCTCGCCGGATGCCGAGCTGCTCGCCATCGTGGCCCCCGGGCTGCTGTGGGTGGCGGCACTGCTGGCGACGCTGCTTTCGCTGGACTCGCTGTTTCGCGCCGACTTCGAGGACGGCTGCCTCGAGCAGCTGCTGCTGTCGCCCCAGCCGCTGGCACTGCTGGTGATGGCCAAGGTGGCGGTGCACTGGCTGCTGACCGGCCTGCCGCTGGCGCTGATGGCGCCGCTGCTGGGCATCACCCTGGCACTGCCCGCCGGCAGCTACGGCATACTCTCGCTGTCGCTGGCGCTGGGCACCGCCAGCCTGAGCCTGATCGGCGCCATCGGCGCGGCGCTCACGGTGGGCCTGGCCCGCGGCGGCGTGCTGCTGTCGCTGCTGGTGCTGCCGCTCTATGTGCCGGTGCTGATCTTCGGCACCGGGGCGGTGCAGGCGGCACTGCTGGGCGATGCGCTGGCCGCGCATCTGGCGATCCTTGGCGCGCTGCTGGCCGGCGCGCTGATGCTGGCGCCCTGGGCCATCGCCGCGTCACTGCGTATCAGTATCAACGGTTGAGAGGTTGAGAGGCATGTGGGCCTTTATTAACAAGTTGCGTTCTCCCAAGTGGTTCTACGCCATCAGTGCCCGGCTGCAGCCCTGGTTCTGGGCGGCCGCCACGCTGCTGATTGTGGTCGGTACCGTGTGGGGCCTGGCCTTTGCGCCGGCCGACTACCAGCAGGGCAACAGCTTCCGAATCATCTACGTCCACGTGCCGGCGGCATTCCTGGCTCAGTCGATCTTCGTCAGCATGGCGGTGGCGGCGGTGGTGTTCATGGTGTGGAAGATCAAGATCGCCGACATGGCTGCCGCGGTGATGGCACCGCTGGGCGCGGCGATGACCTTTATCGCACTATTCTCGGGCGCGGTGTGGGGCGTCCCCACCTGGGGTACCTGGTGGATGTGGGATGCGCGCCTGACCTCGATGCTGATCCTGCTGTTCCTGTACTTTGGCGTGATCGCCCTGCGCGGTGCTTTCGCCAGCCGCGATAGTGGCTCGCGAGCCGCCTCGGTACTGGCCATGGTCGGGGTGATCAATATCCCGATCATCAAGTATTCGGTGGAGTGGTGGCATACCCTGCACCAGCCGGCGACCTTCACCGTCACCGGCCGCGTGGCGATGCCGATGGATATGTGGGCGCCGCTGCTGTTGATGGTACTGGGCTTCTATAGTTTCTTCATTGCCCTGACGCTGATGCGCACGCGTAACGAAATTCTGCGCCGCGAGTCGCGCAAACGCTGGGTACGTGACCTGGCCGGAGGAGAGCACTGATGGCGTTCGCCTCACTCCAGGACTTCTTTGCCATGGGCGGCCACGCCCCCTATGTGTGGTCCGCCTGGGCGGTGACCGCGCTGCTGCTGCTGGGATCGGTAGTGCATGCGCGGGCCGAACGCCGCCAATTGATCCGTGATCTGCAACGACGTGAACGCAGGGAGCGCCGTGTCGGAAGCGAACCAGCGAGGAACCTAGCCGATGACACCTAAACGCAAACAGAAACTCTTCATCGTCCTCGGACTGATGTCGCTGGCGGCGATCGCCGTGGGCCTGACGCTGTTCGCCCTGCGCAGCAACATCAACCTGTTCTTCAGCCCGGTGCAGATCGCCGCCGGCGACGCCCCCTATGAACGCACCATTCGCGCCGGGGGGATGGTGCGCGAGGGCTCGGTATCGCGTAACGCCGACAGCCTCGACGTCGAGTTCACCGTGACCGACTATGTCGACGACGTGCGGGTCCACTTCAACGGCATCCTGCCCGATTTGTTCCGTGAGGGGCAGGGCGTGGTGGTGGTCGGCGAACTGCAGCCCGACGGCTGGATCCGCGCCAATGAGGTATTGGCGCGCCACGACGAGAACTATATGCCGCCTGAGGTCGCACAGGCGCTGGAAGAGGCGGGTTACTCACCGGCCGATTTCCAGGCCAAGGCCGCCGAAGTCGGCAAACGACTCGAAGCCCAGGGCGAGTATGCCGACGACAACGGCGCGAGCCAGTACTGATCCGGAGCCGCCATGCTGATCAAGATGATTCCCGAAATCGGCCACTTCGCGCTAGTGATCGCGCTGCTGCTGGCCATTGTCCAGGGCACTCTGCCGCTGGCCGGGGCCACCACCCGGCGCCCGCTGTGGATGGCCTTCGCACGCCCCATGGCCGCCGGCCAGTTCCTGTTCGTGGCGATTGCCTACGCCTGTCTGACCACCAGCTACATGCTCGACGACTTCAGCGTCGCCAATGTTGCCAATAACTCCAACTCGATGCTGCCCTGGTACTACAAGTTCAGCGCGGTATGGGGCAACCATGAGGGGTCGGTGCTGCTCTGGAGCCTGATGCTGGCCGGCTGGGGCTTCGCCGCCAGCCGCTTCTCCAGGGACCTGCCGGAAGACATGGTGGCGCGGGTGCTGGGGGTGATGGGCCTGGTATGCGTGGGCTTCCTGCTGTTCATCCTGGCCACCTCCAACCCCTTCGAGCGGCTGCTGCCCAACATGCCGTCCGACGGCGCCGACCTCAACCCGCTGCTGCAGGACTTCGGCCTGATCATCCACCCGCCGATGCTCTACATGGGCTACGTGGGCTTCTCGGTGGTGTTCGCCTTCGCCATCGCCGCGCTGCTCGGCGGGCGCCTGGACGCCGCCTGGACCCGCTGGGCGCGGCCCTGGACCAACCTGGCCTGGGCCTTCCTTACTGTCGGCATCGCGCTGGGCAGCTGGTGGGCCTACTACGAGCTGGGCTGGGGCGGCTGGTGGTTCTGGGATCCCGTCGAGAACGCCTCGCTGCTGCCGTGGCTCACCGGCACCGCGCTGATGCACTCGCTGGCGGTGACCGAGAAGCGCGGCTCGTTCAAGAGCTGGACGGTGCTGCTGGCGATCTTCACCTTCTCGCTGTCGCTGCTCGGCACCTTCCTGGTGCGCTCCGGGGTGCTGACCTCGGTGCACGCCTTCGCCAACGATCCCTCGCGCGGCTTCTTCATCCTGATGCTGCTCACCGTCACGGTGGGGCTGTCGCTGCTGATCTTCGCGCTGCGCGCGCCGCGGGTGCGCCACACCGTGGGCTTCAACTGGGTCTCGCGTGACGCCCTGCTGCTGGTCAACAACATCATGCTGGTGATCGTGACCGTCACCGTGCTGCTGGGCACCGTCTACCCGCTGCTGCTCGATGCCCTGGGCTTCGGCAAGATCAGTGTCGGCCCGCCCTACTTCAACGCCCTGTTCGTGCCGCTGACGGTGCTGATGTGCGTGTTCATGGGCCTCGGCCCGGGGGCGCGCTGGAAGAGCATGTCGGCCCGCGACCTTGGGCGCCGCGTGGCCCTGGCCGGGGTAGCGGCGCTGGTGCTTGGCGCCACGCTGCCGCTGATCTTCGCCGACCAGTGGAACCTGTGGGTGGCGATCGGCCTGATCACCGCGCTGTGGATCGTGCTGCCGATGTTCCGCGACCTCTACGACAAGACCCGCCACGCCAGCTCGTTCGGCGCCGGACTCAAGAAGCTGTCGCTGGCCTACTGGGGGATGCAGCTCGGCCACCTTGGGGTGGCGGTGACCATCGTCGGCGTGGCGGTGGTCTCGCACTACAACGTCGAGCGCAGCGTACGCATGGGGCCAGGCGATACCGTCCAAGTGGCCGGCTACGAGTTCACCATGACCAACCTGCAGGCACGCCGCGGCCCCAATTTCCTGGCCGACACCGCGACCATCGAGGTCAGCCGCGTGGGCAGCGAGCGTAGCTTCGAGATGCGCCCCGAGAAGCGCCTCTACATCGCCCGCGGTATGCCGATGACCCAGGTCGCACTGCGGCCCGGCTTCTTCCGCGATCTCTACGTGGCGATGGGCGAAGAGCTCGACGGCGATGACTGGGCGATGCGTATCCAGTACAAGCCGTTCGTGCGCTGGCTGTGGCTCGGCGCGCTGCTGATGGGTGCCGGCGGCATCCTGGCCATCGCCGACCGCCGCTATCGCCGTCGGCGCACTGTCGAGGCGCCCCGCGAGGCTGGCACGGCGGCCCAGGAGGCGCACGCATGAACCGCCGCCTGATCCTGCTGCTGCCGCTGCTGATCTTCCTGGTGCTTGGGGTGTTCCTGTATCGCGGCCTGTCGCTGGACCCCTTCCACCGCGACTCGGCGCTGCTGGCCCGCGAGTTCCCGGCCTTCGACATGGTCACCCTCGAAGACCCCGAGCGGCGCGTCGACCCGTCGCTGTTCAACGGCGAGGTGACCCTGGTCAACGTGTGGGGCGAGTGGTGCCCGGCTTGCAAGCAGGAGATGCCGCAGCTGCTCGACCTCGCCGACCGCGGTGTACGGCTGGTGGGGGTCAACTACCGTGACACCCGCGACAAGGGGCTCGGCTTCCTCGAGGAGTTCGGCAACCCCTTCGAGGTCAATATCTTCGATCCTGACGGCACGTTGGGCTTCGATCTCGGTGTCTACGGCGCCCCGGAGACCTTCCTGGTCGACCGCGACGGGGTGATCCGCTACCACCACACCGGGTACATCGATCCCAGCGACGTCCGCGACCATATCCTGCCGGAGGTGGAAAAATGGCAGTGATCCGACACGCCACACTGGTGCTTATACTCTCCCTGATCGCCGGCCTGAGCTGGGCGGGGGGCATCGAGATACGCGAGTTCGACGATCCGGTCATGGAGCAGCGCTACAAGAGCTTGACCGCCTCGCTGCGCTGCCCGCTGTGCGAGAACCAGGCCATCGACGACTCCGACGCGCCGATCTCCGGCGACATGCGCGAGCAGGTCTACGTGATGCTGCAGGACGGCCGCGCCGACATCGAGATCCTCGATCACATGACCACGCGCTTCGGCGACTACGTGCTCTACAACCCGCGTCTCGAGGGGCGCACCCTGCTGCTGTGGGGGCTGCCCGGCACGCTGGTGGTGCTGGGTGGCGTGCTGGTGGTAGTGATCGTGCGGCGGCGGCGCAACGCCTCGGCGCAGGCCCTGTCCGCCGAGGAGCGCGCGCGCCTGGATGAACTGATCAACCGCGAGAGGACATCATGACGTTACTCTGGGCCGTCTTTGCCCTGCTGCTGTTGCCTGCTGCCTGGCTGTTGATCGCGCCGCTACGCGGGGCTCGTCGGCTGCACGATGCCCAGCACGAGTTCGAGAGCAACGACCGCACCGCCGAGCAGAACGTGGCGATCTACCGGCGTCGCCTGGCCTCGCTGGAAGCGGCGCTGGAACGCGGTGATATCGACCAGGCGCGCTTCGAAGAGGATCGCCTCGACCTCGAGCGCAGCCTGCTCGAGGACACCGAGAACCTCAAGCGCGCGCCGCTCAAGGCCGCTGCCGACGGGCGTATCGTGGTGCCGGTGCTGCTGGTGCTGGTGGTGGTGGCCAGCGTGGTGTGGTACCAGCGCGAGGGCGCCGAGGGCGACCTGGCCCTGTACGCCGCCCAGCAGGAGGTTCGCGAGCACCCCCAAGGGTCCCGCGAGATGATGATCGAGCGCCTGGAAGAGGAGGCCGCGCGCCAGCCGGGTAACGTCAACGTCTGGTACTCGCTGTTTCCGCTGTATCGCGATGCCAACCGTCCCACCCAGGCGCTGGATGCCATCGAACGCCTGATCGAGATGGAGGGGCGTGAGCCCTCGCTGCTGGCGCAGAAGGCACAGCTGCAGTACTTCGTTGCCCAGCGCCAGATGAACGACGAGATCCGCGCGCTGGTCGACGAGACCCTCGAGCTCGACCCGCGCCAGCCCACTGTGCTCGGCATGCTGGGCATCAACGCCTTCGACGAGGGCCGCTACGAAGACGCCATCGGCCACTGGCGCCGCGCCATTGCCGGCTACGACGACCCCGGCTCCGCCGCCGCGCTGCGCGAGGGTATCGCCGCCGCCCAGGAGCGCCTGGGCCTAGCCCAGGACGAGATCGAGGCGGGCGTCGCCGAAGGCCCCGGGGTGCGCGTCGAGGTCAGCCTCGACGCGGCGCTGCGCGATCGGGTCGACGACGAGGCCACGGTGTTCGTGGTCGCCCACGACCCCGACGGCGAGGGCCCGCCGCTGGCGGTGGCCCAGCTGCTGGCCGGCGAGCTGCCGGCCACGGTGACGCTCAGCGACGCCAACGCCATGAGCGACCAGGGGCGCATCTCCCAGGTCAACCAGGCGCGGCTGATGGTGCGCGTCTCGCCCAGCGGCCAGGCCACCCCGCAGCCCGGCGACCTGTTCGGTGACCATGATGCGGTACCCGTTGGTGCCACCGACGGCGATGCCGTGTCGGTGGTCATCGACCGCGTCTTCGAATAACGGAGGCCGACCGCCGCCATGCGCCTCACCTCGATCAAGCTGGTCGGCTTCAAGTCCTTCGTCGATCCGGTGACGGTACCCTTCGATGGCAACATGACCGCCATCGTCGGGCCCAACGGCTGCGGCAAGTCCAACGTCATCGACGCGGTGCGCTGGGTGATGGGCGAATCCTCGGCCAAGACCCTGCGCGGCGAGTCGATGACCGACGTCATCTTCAACGGCTCCACCGGGCGCAAGCCGGTGGGCCAGGCCTCCATCGAACTGCTCTTCGACAACCGCGACGGCAGCATGGGCGGCATGTACGCCCAGTACGCCGAAATCGCCGTCAAGCGGGTGGTAACCCGCGACGCCCAGTCGAGCTACTTCTTCAACGGCCAGAAGTGCCGGCGCCGCGATATCGCCGACCTGTTCATGGGCACCGGCCTGGGGCCGCGCTCCTACGCCATCATCGGCCAGGGCATGATCTCGCGGCTGATCGAGGCGCGCCCCGACGACCTGCGCGCCACCCTCGAAGAAGCCGCAGGAATCTCCAAGTACAAGGAGCGGCGCCGCGAGACCGAGAACCGCATGCGCCGCACCCAGGAGAACCTGGAGCGCCTCGAGGACATCCGCGACGAGCTCGACAAGCAGCTCGAGCGCCTCAAGCGCCAGGCCGAGGCGGCCAAGCGTTACCAGTCCCTCAAGCAGCAGGAGCACCGTCTCAAGGGCGAGCTGGCGCTGCTGCGCGGCCGTGCGCTGCGCGCCGAGCAGGGCGAGCAGGAGACGCGGGTGCGCGACCTGGAGACCGCCGTGGAGCGCGAGCTGCTCGGTGCCCGCCAGTGCGAGACGCGCCTCGAGGAAGCGCGTCTCGAGCACGACGGCCTCAGCGAGCAGCTGGAGGCCTGCCAGGCGCGCTTCTACGAAACCACCGCCGCCATCGCCCGCCTCGAGCAGCAGCTTGAGCACGCCCGCAGCCGCGACCAGCAGCTGGCCCGCGACCTGGAGGATGCCCGCCAGCAGCTGGCCGAGCTCGACCGGCTCGGCGAGGCCGACGGCCTGCGCCTGGCCGAGCTCGACGAACAGATCGCCGAGCTGGGGCCGCAACAGGAGACGCTTGCCGAACAGCTCGAAGAACTCGAAGCGGCGCTGGACGAGGCCGAGCAGCGCCAGCAGCAGACCAGCGAACGCTGGGAAGCCTTCAACGATGGCCATCGCGATGCCAGCCGTGACGCCGAGCGCGCCCAGGAGCGCATCGCCAGCCTCGAGCGCGGCCTGGAGTCGCTGACCCAGGAGCGCCAGCGCCGCCAGCAGCAGCGCGGCGAGCTGCCCGACGCCGGCGAGCTG
The DNA here is from genome assembly GCF_031451695.1 of Franzmannia qiaohouensis. Taxonomy (NCBI): domain Bacteria; kingdom Pseudomonadati; phylum Pseudomonadota; class Gammaproteobacteria; order Oceanospirillales; family Halomonadaceae; genus Franzmannia; species Franzmannia qiaohouensis. The sequence goes on from NZ_JARWAM010000009.1 coordinate 201,439, forward strand.
CGCGAACAGCGTGACATGCTCGCCGAGCAGCTCGCCGAGCTGGAGCTCGAACAGCAGGCGCTGGCCGAGCAGCGCGACACCCAGCTGGCGCGGCGTGACGCGGCCCGCCAGCGTCTCGAGCAGGACGAAGCACGGCGTGAAACGCTGCGCCAGCAGCGCAGCCAGCGCCAGGGCGAAATGGCCTCGCTGGATGCGCTGATCGAGGCGGCACTGGTCGATAGCGATGCGGCGCTGACCCAGCACCTCGACGACCACGGCCTGGGCGAGGCGCAGCAGCTCGGCGAGCGGCTCGAGGTCGCCGCCGGCTGGGAGGACGCGGTGTCCTGGGTGCTGGCGCCCTGGCTCAGCGCGCGGCTGGTCGACCTGCCCGACGCCGCGCCGGCACTCGACGGCCTCGACGGTGGCGAACTGGTGCTGCTCGACGCCAATTGCGGCGCCACCGCGCCGCCCGCCGGCAGTCTGGCCGCTGAAGTCAGCGGCGCCGGTGCCTGCCAGCCGCTGCTGGCCACTATCCTCACCGTCGAGTCGGCCAGCGAGGCCTGGCAGCGGCGCGCCGAGCTGGCCCCGGGGCAGAGCCTGATCAGCCGCGACGGCCTGTGGCTCGGGCATGGTTGGGCGCGGCGCCGCGCCGGCCAGCAGCACGCCGACAGCCTGCTCGTCAGCCGCCGCCGGCGCGACGAGATCGCCGCCACCCTTGAGGAACTCAACGCCCAGCTCGCCGAGCTCGACGCTGGCGTGGAGGCCAGCCGCGAGGCCAGTCGCGAGGCCGAGGCGGCGCTGGAAGCCTGCCGGCAGCCGGAGGCCGAGCTGCAGCGTCGCCGCCAGCAGCTGGCCCTCGAAGAAGCCAATTTCGCCACGCGGCTCGAGCATCTAGACGGCCGCAGCCGCGAGCTCGATGCCGAGCTGGCCGACCTGGCGGAGCGCCATGCGGCTCGCCTGCTGGAGCTCGAAGAGGCCCGTGAGACCTGGCAGCAGGCCATGACGCGGCTCGAAGCCAGTGGCGCCACCCGCGAGCAGCTCGAGCGTGAGCGCCGCGACGCCGGCGAGGCGCTGCAGGCGCTACGGGTGCGCCAGCGTCCGCTCAGCGAGCGCCGCCAGCAGCTGGCCCTCGACCTGCAGCGCCTGACCACCGAGCGCGCCGGCCTGGTCCAGCAGCGTGACCGCAGCGCGGAGAGTCGTACCCGGCTCGAGGAGAAGTGCGCCGAGCTCGCTGCCAGCCGCGAGGCCCTGCACGAGCCCGAGGACATCGAGCGCGAGCGTCTCGAGGAGCTGTTCGAGCAGCGCGAGCGCCACGAGCAGGCGCTCAACGCCTGCCGCGACCAGGCCGCCGAACTCAGCGAGCGGCTGCGCAATGACGAGCTCGAGCGCCAGAACCACGAGCGCAACCTGGAAGGCGTGCGCGAGCGCCTGCAGGAGGCGAGGCTGCAGGTCCAGGCCCTCAAGCTCAAGGCCGATGCCCAGGACGAGCAGCTCGGCGAGCTGGGTCACGACGCCGCGGCGCTGACCGAGGGGCTCGACCCCGAGGCCACCGAATCGGCCTGGCAGGCGCATCTCGAGGACCTTGGCGAGAAGGTTCGCCGGCTGGGGGCGATCAACCTCGCCGCCATCGAGGAGTACGACCAGCAGGCCGAGCGGCGCGACTACCTCGAGGCCCAGCAGGCCGAGCTCAACGAGGCGCTGGAGACCCTGGATCGGGCGATTCGCAAGATCGACCAGGAGACCCGCACCCGCTTCAAGCAGACCTTCGACCAGGTCGACGCCGGTCTACAGACGCTTTTTCCCAAGGTCTTCGGCGGTGGCACCGCATGGTTGACGCTCACCGGCGAGGATTTGCTCGAGACCGGGGTGGCAATCATGGCCAGGCCGCCGGGGAAGAAGAACAGCACCATTCATTTGCTGTCGGGGGGAGAAAAAGCCCTCACCGCGTTGTCACTGGTATTTGCCATCTTCCAACTCAATCCGGCACCCTTCTGCATGCTTGATGAAGTCGATGCGCCACTCGACGATGCCAATGTCGGGCGTTATGCAGCGCTGGTAAAAGAGATGTCAGAGACAGTACAGTTCATATATATCACCCACAACAAGATCGCCATGGAGGCCGCCGAACGCTTGATGGGGGTGACCATGCAGGAGCCAGGCGTATCGCGGCTGGTTTCCGTGGGTGTCGAGGAAGCCGCGGAGCTGGCAGAAGCCTGAAGCGCTTGCACCACAACAGCAAACACGTTAACAAGGAAGATACATGATGAAGGTCAAGGATAGACGCAGGGCATTTGCACGAGGCGCCACTGCTTGGCGATTTATCATTCACCAAGCGTGATAGACAAGTTTGACATTCAAAAAAAGTGGCCCTTTTTTTGGTAATCGCGCTATGCTGGTGACGAACAACTTATCAGGCATGGCGCCTTAGCAAACAGGCAAGATGACCCATGGAACTAAGAGAGTGGCTGATCATCCTGGGGCTGGCCCTGGTGACCATCATCGTCATTGACGGTGTGCGTCGTCTTCAGCGTCAGCGTCGCGTGCCCAGATTGGACCGGGTCGATACACGATCCAGCGGTACCAATCGGGTAGACATGGACCTCGACGACGAGGCCAAACAGGCCGAGATCAATTGGGAGCTGCCCAACGGCGGCGCCCGGGTGATTCGCCCCGCCGCATCGGAGCAGGTTGCGGCCAAGCCCAAGCTGAAGCGCCAGGATCATCCCGGCGCTTCGCGGGTACTGTCGGAGTGGCGAGACAAAGGGTGGCGAGACAAGACGCGTGACGCGAGCAGCGCCTCTGCTTCCGGCGGCGCGGCGCCACCGCGCCAGGCCGCCGAGCCTGGTCACGCCTCGACGCCTCGGACGCCTGACAGCGTACCCGCGACGGCCGCCGCTTCCCCGCAGGAAGCGGCCACGCCTGCTGCTGCAGCCCCTAGCGCGACAGCGGCCCGCGCCGAACCGACACCTAGGGTCGACGCCGACGAGCGCCTGCATGCCGAACCGCCAGCCGACGCTGCGCCTCGTGCGAGCCAGCCGCAAGCTGCGTCTGACGCAGCGCCGGCGCCTGCCGTCAGCGAAACACCTGAGCCGGCCGTCAGTGAAATGCCCGAGGCAGCCCGGGCTGAAGCTCCGCGGGCCGAGGAGCCGACGCGTACCGAGCCGACGCTCTCGGCGCTGGATGCCGACGAGACACCCCAGGCCGCCACCGAGCCGCTGGCTGCAGATCCCGATGATCATGACGAGCATCATGACGCCGAGCGCTATCGGCTGGTCGATCTCGAGGGCATGACCGACTCGTTCAAGGAGCGCTCGACCCAGGTCGGCGCCTCCATGCAGCGTTTCGGCTCCTCGATGAAGCAATCCCTTGCTGCTCGCAAGGAGCAGCGCAAGAAGGACAAGCTCGAGAAAGCGCGGCTCAAGGCCGAGAAGCAGGCCCGCGAAGCCAGCCGTCGCAAGCAGGCCGAGGCCGAGAAGGCGGCCAAGCTGGCCGCCGAGCGCGAGCAGGAAGCCGCCCGCCAGGCCGAGCTTCGCGAGCAGCAGGCGCGCGACGCCCAGGCAATCAGCGCCCAGGACCAGGACGATCCGCTGTTCGCACCGAGTCGCTTGCATCATGTCGACAGCCGCTACGCCGAGCCGAGCTTCGACGAAGCCGCCGCCGCCAGGGTGCAGCGCCCGGTGGACGACTCAGCCTACGAGTCGCGTCCCGCCGCCGAACGCGAGCCGCAGGTCGCCTCGCATCCAGTGGTAGAGAAGGCGCTGCGTCACGACATCAACGTCGAGCACGCCCGCGATACCCTGAGCCACGCCGAGGAAGTCATCGTCATCAGCGTCATGTCGCGCCAGGAGGAGGGCTTCAGCGGCTCGGCGCTACTCGACCTGATGCTGGCATGCGGCCTGCGCTACAGCAGCGACATGGGCATATTCAACCGCTTCGAGACCGAGGACAGCGAAAGCGAACTGCAGTTCTCGATGGTCAACGTGGTCAAGCCCGGCACCTTCCCACTCGATTCCATGGACGAGTTCCGCACCCCTGGGGTGACGCTGCTGATGCCGCTGCCCGGGGCGGTGGACACCGCCGCCGCCTTCGAGGCGATGGTCGAGACCGCCATGGTCATCGTGCGTCACCTCGGTGGCGAGCTGAAGGACGAGAACCGCAGTGTAATGACCGCCCAGACCGTCGAGTTCGCCCGCCAGCGGGTCCAGGAGTTCGAGCGCCGCCACCGCCTGCATCGCTACCAGGCCAACTAGCGCCTCCTCGTAGGCCTGTCGACGGATCAGTCCGAGCAGCGTTATTAATAGTGATAGGCCTGCCAACAACCCCCGGTAACTCCCACCGGGGGTTGTTGCTTTGGTAAGCTAGGCGGCAATGATTCGGCCTCGCGCTTCGAGGCCCACGCTCTGCACCGAGACCTCTGATTCAATGACCCAGCCCGATCCCCTGATCCTCGACGAGATCGCTCGCCTGCGTGCCGAACTCGATGACGCCAACCATCGCTACTATGTGCTCGATGAACCACGCCTTACCGATGCCGACTACGATCGCAAGCTGCGTCGCCTCCAGGAACTCGAGGATGACTACCCCGACCAGGTAACGGCGGATTCGCCTACCCAGCGGGTCGGCGCCGCGCCGGCCGACGGCTTTCCCGAGATCCAGCATGCGGTGCCCATGCTGTCGCTGGACAACGCCTTCGACGACGACGAGCTGCGCGCCTTCGTCAAGCGCGTCGGCGAGCGCCTCGAACGCGATGGCGAGGAGCTGACCTTCTGCTGCGAACCCAAGCTCGACGGTGCCGCGGTGTCGCTGGTCTACGAGCACGGCGTACTGGCCTTCGGCGCCACCCGCGGCGACGGTCGCACCGGCGAGGGCATTACCTCCAACCTGCGCACCATGCGCTCGGTGCCGCTCAAGCTGCGCGGCGATGGCCACCCGGAACTGCTCGAAGTGCGCGGCGAGGTGATCATGAGCCATGAGCGCTTCGAGGCGCTCAACCACAAGGCCCGCGAAGAGGGCGGCAAGGTCTTTGCCAATCCGCGCAATGCCGCCGCCGGCAGCCTGCGCCAGCTCGACCCAGCGATTACCCGCACCCGGCCGCTGGAGTTCACCGCCTACCAGGTGGCGCGGATCGAGCCGGACCTGGGCGATGCCACCCACAGCGCGCTGATGGCGCGCCTTGGCACTCTCGGTTTCCGCACCAGCCGCGAACTGACCACCGTCACCGGCAGCCAGGGGCTGATCGACTACTGCCGCCGCCTCGGCGAGCGCCGCGACGCGCTGGGCTACGATATCGACGGCGTGGTGATCAAGGTCGACGACCTGCGCCTGCAGCGCGAGCTGGGCTTCGTTGCCCGCGCACCGCGCTGGGCGGTGGCCTACAAGTTTCCCGCCCAGGAGCAGACCACGCGTCTCAACGACGTCGAGTTCCAGGTCGGCCGCACCGGCGCCATCACCCCGGTGGCGCGTCTCGAGCCGGTCAGCGTGGCCGGGGTCACGGTCTCCAACGCCACCCTGCACAACGCCGACGAGATCGCCCGGCTGGGCGTCATGATCGGCGATACCGTGAGCATCCGCCGCGCCGGCGACGTGATCCCCCAGGTGGTGCGGGTGCTCGACGAACAGCGCCCGGCGGATGCCCGCGACATCGTGTTTCCCGAGCGCTGCCCGGTGTGCGACTCGGCCATCGAGCGGGTCGAGGGCGAGGTTGCGGCGCGCTGCAGTGGCGGCCTCTACTGCGCCGCCCAGCGCAAGGAGGCGCTCAAGCACTTCGCCTCGCGGCGTGCGCTGGATATCGACGGCCTGGGCGAGAAGCTGATCGACCAGTTGATCGAGCGCGACTGGGTCAAGACGCCCGCCGACCTGTTCCGGCTCGACGCCGAGCATCTCGCCGAGCTGCCGCGGATGGGCCAGAAGTCCTCCGAGAACCTGGTGGCGGCGCTGCAGCGCGCCAAGGCGACCACGCTTGCCCGCTTCATCTACGCGCTGGGCATCCGCGAGGTGGGCGAGGCCACCGCCGGCAACCTGGCCAGCCACTTCGGCACCCTGCAGGCGCTGATGGACGCCGAGCAGCAGGATCTCGAAGCGGTCAACGACGTCGGCCCGATCGTTGCCGCCCACGTCCATGGCTTCTTCCGCGAGCCGCACAACCGCGAGATCATCGACGACCTGCTCGGCTGCGGCCTCGCCTGGGAGGAGCAGGAGATCGGCGAGCGGCCCCAGCCGCTGGTCGGCGAAACCTGGGTGCTCACCGGCACCCTCGAGAACCTGACCCGCGACGAGGGCAAGGCGCGGCTCCAGGCGCTGGGCGCCAAGGTCGCCGGCAGCGTCTCCAAGAAGACCGCCTGCGCGGTGGCGGGGCCAGGCGCCGGCAGCAAGCTGGCTAAGGCCGAGGAACTTGGGGTGACGGTGATCGACGAGGCCGAATTCCTGACCCGGCTGGCGCGCTGGGAGGCCGGCGGTGCTTATCAACCAGACGAGGATCAGGCCGACGAGGAGCCAGCACCATGAGCGGACGTTTCGTGGAAGTCCCCCACGCCATGCTACCCGGCGAAACCCTCGACGCCCTGCTCGAGGCCTTCGTGACCCGCCAGGGCTACGACACCACCGACACCTCCGGAGACGGCATGCGTGGCTGGACGGCCCAGCTCAAGCAGCAGCTGGGCCGCGGCGAGCTGCTGATCGTCCACGACCTGCAGACTGAGAGCACCGAGGTGATGACCCTGGCCCAGTGGCGCAGCTTTGGGCGTGACCTGGCCGACGACGAAGAAGACTGAGCGACCAGCAAAAAAACAGGCCCTGCCGTTACGGCAGGGCCTGAAGCAGGCGGGGTGCTCTCGCAGCGCCTAGTTGAACAGCAGCGGCAAACCCAGGCCCGACATCAGCAGGATCAGCGCGCCACCCAGCCGCGACGAGATCTGGGCGAAGGGCATCAGGCGCATGCGCCGCGCCGCGGAGAGCACCGCCACGTCACCGGTACCGCCCATGTTGGCCATGCACAGCCCGGCGGTAATCGCCGACTCGATGGGATAGAAACCAACCAGCTTGCCCAGCAGGCCGGCGCCGAGGGCCGCGCCGGCGACCACGGCGAAGACGATCATCACATAGGCGGGGGTCAGCGCCTCGATCACGGTGCCCAGATCGGTATAGGCCACGCCGATGCCGAACAGCAGCGCGAAGGTCCAGTTGCGCGCCACGAAGCCGTACCACTGGGTGGCGGCATCGGCCAGTGACTGGGGCACCAGGCCGAGGATCTTGAACAGCGCCACGACGATGATCATCAACGCGTAGGGGTGCAGTGGGATCAGGTCGGCGAGGACCTGGCCGCCGATATAGAAGCCCAGGGCGATCATCACGCCGATGCCCATGCTGGCCAGGTCGAGGGTCTGCTGGCGCTCCTCTATCTTGACCCCCGGCATGATCTGGCCATCGCCGGACAGCGACGGATAGCGCTCGCCGAGCTTGGCCAGCAGGCTGGCGAAGACGATGGCGAAGACGTTGCCCAGCGCCAGCGCCGGGACCAGCAGCGAGATGTAGTAGCTGGCCGGCTGGCCGAGCATCTGCTCGTAGATCTGGCTCATCGGCACCGCGCCGGCGCCCATGCCGCCGCCGAGGATCGGCAGGGTAATCACCAGCACCGCATCGGCGATGGTGAACCCGACCAGGCTGCCGATCAGGCCTGCCAGCAGTGCAGCGCCCAGCACGGCGCCGATGATCGGCACGAAATAGCGCGTGCCGATCTTGACCAGCGAGCTGGAATCCATGCCCAGGATGCTGCCGGTGATCAGTGCGGCAATATAGAAGTTGAGGAAGTCGCCGCCCTGCATGAAGGCGGTAATGTTCTCGCCGACGGCGGCCGGCAGTACCGGAAAATACATTAGCGCGGCGGCGCCGAAGATCGCCAGGATGGCGCCGCCGCCGAGGTAGCTGCGCACGACGGGCAGGCGGTCGCCGATAAAGCCGAGCAGCTCGCCGAACACCATCATCACCAACAGGCCGCCAATCATCCCGGCGGGCAGGTTGTCGGTGTAGATCGCGGTCACCAGCACGGCGGTCAACAGGCCAAAGGCCGTCAATGGCATACCGGCGATGCGCGGCAGGCTATGCCGGGGATTGACGAACTCGGTCGTCGCGTCGTTGGCGTGGCTCATGCGTCTCCTCCTGCTCGGGGTAACGGGTGGGTGGTGAGCGAGCATAAGCCGGCTGCCCCGGCAGCCAAGTTTCGCAAAGTTAACAAAGTGTTTTGACACTATTGAAAGTGGGCGGGGGATCGACGGCACAGCCCCCCGCGACTGAAAATTCCACCAAGGTCGAACGCCACCCGCGATTGGCGGATGCTGCAACAGGAGAGGTTTACCCCCGTGTCGAGTCCATCCACGCCGCCGCGCCGGCTACCCCTCTACCTGTGGATATCGCTACTCGCGGTGGCGATGGTCGCGGTGACCCTGGGGCTGGCGCTGTGGCTGTTCATGGCCCAGCAGCGCAGCGCGCTTGAGCAGGCCCATGCCACCCGGGTCATGGACCTGGCCGAGGTAGTGGCTGCCAAGGCCATGGTGCGCGACGCGCTGCAGCGGCCAGGGCGTCTCGACGGGGCACTCCAGGAGGAGATCGACGGCCTGCGGCGTGCGCTGGGGGTCGACTTCATCGTGGTCATGGACCGCCAGTCGCGGCGCCTGACCCATCCCGAGCCGGCCAGGATCGACGCCCCCTTCCAGGGCGGCGACGAAGGCCCGGCGCTGACCGGCGAGCGCTACGCCTCCCACGCCGAGGGCACGCTGGGGACCAGCATTCGCGGCTTCGCGCCGGTGCGCGGCGCCGATCAGGAGGTGGTCGGCGCCGTGGCCGTGGGCGTTACCCTGGCGACGCTCTTGCCGACCATTGAGGAGCACCGGCGGCGGATCCTGCTGTCGGTGCTGGCACTGGTGGTGGCGGCCGGCTTCGCGGCGGGCGGCCTGGTGCGCTACCTCAAGCGCACGCTGCTGGGGCTAGAGCCGCATCAAATCGCGCGGCTGGTGGAGGAGCGTCAGGCGCTGCTGTCATCGGTGCATGAGGGAATCCTCGCGGTGGACCCGCAGGGGCGCATCACCCTGGCCAATGCGGCGGCGCTGCAGCTGCTCCAGCGTGCCGGGCTGGCCGCGCCACAACCGGGCACCGCCCTGGCCGACTATCTGCCTCCCGGGGCACTGCAGGAGGTGCTGTCCGCTGGCCAGCCGGTGCTGGATCGCGAGGTGGCCCTGCATGGCCAGGCGTTGATCGTCAATCGGCTGCCGATCTATCATCGCCAGCGCCTGATCGGCGCCGTGGCGACCCTGCGCGACAAGGGTGAGGTGGACCGCCTGGCCGAGCAGCTGACCGGCGTGCGCCGCTACGCCGAAGCGCTGCGCGCCTCGACCCATGAGGTCAAGAACACCCTGCACGTGATCACCGGGCTGGCCCAGCTGGGCGATCTCGCGGCGCTGCGCCGCTACCTGCGTGAACTCGCCGGTGGCCCGCTGGTGGCGCCGCTACCGGATGAGCGCCTGCGCGACCCGGTGCTGGCCGGCTTCCTGCTTGGCAAGCGCAGCGAGGCCCAGGAGCGTGGCATCCGCCTGCGCATCGAGGCGGACGGCGAGATCCCGGTGTTTCGCGACACGGCGCTGAGCCACACCCTGGTCACGGTGATCGGCAATCTGCTGGAGAACGCCTTCGAGGCGCTGGTCGACGCCGAGCAGCGTGAGGTTTCGCTGCTGCTGGCGGCGGACGAGGAGCTGCTGACGATCGAAGTGCAGGATAGCGGGCCGGGCATCGCGCCGACGCTGCTGCCCAGGGTATTCCGCCGCGGTGTCTCGACCAAGGGCGAGGCGCGCGGACTCGGCTTGGCGCTGGTCAAGGCGCGCCTCGAGGCCCACGGCGGCACGCTGTCGCTGTATAGCCACCCCGGCCAGGGCACCCTGGCCGAAGCCAGCCTACCGCTGCAGGAGACACCGGCATGAGTGAGCCTATCCGGGTGCTGATCGTCGAGGACGACCCGATGGTCATGCGCCTCAACCTCGAGTATCTCAACCGGCTGGACGACGTCACCCTGGCGGCGCAGTGTCTCGACGTGCCCACCGCCCTGGAGGTGCTCGAGCAGCAGCCGGTGGACCTGCTGCTGCTGGATGTCTATCTGCGCGAGCGCAGCGGGCTGGAGATCGTCCGCCAGCTGCAGCGCCAGGGCCGCGATGTGGACGTGATCCTGATCACCGCCGCCTCCGAGCTCGAAACCGTACGCAGCGCGCGCCAGCTCGGCGTGCGCGACTTTCTGATCAAACCCTTCGAATTCGAGCGCTTCCGCGCTGCGGTGGGGGCCTGCATCGCCAATCGCCGTTCGCTGCAGCAGCTCCCGGCGCAGGTCGAGCAGCGCGATCTCGACCGCCTGTTCCAGCCCACGCCGCCGGCACCGCGCCGCCCGGATGGCTTGCCCAAGGGGCTGACCGCGCCGACCCTGGCGCAGGTCGCCCAGGCGATCCTGAGCCTCGGCGACGCCGCCTTCGCCACCGAGGAGCTGGCGCCGATGACCGGCATGTCGCGGGTCTCGCTGCGTAAATACCTCAAGCACCTGGCCGAAAGGGAGGTGCTCGAGGAGTCCTTCCACTACGGCCAGGTGGGGCGCCCGGCGTTCAGCTACCGCTGCCGCGACCCCCAGGCGCTGCGGACTCTCAGCGGTGAGTGAGACGGATCAACTCGCGGATCAGCCGCCGCCCCGGGTGGAGCTGGTCGGCCAGTGCCGCGGGTAGCGGCAGCGGCTCGTCGCAGATTCTCGAGGCGATCAGCTCGGCGCACAGCGGCGCGCTGGCCAGCCCCCGCGAGCCGTGGGCGGCGCTGATCCATAGCCCGCCATGATGCGCGCCCGGCGTGGCGGGAACGCGCTTGGCATCCTTTGCCAGGGCGGCGTAGTCGTGCTGCCAAGCCTCGGCGTCGGGCACTGGCCCGGCGTAGGGAAGCTTGTCGGGGCTTGCTGCGCGCACCGCGGCGCGCCCGTCCATGCGCGCCGGGTCGAGGTCGACGCCGGCGGTGCCTAGCGCCTCGAGGTAGCCGGGCAGGGTGCGCTCGAGCTCGGCCAGGTTGGCGGCGTGGTCTGTCTCGCGCAGTTCGTCGCCCTGGTCATGGGGCGCGAAGGTGGCGCCGAAGGTCAGTCGGCCGTCGCAGGGCGGCGGCACATAGCCGCCGGCGCAGATCACGCGGCTCGGCGCAGGGGCCTGCGGCGGCAGTGCCACCTGGCTGACCTGGCCGCGGATCGGCTGCAGCGGCAGGCTCGCGGTCTGGGCGAAGCGGTTGGCCAGCTGGGCGGTGGCGATCACCACCTGGTCGGCGTCGAGCGAGGCGCCGTCGGTCAGCGCCAGGCGCCAGCCGTCGGCCTGCGGTGTTACTGCCTCGACCTCGCCATGCTGGAAGCTCACCCCTGGGGTAGCGGCGAGGCGCTGGCACAGCGCCTGGGGCCGTACCCAGCCGGCGGCGGGGTAATCCAGCGCCCGCTCGGCAGCGAACAGCGCGGCCGGCAGCCCGCCGCGCTCGGCCAGCGCGGCGCCGCCCACGCCAGCCACCACCGTTTCTGGCAGCCCGTACTGGGCCAGAAAGCGCCCCTGGCGCTCGGCCTCGCGGGCGTCGTTGGCCAGCTGCAGCACGCCGCTGGCCTGCCACAGGGCGCCCTCGGGGTCGAGCGCCTCGAGCCAGCGGCGACTGTGCAGCAGCCCGGCCAGGTAGACCCGGCTATGCGCGTTGGGCGCCACCGCCAGCTTGATATACAGCGCCCCCTGGGCGTTGCCCGAGGCGCCGGCACCGGGTGCCTCGCGGTCGAGCAGGGTGACCCTCACGCCGCGCCTGGCCAGGGCGTGGGCCACGCTGGCACCGGCCAACCCGGCGCCGATCACCGCCACATGGCTCGCCGGACGCGGCGCCGGCGGGGTAAACCAGGGCGTTGCGCGGCGCGCGTCGTCGTCGGCGGGCGTGGCGATCTCGCCGGCCAGCATCTCGCGCTTGCGGCCGAATCCCGGCACCTTGCGCCAGGCGAAGCCGGCGGCCTTCAAGCCGCGCTTGACTACCCCGGCGCAGGTGAAGGTGGCGAAGGTGGCGCCGGGGCGGCTGTGACTGGCCATGGCCTCGAACAGCGCCGGCTGCCACATCTGCGGATTCTTCGACGGCGCGAAGCCGTCGAGGAACCAGGCATCGACGCGGCCGTCGAGGGCCGCCAGGCACTCGGCGCTGTCGCCGAAGTGCAGGTCCAGCGTCACCCGCGGGGCGAGCCACAGGCGGTGCACGCCGGCTACCGGCTCGGGCCACTGGGCCACCAGGCGGGCGGCGGCCTCGGCGAGCTCGGGCCAGACGGCCAGCGCGCGGCTCAGGTCGGCGCGGGTCAGCGGGTACTTCTCGGTAGAGACCAGATGCAGGCGCGCCTCGGGGGGCGCGTGGCGGTCAAAACAGGCCCAGGCGCAGAGCAGGTTGAGCCCGGTGCCGCAGCCGGTTTCGCCGATCACGAAAGGCCGTGGGTCGCGCCACTCGCGGAAACGGCGTGGCAGGTCGTTGCCGTCGATGAACACGTGCTCGGTCTCGGCGCGGCCGTCCTGGCGCGAGAAGTAGACGTCGCCGAAGGTCAGCGAATGGGGCGTATCCAGGTCGCCGTCGTCGCGCTGCCAGTCGAGGCGGGCGCTTTCGAGGGCGGCGAGGCTGTCGCGGGGGCGGTCGGTCACCGGCGGACTCCGAGCGGTGGAGAGTGGTCAAAAATTGAGCAACCTGCGCCGGGCGGCATCTCATGGCGCCTGCCAAAAGGCGTCCGCGGGCTACTAACAGGGTTTTCCACAGACAGTGTGTATAGTCCGGCTGTGGAAAACTTAAGGAAACACTGCACAAATGCCTACACGAGCGAATCACTGCGTTGCGCGGTGCTCGGAATCCTCACCTATACCCCATAGGCTCCGGTTCCTGTGCTCCGGGCGCCTTGTGCTTCATCTCGCTCGGCGATTTGTTCAGCGTTTCCTTGGCGTGTCGTCGTTAAGGCAGGACTTTCTTGAACGGCTTGACCGTGACCTTGGCGTAGACCCCGGCGATCACGTAGGGGTCGGCGTCGGCCCAGGACTGGGCGGCGCTCAGGTCGTCGAACTCGGCCACCACCAGGCTGCCGCTGAAGCCGGCATCGCCAGGATTGTCGCTGTCCACCGCCGGATGTGGCCCGGCGAGGATCAGGCGGCCCTCGTCGCGCAGCTTCTCGATACGGGCGAGATGGTCGGGACGAGCCGCCATACGCCGTTCCAGGCTGTTCTTCACGTCTTCACTGATGATCGCATAGAGCATCTCAGGGCTTCCTTGAGTAGTGATTGACCCTCTGGCGCGCGGCGCGCACCATGGGGCTCCTATTCTGACAAAGACGCCAGTCGGCGTCATGCCAATGACCTCACTCGCGCCACTGCCGGCTGCCCTGGAAGGCGTCGGCGGCATCGATCTGCATATGCACTCCACCGCGTCGGACGGCGCGCTGCCGCCCGCCGAGCTGATGGCGCTGTGCCACGCCCGCGGCCTGACGCGCCTGGCGCTGACCGACCACGACACCGTCGCCGGCGTCGCCGAGGCGCAGCAAGCCGCTCTGGCGCTGGGCCTGCGCGTGCTGCCCGCCGCCGAGCTCTCGACCCAGTGGCGCGGCATGAACATCCACGTGGTGGCGCTGCTGCCCCAGGGCGTACGCGGCAGTCTCGAGGCCGGGCTCGTTGCCCAGGCCGAGGCCCGCGAGGCGCGCGCCGAAGAGATCGCCCGGCGCCTCGAGAAGCTGGGGCTCGCCGATGCCCTGGCCCGCGCCCGCGAGCAGGCCGGCAGCCCGCGACCGCTGGGACGCCCCGACTTTGCCCGGGCGCTGGTGGCCGCCGGCCTTACGCCGGACATCAAGACCGCCTTCAAGAAGCATCTGGGCAGCGGCAAGCCCGGCGATGTAAAGGCCCACTGGCCGTTCATCCCCACCGCGGTGGAGTGGATCCGCGATGCCGGCGGCGTGGCCGTGCTGGCCCATCCGCTGCGCTACGGCACTACCCGGCGCAAGCGAGGCCTGCTGCTCGACGACTTCACCGCTGCCGGCGGCGAGGCCGCCGAGCTGATCAGCGGCTACCAGAATGCCGACGCCACCCGCGATCTGGCCCGCCAGCTCGACGAGCGCGGGCTATACGCCTCGCTGGGCAGCGATTTTCACTTTCCCGGTGGCGCGCTGGCGCCGGGCAGCATGAGCCCTGCGCCGCGCAGCGCGGTGAGGCCTGTGTGGATGCATCCGGCGCTGGCCGCCTTCGCCGCCGCCTAGATCGCCTTTCTCCCGCCGGCCGATTACGCTGAAACAAACGCGACAAGGAGTCATGCCATGACCCAGTTCTTCCAGCTGCATCCCGACAACCCCCAGAAGCGCCTGATCGACCAGGCTCTTACGATCATTCGCCAGGGCGGGGTGGTCGCCTATCCTACCGACTCCGGCTATGCCCTGGGTTGCCACCTGGGTGACAAGAAGGCGATCGAGAAGATCAAGTGGCTGCGCTCGCTGGACGACAAGCACAACTTCACCCTGGTGTGCTCGGACCTGTCCGAGATTGGCACCTATGCCAAGGTCGACAACGCCGTGTTCCGCCTGCTCAAGACGCATACCCCGGGACCCTATACCTTCATCCTCAATGCCACCTCGGAGGTGCCGCGGCTACTGCTGCACCCCAAGCGTCGCTCGATCGGCGTACGCGTGCCGGACCACCGCATCACCCTCGCGCTGCTCAAGGCGCTGGGTGAACCGCTGATGAGCGTGACGCTGATCCCGGTCGGCGAGGAGCTGCCGATGACCGATCCCGAGGAGATTCGCGAGCGCTTCGGCGCCCACCTCGACCTGATCATCGATGGCGGCGCCTGCCACCTGGAGCCGACCACGGTAGTCGACCTGCGCGACCTGCCGCCGGTGATCGTGCGCGAAGGGCGCGGCGACCCGGCACCCTTCCAAGTCTAGTCCGACCCTCGCTCGAACGATGCCCCGCGCCGCCCTGTGAAGGGCGGCGCTGCTATTGGGTCCGTGCCTCCCGTCATCGACTGGGCTGCGAGTGGGTAGCCGAGGGGGCTCTGGTGTGTTTTTAATCTATATTGAATGTTCAAAGAAAATAAATCACAATGAAAAAGCCCGCCATCCATAACGTGATGTAATCATAACGGCGGGTGACTTCGATCACTCAAGGAGAGTTTTCATGGCGATGCATATTGGATTCCGCACCATGCCCAGTGTCTTGATGATTGGGCTGGCGAGCCTGTCACTGGCTTCGACGGCGAACGCCGAGGAGCCGTCAACTGCCAGTGAGCCGACGCTATGCGCTCAGCAAGCCTACAAGATGGGCCTGCGCTATCAGCAACAGTCTGCCGAAATCGCCGCGCTGCAGCGCCAGGGCTTCACACTGGCGACCCTGCGTCTCGAGCAGCAGATTGCCGAGCACGGTGATGATGCCAACCTGGCGATCATCACCGATCTCGATGAGACGGTCATCGACAACACCGAGCTGCTGGTGCGTGACATGAACCTATGTCACGACTACACCGTCTGGGATACCTGGCTGCACTGGGAGCGAGAGGGCACGCCGCGGTTGATTCCTGGTGCCATGGACTTCCTGGAGTTTGCCGATGAGCAGGGGGTGGCGATCTACTACGTCTCGGATCGCTACGAGGAGAACAAGCAAGACTCCCTGGCCACCCTCGAAGCACTGGGCCTGCCGCAGGTCTCCGATGACACGCTGCTGCTGCTGGGTCCCCCCAAGCAGGAGCGTCGCGACGTCGTCGACGAGAACTACACCCTGGTGATGCAGCTGGGCGATACCCTGCATGACTTCTCCGAGGACTTCGTCAGCGACGTGCCCCTCGACGAGCAGCATGAGCGGGTCGAAGCACACGCCGAGCGTTTCGGTGTCGACTGGATCGTATTCCCCAATGCGACCTACGGCACCTGGGAAGAGGCAGAGCTCGAAGAGTGGGATGCGCCCTTCGAGACACAGTGAACGCATTGACCTGCCGGGCTAGCCGGCAGGGCCAATGACGCGCCTGGCGCCCCCTCACGCCGGATCGGTGGAGGGGGCGTCGTCGTTGTGTTCCTGCTCGGCGTTGGGATCGGGGGTCTCTTCGTCGAGCCAGGTGCCGCAGCGCAGGCAGTAGCGGGCGCGTTTCTCGTGGCGGTCGTGGCCGCAGCCCGGGCAGGCCTCGTCGGAGTAGCGGTCGGCGCGGATCGAGCGAATCACCTCGGCGGAGAAGACCCCGGTGGGTACCGCGATGATTGAGTAGCCGAGCAGCATGACCATGGTCGAGATCGCCTGGCCGAGCGGCGTCACCGGGACGATATCGCCGTAGCCCACCGTGGTCAGGGTGACGATGCCCCAGTAGATCGACATCGGGATGCTGGTAAAGCCCGCCTCACGCGACTCGATGACGTACATCAGCGAGGAAAACAGCGTCACCATCATCAGCACCGCGAACAGGAACAGCATGATCTGGTGCCAGCTGTTCTTGAGCGACTCGACCAACAGCCGCCCCTCTCCGACGAACTGCATCAGCCGCAGCACGCGGAAGATGCGCAGCGCGCGCAGCAGGCGGATCATCACCAGCGACTGGGTGCCCGGTACCACCAGCAGCAGCCAGGTGGGCAGGATCGCCAGCAGGTCGACCACGCCGTAGAAGCTCTTGAGGTAGTGGTGGGGGCGCTCCAGGCAGTAGATGCGCAGCAGCAGTTCCACGGTAAAGGCCAGGGTAAAGCCCCACTCCATCCAGTAGAACAGCCCTCCGTAGGCGGCGTTCAGGTGCTCGACGCTGTCGAGCATGACGATCAGCACGCTGGTCAGGATGGCAACGATCAGCGCGATATCGAAGCCCTTGGCCAGTGGCGTGTCCGACTCGAAGATGACCTGAAACAGCCGGGTGCGCAGGCCTTCGCCGGCGGGCTTGAGGGTGGGGTGCATGGGATCCTCCCGATCCGTCAGTCGGCGAGCCGCTGCGCCAGGGCCAGCGCCGCCTGGCCGCCGGCGAGATCGAGGCGGCCGCTTGCATCGAGGCCCTCGGCGGTGCGCCGGGCCAGGCCCTGAGTGTCGCGATCATCGGCGCTGGCGGCAACCCCGGCCAGCGCCGCGTGGGCGGCCTCGAGAAACGCTGGCCGGCGGCTATCGCGGAAGGCGTCGAGGGCGGCCATGGCGCGGTCGAAGCAGGCCCGCGGCGTGGTGTCGTCTTCAGGCAGCGTCCACTCACTGGCGCCCAGCGATGCCCCCCGGGCGGCCTTGCTGGCCTGGGAGGGGCGTAGCGCGACCCGCTCGGCAAGCAAGGCCGCCAGCTGCCACAGCGTGGCGATCTCGCCGGCCTTGAGCTCGAGCTCCAGCTCGCGGATCTCGACCTGCCGTCCGTCGGCGACGATCTCGCCCTGGTCCACGGCCAGCTCGATGCGGCTGCCGTGGTGCTCGAGCTGCCAGGTGAGGCGCTGGAAGTCGGTGCGAAAGCGCGGTGCCAGGGTATCGAGGGTGGCGTGATCCACATCGCGCATGGGCGCCAGGGCGGCGAGCCCGGGCAGATCCAGCGCCGGGCCGTCGATTTGCCACTCCCACTCGCCGCGCTGGGAGAGCCCGCCGCTGCCGGCACCGCTGGTCTTGAGCGTCTGCAGGTAGCGCCCGCCAACCTGGCGAATGCGCAGCGCCACCCGGGCCTTCTCGAGGGCGCCGTCGGGGGTGTCGAAGTAGGTGTTGCTCAAGCGGCGCGGGCCTTCGGCCCCGCTGGCCAGCAGCGGATGGTCGGGCAGGGCGGCGAGGTCGCCGTGCTCCACGGCGAGCTTGAGTTCGATTTCCTGGCTCATGAGCTAAGGCGCCCCTTGGCGCGGATGAGATGACAGTAAGATGAAATTTTCATGACGCTAAGGGTGGCAGTCTCTATACTGTCGCCGCCATTCCCAACTGCGCAAACCGCTCTATGGTAACCACCAATCCGTTCTCGGCGATGTTCGGTCGTTCGCCATTCCAGCCGCTGCTGGCGCATATCGTCAAGGTCAATGAGTGTGCCGACCAGCTGCTGCCGTTCTACGACGCCGCGCTCGCCGGCGACTGGGACGCCGCCGCTCGCCACCGTGAGGCGATCACCGACCTCGAGCACCAGGCCGACGAACTCAAGACCGAGCTGCGCCTCAACCTGCCCAACACCATGTTCCTGCCGGTATCGCGCTCCGACCTGCTCGACCTGATCAGTGTCCAGGACAAGATCGCCAACAAGGCCCGCGACATCACCGGCATCATGCTGGGGCGCTGCATGACCATGCCGCAGCCGCTGGCCCAGCCGATGCGCGACTACCTGGTGACCTCGGTGGCCTCGGTGGCCCAGGCACGCAAGGCGCTGGAGGAGCTCAAGGAGCTGCTCGAGTCGGGGTTCGGGCGCAACGTCACCGAGGTGATGCAGAACCTGATCCGCGATCTGCACGAGCTCGAGCACCAGACCGATGACCAGCAGGTGGCGATTCGCCGCCTGCTGTTCGAGCTGGAGAGCGAGCTGCCGCCGGTAGACGTGATTTTCCTCTACAAGATCATCGACTGGATAGGCGAACTCTCCGACCGCGCCGAGCGCGTCGGCAGCCGCCTGCAGATCCTCACCGCCCGCTGAGGCCTTGCACGTCGCCTCGTCCTGACCCGACACCTACATAGGACCCGACCCTATGTCGATCATTGCGCAACACGGCGAAATCTTCATCCTGCTGGCGTGTGCCTTCGGCTTCTTCATGGCCTGGGGCGTGGGTGCCAACGATGTCGCCAATGCCATGGGCACCTCGGTGGGCTCCAAGGCGATCACCATCAAGCAGGCGATCATCATCGCCGTGATCTTCGAGTTCCTCGGCGCCTGGCTGGCCGGCGGCGAGGTCACCTCGACCATTCGCGGCGGGATGATCGATCCCGACCTGCTCGACGGCAATCCCGAGCTGCTGGTCTACGGCATGCTCTCGGCGCTGCTGGCCGCGGCGATCTGGCTGATGGTCGCCTCGGCGCGGGGCTGGCCGGTCTCCACCACCCACTCCATCGTCGGTGCCATCGTCGGCTTCGGCGCGGTGGGGCTGGGGGTGGAGGCGGTGGCCTGGGGCCGGGTCGGCACCATCGCCTCGAGCTGGGTGGTGTCGCCGCTGCTGGCCGGCAGCATCGCCTTCATGCTGTTCAAGACCGTGCAGTACCTGATCTTCGAGGCCAAGGACCCGTTCGCCGCGGCCAAGCGCTATGTGCCGATGTTCGTATTCCTGGTCGGTTTCGTGGTCGCCATGGTCACCCTGACCAAGGGCCTGACCCACGTCGGCCTCGACCTCAGCTTCGGCCAGAGCCTGCTGCTGGCGATCCTGTTCGGCCTGGTCATCATGCTGCTGGGGATTGTGCTCGAGCGCAGCGCCAATCCCACCCGTCCGCCCGCCGACGACCACTTCGGCTATGCCGGGGTGGAGCGGGTGTTCGGCGTGCTGATGATCTTCACCGCCTGTGCCATGGCCTTCGCCCACGGCTCCAATGATGTCGCCAACGCGGTCGGGCCGCTGGCCGCGGTGATCAGCGTGGTACAGAGCGACGGCGTCATCGACAGCGCCGCCCTGGTGCCCTGGTGGGTATTGATCCTGGGCGGCGGCGGCATCGTCTTCGGCCTGGTCACCTACGGTCACAAGGTGATCGCCACCGTGGGTACCGGGATCACCGAGCTGACCCCCAGCCGCGGCTTTGCCGCGACCCTGGCCGCAGCCACCACCGTGGTACTGGCCTCGGGCACCGGGCTGCCGATCTCCACCACCCACACCCTGGTCGGGGCGATCCTGGGCGTTGGCCTGGCGCGTGGCATGGCGGCCCTCAACCTGCGGGTGATCGGCACCATCGTGATGTCGTGGCTGATCACCCTGCCGGCCGGGGCCGGCCTGGCGATCATGTTCTTCTTCATGTTCAAGGGGATCTTCGGCTAGGCGCTAGCGCCCCGGCCAGGTCCCCACCGACGGCCCGCACCCGCTGCGGGCCGCCGCCTCCCCGGCGGTAGTGCCGCGCTTTTGGTTGCTCTGCTATCATCGAGCCTCGCCCCTTTCCATTCTCCTGCTGCCGGAGCGCGGCCCTTGAACACTCGCTTTCCCTTCGTCGACTGGTTCCGTAACTCCTCGCCGTATATCAATGCGCACCGCGGGCGAACCTTCGTGATCCTGATCGAAGGCGAGGCGATGGCCCAGGGCCGCGGCGAGCAGTTGATCCAGGATCTGGCGCTGCTGCACACCCTGGGGGTGCGGCTGGTGGTGGTGTTCGGGATTCGCCCCCAGGTGAATGCTGCGCTGGAGGCGGCGGGCATCACGCCTACCCGCCACGACGGCCGCTGGATCGCCGATGGCGCCATCATGGCCTGCGTCGAGCGGGTCGCCGCCGAGCAGCGGCTGTGGCTCGAGGCGCGCCTCTCGCTGGGGCTGCCCAACACCCCGCTGCACGGCGTCGAGCTGACCGCGGTGTCCGGCAACCTGGTGATGGCCAAGCCGCTGGGCGTGCGCGAGGGCGTCGACTACGACCACAGCGGTGAGGTGCGCCGGGTCCGCGCCGCGGCGGTCCAGGCGCTGCTCGAGCAGGGCTCGCTGGTGCTGCTGCCGCCGCTGGGCTTCTCGAGCACCGGCGAGGTCTTCGACCTCGACGCTTCGGAGGTTGCCCAGCAGGCCGCGGTGGCGCTCAAGGCCGACAAGCTGATCCTGCTCGGCGAGGCCGATGGCCTGCACGACGAGAGCGGCGCCCTGCAGCGCCAGCTGACCCCCGGCGAAGCGGAGCCGCTGCGCCACCGTTCGGCACCGGGTAGCGAGCTCGACCGCCACCTGGCGGCTGCCTGCGGCGCGGCGCGCTTCGGCGTGGCGCGCACCCACCTGCTGTCGTGGCACGACCACGACGCGCTGCTCGGCGAGCTGTTCACCCGCGACGGCGTCGGCACCATGATCACCCAGCACCGCTACGAGCAGCTGCGCGCCGCCCAGCTGGGCGACATCGCCGGCCTGCTCGAGCTGCTCGAGCCCCTCGAGCGGCGCGGCATGCTGGTCGCCCGCTCACGCGAGCGCCTCGAACACGAGATCGACGACTACCTGGTGATCGAGCGCGACGGCATGATCATCGGCTGCGCGGCGTTGCACGCCTTCCGCGACGCGGGCATGGGCGAGCTGGCCTGCGTGGCGGTGCACGACGACTACCGGCGCGGGGCCCGCGGCGGACTGCTGCTGGCCGAGACCGAGCGCCGCGCCCGGCGCCAGGGCCTGACGTCGCTGTTCGCGCTGACCACCCACACCACCCACTGGTTCTTCGAGCACGGCTTCCGCCTGGCCGAGCTCAGCGAGCTGCCCCATCTCAAGCGCGATGCCTACAACCACGCGCGCAAGTCCAAGATCCTGCTAAAGCCGCTGGGTTAGCCGCCCGGGCCGACCTGTCGCCGAAAAGCGGCAGGTTGGTCGGGCCGCCGTGTCGCTAGATGGCAACCATGTAAGTCATTGATTCAAAAATAATATCTAATTATTCGCATATTGATGTTGCCGAATGGCGACATAAATTGCGGTAAATTGCCGCGATCTGGCGGTTTTTCGCGCTTCGCTTCGGGTTGGCACATTTTGTGTAATTTTAACTATTTGATTTTAAAAGAACATCACGGTTTTTGGCACGCTCGTCGCAATGTATAGGGCGAGCAAGGGAAACGGATCAATACGGCTCGATCCGCTTCCCGGACCGGACCAGCAGGGCAAGGATCACCACCCTGTGCCACTTGCTCGACTGGAACGGTCAGCGTCTGCTCCACGCGATGTGTGACTTAGGTTGCGATGAGACGGGGTGCCGCCTACTAGGCAAGGAGTGGCACCGTAAGGGCAAGGACGCCCAGGCATGGATGCCTCATCCCCCACGGGGGATCGAATTCAGGATCATGACGCGATGAGCGGCATGATAAGGAATGAAGCCGAGTGGCGTGCCACTCAAATGCGGCGGCGGATCCTGGCATGAGGATGTCGACGCAAGGCTTCCGGACCTTCGGGTCCCCAGAGTGCGACGATGCATTAACCGGCCAGGCGGCTAATACATCTCAATCTCTACCCCTTCAGTTCCCTGCGTACCTTGGGCCGGCTCTGCCGGCCCTCTTTTTTTGCCCGCCGGCAATAACGACAAATCTGTTATCCTGTGTGGAACAGCCATGACGCCGCCTCTTTTCCTTTTACATAGAACATTGGTCATGACCACTCAGGTCTCGCGCCGCTGGCGCCCCCGCTCGCTGCTGCAGCTGGTGCTGCTAGCCTTCATCGTGGTGATGCTGCCGCTAGGCGTGCTGATGTTTCAGGCCGGGCAGGCACTCTCCGAGCTCACCCGCCTGGCCGACGTCAGCGCCCGCCAGGCGGTGGAAGAGACGCGGCGTGCCCGCGAGCTCTCCAGCCTGGCGCTGGAGATGGAGCGCAGTGCGCGGCAGTACGCGGTGATCGAGCAGGAAGGCTTGATGGAGATCTACCTCGAGCGCGTCGATGAGTTCGGCGACCTGCTCGCCCAGCACCGCCGGCTGCTGCCCGACGACCCCAACATGCTGGCGCTGGTCGATCAGCTCAGCCTGCTGCGCAGCATGCCCGAGCTGCCCATCGAAGAGTTCCGCGACGAGCTGTTCGCCTTCGTGCCCTTCGCCGCCAACACCGAGGCGGTTCGCCGCGCCACCAACCGCCATATCGACGCGCGCATCGACACCATTCGCGAGCAGGCCAGCAGCGTGCAGACCCAGCTGTGGCTGCAGACCGCGGCGCTGGTCTCGGCAAGCCTGCTGCTGATGCTGCTCTTCACCTGGCTGATCATCCGCCCCATCCGTCAGCTCGAGCGGCGCATCCTGGGGCTTGGCGACAGCGGCACGGCGGCGCCGGCCAAGACCATCCAGGGTCCGGCCGAGCTGGTCAGCCTCGGCGACCGGCTCGACTGGCTGTCATCGCGGCTCAGCGAGCTGGAGGCCCAGAAACAGCAGTTCCTGCGCCATATGTCCCACGAACTCAAGACCCCGCTGGCCAGCGTGCGCGAGGGCACTGCGCTGCTCAGCGACGGCGTGGCCGGCGAGATCACCCCACGCCAGTTGGAGATCCTCGAACTGATAGACAGCAGCGGCAAGGAGCTGCAGACCCTGATCGAGCAGCTGCTCGACTACAACCTGCTGCAGCACGACAAGGGCGCCAAGATCGTGCGTTTCGACCTGGCCACCGTGGTCAAGGAGCTGCTCGCCAAGCATCAGCTGGCCCTCGAGCACAAGGAGATGCGCGTCGAGTGGTTCGACAAGCCCCTCGATTGGCAGGCGGATCGCATTGCCACCGGGCGTATTCTCGATAATTTGTTGTCCAATGCCATTGCCTACGGCGAAGACGGCGGGATAGTGGCGATCCGCGCCTGGACCCGCGGCGAACGGCTGTTCGTCGAGGTGGCCAACAGCGGTGAGCCGATCGCCGAGGAGGACCGCCCGCGGCTGTTCGAGGCCTTCTACCAGGGCCGGGCGCGCCGCAAGGGCCCGCTTAAGGGGTCCGGCATTGGCCTGTCGGTGGCCGCCGATTGCGCCCGCGCCCAGTACGGTGAACTGATGCTGGTCGACGATAGCCAGCTGCCGGTGTGTTTCCGCCTGGTGCTGCCCTGGGCAGATGCCGACGCCAGCGGGCAAGAGACCAACAACGCGACCTTGAGACTGCCCTCAGAGGCAGTGAGCGTACACGCAAGGAACGACTGAACCATGAACTATCGAACACTGCTGTCACTCGCCACGGCGATGCTGCTGGTGGGATGTGAAGCGTTTCCTGCCATGCAGCAGAGCGAGGTGGAGCCTGAGCCGGAGCTGCCCACCCAGTGCGATGAGCCGATTCCGACCCTGGTCGAAAGCGCCTGCCTGGTAGAGGCCTGGGTCGCCTACGGCCTGGCCTCGCAGCGCGCCGACCGCGAGTGGCGGGATGAGCAACTCGAGCAACTTGAGGGCAGCACCCCAGAGCAGCACCTGCAGCGTGCGGTGGTGCTGGCCTGGGGCAGCGAGCGGCAGTGGGACCAGGCCGCCGCGCTGCTGGAGGAGGACCTGCATGCCGCGCCCAGCGACCTGCAGCCGCTGCTGCGCTACTGGCTCAACGAAGTGGAAGGGCGGCGTGCCTTGTCCAACCGGCTGCAGCGCAGCGAAAACGAGCGGCGCAGCCTGGCTGAGGCCAACGAATCGCTAACCGAGAAGCTCGAGGCGCTGACCGATATCGAGCAGAGCATCAACCTGCGCCAATACGCGCCCTGAGACCTGCAATACCGACGAGACGAGGGAGTGAATCGTGAAACAAGCAGCCCGACCGCAAGGCGCCCATATCCTGCTGGTGGATGACGATGCGAGCCTGCTGAAGCTGCTGGGCCTGCGCCTGGAGAGCCGCGGCTTTCGTGTCACCACCGCTGAAAGCGGCCGCCAGGCCCTCGACCGGCTGGGTGAATCGCGGCCCGACCTGGTGCTATCAGACCTGCGCATGGACGAAATGGACGGTCTGGCGCTGTTTCATGAGATCCAGCGCCAGGCTCCCGGCCTGCCGGTGATCATCCTTACCGCCCACGGCTCGATCCCCGATGCGGTGAGCGCCACCCGCCAGGGGGTGTTCAGCTTCCTGACCAAGCCGGTGGACCGCGAGGAGCTGTTTGCCGCCATCGACGAGGCGCTGTCGCAGACCCCGGGGCCGGCGGTCGACGGCGACAACGCCTGGCGCGCGGCGATCATCACCCGCAGCCCGCAGATGGAACGCATCCTCGAGCAGGCGCGGATGGTGGCCGGTGCCGACGTCAGCGTGCTGGTCACCGGCCCCTCGGGGTCGGGCAAGGAGCTGATGGCCAACGCCATTCACCACGCCAGCACCCGGGCCGACAAGCCGTTCGTCGCCATCAACTGCGGCGCACTGCCCGAGCAGCTGCTCGAGAGCGAGCTGTTCGGCCACGCCAAGGGCGCCTTCACCGGCGCGGTGAACCAGCACCAGGGCCTGTTCCAGGCCGCCGACGGCGGCACCCTGTTCCTCGACGAGATCGGCGACATGCCGCTGACCCTGCAGGTCAAGCTGCTGCGCGCCATCCAGGAGCGTCAGATTCGCCCGCTGGGGTCGACCACCTCGGTGCCCATCGACGTGCGCATCATCTCGGCGACCCACCGCGACCTAGACCGCGCCATGCGCGAGGGCGACTTCCGCGAGGATCTCTACTATCGCCTCAACGTGGTCAACCTCAAGCTGCCGGCGCTCAAGGAGCGCGCCGAGGACGTGCCGCTGCTGGCCAAGCACCTAGTGGCCCAGGCCGCCGAGCGCCACAAGCCGTTCGTCAAGGGCTTCTCGCCGGAGGCGCTCAACCTGCTGGCCTCGTGTGCCTGGCCCGGCAACGTGCGTCAGTTGGTCAACGTGGTGGAGCAGTGCGTGGCGCTGACCAGCTCGCCGATGATTCCCGAGGCGCTGGTCTCCCAGGCGCTGGCCGCCGAGGAGAACGCGCTGCCGTCGTTCAACGAGGCGCGCGCCAGCTTCGAGCGCAGCTACCTGATCAAGGTGCTCAAGATCACCGAAGGCAACGTCACCCAGGCGGCGCGCATCGCCGGGCGCAACCGCACAGATTTCTACAAGCTGCTCAATCGCCACGAGCTAGAGCCCAGCAGCTTCAAGCCGGGCGCCGCCGAGCTGGTCAGCAACGGCTAGCTACTCCTCCAGGCGCCGCGTGACCTCGACCGCAAGGCGACCCTCGCCGAGCCGGGTGGTGAGCGCCTGGCCGGGCTGGGCGTCGGCAGCGCGCCGCACCACCTGCCCCTGTTCGTCCTCCACGATGGCATAGCCGCGGCCCAGCACCGCCAGCGGGCTGACCGCCTGCAGCTCGCGGGCCAGGGCCTCGAGGCGGCTGCGCTGGCGCTCCAGCTGGCGGGGCATGGCGGCGAACAGCCGCTCGCTGGCCTGGCGCTTGCGCAGCTCGGCCTGGCGCAGCAGGCCGGCCGGGTCGATGCCGTTGAGCCGCGCCTGCAGGTGCTGCTGGCGCTGGCGGCCGTGGTCGAGGCGCGCGCGCATGGCGCGCTGCAGGCGTGCGTCCAACTGGGCCAGGTGCTGGCGCTGCTGGGCGAGGCGCTCGCCGGGGTGGCGCAGCCGCGCACGCAGATGGTCGAGGCGCTGAGCCTCGCGCTGCAGGCGCACCTGCTGGGCCTGTGCCAGCCGTTGGCCGGCGAGGCTCAGCCGCCGGCGCAGGTCGGCCTGGTCGGGTACCAGCATCTCGGCGGCGGCGGAAGGGGTCGGGGCGCGGGCGTCGGCGGCGAAGTCGCTGAGGCCGCTGTCGACCTCGTGGCCCACCGCCGACATCACCGGCAGCCGCGAGTGGAAGATCGCCCGCGCCAGGTGTTCGTCGTTGAACGCCCACAGGTCCTCGAGGCTGCCGCCGCCGCGGGTGATCAGCAGCGCATCGCACGCCGGATCGAAGCTCCCGCCGGGCTGGCTCTGGCGGTTGAGCAGCGCCAGGGCGCGGATCATCGCCGGCGCCGCCTCGCGGCCCTGCACCGGCACCGGCACGATATCGACCTCCACCAGCGGCCAGCGTGCCCGCAGGACCGCCAGCACGTCGCGGATCGCCGCGCCGCTGGGCGAGGTCATCACCAGCAGCCGGCGCGGCGGGAAGGGCAGGGCGCGGGCGTTGGCGAACACGCCCTCGGCGGCGAGCTGATGCTTGAGGCGCTCCAGGGCGGCGAGCAGGTCGCCGGCGCCGGCCGCCTGCACGGCATCGACGATCATCTGAAAGTCGCCGCGCGGTTCGAACAGCGACACCTTGCCGCGCAGCTTGACCCGGTCGCCGTTGTTGAGCGGCGCGGCGATGAACCTAGAGCGGTTGCGGAACAGCGCGCAGCGCAGCTGGGCGCGCTCATCCTTGAGGGTGAAGTAGACGTGGCCCGAGGCGGGCCGCGAGACCCCGGACAGCTCGCCCTCCACCCAGCAGTCGCCGAAGTCGCCCTCCAGCAGCAGGCGGGCGCGGCGGTTGAGGTCGCTGACGGAAAGGGTAGGGGGGGCAGATGGCGGCATGCTGGCACGGTCCTGATGAAGCAGTGGCATCACTTTAGCATGGCCGCATAGCCGACAAGAAAAGGCGCCGAGCCCAAGCGGCCCGGCGCCATCCATGTCATGCGTTTACGTTAAGAGAGGGGTAGCTAGCTACCCGAGGCGATCATTCAAAATCGTCCTCGATATCCTCATCGGTGTACTCGGCATCGTCGTCATCGCGGTCACGGTCATCGCGGTCACGATCACCATTGCGGTCGCGGTCTTCGTCCATCATGCCGTCGCCGTCGCCCACTGTGCCGGTGCCGGTGGTCTGCCAGACGCTTTCGCGGTCGCCGTGCTCCTGAGCGCGACGGTCGCGCTCGCTGGAGAACCACTGCTCCTCATATTCGGGGAAGTTCTGCAGCTCGTCCTCGCTGGCATCGACCAGGATGCGGTGAGACACGCTGCCATCGCCGAAGGTGGCGCCGTCATCACGGTGTGTTTCCATGGTGAAATGCTCGACGCCTACCACCACGTCGTCACCGCCGATGCCCCAGAAACCGCCGGCGCTGACGATAACGGCGGCCACCCTGCCTTCATCGTCCAGCAGCAGGTTCTCGACGCTGCCGACTTCCTCGTCGGGATCGCTGGCGTGATAGACATCGGCGCCGATGATGTCATTCGCGGAGTAAAGGCCTTGGGCGGCCGTGGTGTCGTCCTGAGCCATCGCCTGCGAGCCGAAAGCGAGGCTAGCGGCTATGGTTGCGACTGCGATGGTGAGTGTGTGCTTTTGCATGTTCAATCTCCTTAGATCTTTCCTTAGACTTCGGATCTTGCCTTGCAGTGATGGACCGGCTCTCGACGCGCGATCTCGATAGCTCGGTCAGAATCCCTGACTCGGAGCCGTTGACTTAGAGCCCTTTGGCCCATTCGTCGGCCTGGCGTTCCGCTTCCTCGCGCTCCAGGCCATACTTCTTCTGTATCTTGCCGACCAGCTGGTCCTTCTTGCCGCCGATCTGATCGAGCTCGTCGTCGGTAATTTCACCCCAGCTGCTGCGGGCCTTGCCTTTCACTTCCTTCCACTGACCTTCAACCTGGTCCCAGTTCATCTCGTCACTCCTGTCCTTGAGTGGGTGTGGTAACGCTCCTTTACTCTAGTTCACGCCTTGACACACGCAAGTGAAAACGCTGCACGCCGACACCTTCATTGCCCCACCCCGAGCCGACCCGCTATAATGCGCGATTAACTTTTTCCTCGCCCCACTTCCCATCTGCTCAAAATGGGTGTTGCCGCTATGCTACGTATGGCTCAAGAAGCACTTACGTTCGATGACGTATTACTCGTTCCCGGCTACTCTGAGGTCCTGCCCAAGGACGTCAGCCTCAAGTCCCGCCTGACCCGCAACCTCGAACTCAATATCCCCCTCGTCTCGTCCGCCATGGATACCGTCACCGAAGCGCGCCTGGCCATCGCCATGGCCCAGGAAGGTGGCATCGGCATCATCCACAAGAACATGACCATCGCCGGCCAGGCCTCCGAGGTGCGCAAGGTCAAGAAGCACGAGAGCGTGATCGTCAAGGACCCGGTTACCGTGGGCCCCAAGGCCAAGCTGCAGGACCTGCTGGCGATGGCCGACGAGTACGGCTACTCCGGCTTCCCGGTGGTCGAGGGCGACGCCCTGGTGGGCATCGTCACCGGCCGCGACATGCGCTTCCAGCCCGACCACAGCGACAGCGTCGAGGCGATCATGACCCCGCGCGACAAGCTGGTCACCGTGCCGGTGGGCACGCCGCTGTCGGAGATCAAGGTCAAGCTGCAGGAGAACCGCATCGAGAAGATCCTGATCGTCGATGAGGACTTCCACCTGCACGGCCTGGTCACCGTGCGCGACATCGAGAAGGCGCGCACCTACCCGTTCGCCGCCAAAGACGGCGACGGCCGCCTGCTGGTCGGCGCCGCGGTGGGCACCGGCCCCGAGACCCCGGACCGCATCGCCGCGCTGGCCGAGGCCGGGGTCGATGTGATCGTCGTCGACACCGCCCACGGCCACTCCAAGGGCGTGATTGACCGAGTGCGCTGGGCCAAGGAGCACTTCCCCGGCGTGCAGGTGATCGGTGGCAACATCGCCACCGCCGGCGCAGCCGTGGCGCTGGCCGAAGCCGGTGCCGATGGGGTCAAGGTGGGTATCGGCCCGGGCTCGATCTGCACCACCCGCGTGGTGGCCGGCGTCGGCGTGCCGCAGATCACTGCGGTCTCCAACGTCGCCGAGGCGCTCAAGCCCTACGACATCCCGCTGATCGCCGACGGTGGCATCCGCTACTCCGGCGACCTGGCCAAGGCCATCGCTGCCGGCGCCAGCACGGTGATGATCGGCGGCCTGCTGGCTGGCACCGAAGAGGCGCCGGGCGAGGTCGAGCTCTACCAGGGGCGCACCTACAAGGCCTACCGCGGCATGGGCTCGATGGGCGCCATGTCCCAGAGCCAGGGCTCCAGCGACCGCTACTTCCAGGATAAGGACGCCGGCGCCGACAAGCTGGTGCCGGAAGGCGTCGAAGGCCGCGTGCCCTACAAGGGCATGATGAGCGCCATCGTTCACCAGCTGATGGGCGGCCTGCGCGCCTCGATGGGCTACACCGGCTGCACCAGCATCCTCGAGATGCGCACCAAGCCCGAGTTCGTGCAGATCACCGGGGCCGGCTTCGCCGAATCCCACGTGCACGACGTGCAGATCACCAAGGAAGCCCCGAACTACCGGGCCAGCTGAGCCCATCGCAGGACTCACTAGCGGCGGGGCAGCGTCAAACGACCCCGCCGCACCCTTTTGTATCCGGCCCGCCGCCTACGCTGCCAGCAAGAGACGCCCAGATGACCGACATTCACGCCCACAAGATCCTGATCCTCGACTTCGGCTCCCAGTACACCCAGCTGATCGCCCGCCGCGTGCGCGAGATCGGCGTCTACTCCGAGGTTCGCGCCTTCGATATCAGCGAGGAGGAGATCCGCGAGTACCAGCCCAACGGCATCATCCTCTCCGGCGGGCCGGAGTCCACCGTGGCCGAAGGCTCGCCCCGCGCGCCGCAGTGCGTGTTCGAGCTGGGCCTGCCGGTGCTGGGCATCTGCTACGGCATGCAGACCATGGCCGAGCAGCTCGGCGGCGCCGTTGAAGGCTCCAACAAGCATGAATTCGGGTACGCCCAGGTCACCATCGACAGCAGCGACGACATGTTCCGCGACATCAAGGACCATGTGGATCACGACGGCAAGGCGCTGCTCGACGTGTGGATGAGCCACGGCGACAAGGTGGCCCGTGCGCCGGACGCCTTCACCGTGACCGCCTCCACCCCGAGCTGCCCCATCGCCGCCATGAGCTGGGCCGAGAAGCACTTCTACGGCGTGCAGTTCCACCCCGAGGTGACCCACACCCTGCAGGGCCAGCGTATCCTCGAGCACTTCGTGGTCGGCATCTGCGGCGCCGAGAAGCTCTGGACCCCGGCCAAGATCATCGAAGACCAGGTGGCCCGGGTGCGCGACCAGGTCGGCGACCGCCACGTGCTGCTCGGCCTCTCCGGCGGCGTCGACTCCTCGGTCGTCGCCGCGCTGCTGCACCGCGCCATCGGCGACCAGCTGACCTGCGTGTTCGTCGACAATGGCCTGCTGCGCAAGAACGAAGGCCAGCAGGTGATGGAGACCTTCGCCAAGCACATGGGCGTCAAGGTGATCCGCGTCGACGCCGAAGCGCTGTTCCTCGACAAGCTCAAGGGCGAGGCCGACCCCGAGGCCAAGCGCAAGATCATCGGCAACACCTTCATCGAGGTGTTCGATGAAGAGGCCAGCAAGATCGACGGCGTCGACTTCCTGGCCCAGGGCACCATCTACCCCGACGTCATCGAATCCGCCGCCAGCAAGACCGGCAAGGCCCACGTGATCAAGTCGCACCACAACGTCGGCGGCCTGCCCGAGACCATGAAGCTCAAGCTGGTCGAACCGCTGCGCGAGCTGTTCAAGGACGAAGTGCGCAAGCTCGGCGTCGAGCTCGGCCTGCCGTATGACATGGTCTACCGCCACCCCTTCCCGGGGCCGGGCCTCGGCGTGCGCATCCTCGGCGAAGTGAAGAAGGAGTACGCCGATATCCTGCGTGAAGCCGACGCCATCTTCATCGAGGAGCTGCACAACGCCGACTGGTACCACAAGACCAGCCAGGCCTTCGCCGTGTTCCTGCCGGTGAAATCCGTGGGTGTGGTCGGCGACGGCCGCCGCTACGAATGGGTCATCGCCCTGCGCGCCGTGGAAACCATCGACTTCATGACCGCACGCTGGGCGCACCTGCCGTATGAGCTTCTGGAGACCGTCTCCAACCGCATCATCAATGAGATCAGCGGCGTATCGCGGGTGACCTACGACGTCAGCAGCAAGCCGCCCGCGACGATCGAGTGGGAGTGAGGTACGCCTAGGCAGAACGCCAGACGCGGCTAAGCTGACCGAGATCAAGGGTCTACCAAAGGGTAGGCCCTTTTTCTTTGCAATCTGTTACCTGGTCTTGTGTACTGGGCTAAGGTCGCTGAGATAGCTGCCGATAACAGTGGTAGTAACCAGGGACTGTAGAAGGGAAGTGGCATGCAGAGCCATCAGACCATGCCCCCCGGATCCTGACCGCTGCGTTCAGCGATCCCTTTCAAAAATAAAGACAATACGCAGGGAGAGTGACCATGGAGCGTCCCGATTTCGTCAAACGTGGCGAAGAGGCCAGATTGATTCCCGTAGTTGCCGATACCAATCGTGAACAACGTGCGGCCTCGGTACTGCTCGCCGCGCTGCGAGGCGTCCATGAGTTCCGGCAGCAGATGCTTCTGTCACTTGGGGTGCGTGTGGGTAGCCGGGCGGTTTTGGGTGCCTGGACGGAGATCGTGCTGGAAGCCGATCCCGGTGCGGCCAAGAGTGACC
The DNA here is from genome assembly GCF_031451695.1 of Franzmannia qiaohouensis. Taxonomy (NCBI): domain Bacteria; kingdom Pseudomonadati; phylum Pseudomonadota; class Gammaproteobacteria; order Oceanospirillales; family Halomonadaceae; genus Franzmannia; species Franzmannia qiaohouensis. Next base: position 233,346 of record NZ_JARWAM010000009.1, read on the forward strand.
GGCCAGATGGACTGATTGTGCTGCAAACCGGGCGTAAGACGTGGAGTGCTCTAGTAGAAGCAAAGATCGGCAATGCCGACATCGGCGAGGAACAGCTCAGGCAATATCTTCAGCAGGCCAAGAAACACAAGGTAGACGCGGTCATTACCATCACCAACCAGTTCGTCGCGATACCCTCACATCACCCGGTGAAGGTGCCAAAGTCGATGCTCAAGGGCGTCGAGCTCTATCACTGGTCCTGGATGTACGCGGTGACTCAGGCGACGCTGCTGCTGGAGTCTGGCGAGATCACTTCGCCTGACCAGCGCTTTATGCTGGAGGAGGTGCTTCGCTACCTCGGCCATGAATCCAGTGGCATCTCCCGTTTCGATAGCATGAACCGGGAGTGGAAGGAGGTGGTGGGCAAGGTCAAGAGTGGCGCCATACTGGGCAAGAATACCGAGGAAGTGGAGAACACCGTCTCCAGCTGGCATCAGGAGCAGCGCGACCTATGCCTGGTAATGAGCCGCAAGCTGGGGCGGCCCGTCAAGCTAAAGCTGGCCCGCGCTCACCGCACCGATCCGGTAAAGCGCCTCAAGGACGACTGCGAAGCTCTGGCTAAGGACAAGGTATTGAGTTGTTGTCTGGAAGTGCCGGATGCTGCTGCCGACTTGGAAGTTACTGCCGATCTCACCAAGCGCACCATCGTTTGTTCCATGCGTGTGGTGGCACCCCAGGACAAGAAGCGCAGTACTGCCCGCGTCAACTGGCTAGCCCGGCAGCTTACCAAGGCAGAGGTCGACAGCATGTACATCAAGGCTGTCCGTCCAGGCCGCGCCGAGGAGACGCAAGCCACCTTAGCCCAAGTACTTGAAGACGCCGCTGCACTGGATTCACCAGCGACCACGGTCGTTCCGAGTGCCTTCGAGGTCTTCTATATGGCCGACCTTGGCCATCGCTTCGCCGGCAACAAGATTTTCATCGAAGAACTGGAAAAGGCAGTGCCGCATTTTTACCAGCAGGTTGGGCAGCGGCTCAGGGCTTGGGTAGCGCCCCCGCCCAAACTACACCGGCGTGATCCGGCCGAGGGGAAAAGCGATGCTGATGAGGATGATGTGGAGCAACGGCAAAGTGATACGGAAGGATGGGATGCGGCTGAGTAGGGGTGGGCAGTGTTTGCCGCTACTACAAGTGGGTAATCGCCTTACGTGCCGTGGAGAGCGTCCCAACCGCATCATCAACGAGATTTGCGGTGTATTACGCTTGACCTACGATGTTGAGCATAAAGACCTCGCAACGAGTGAGTGGGGGAGGCTCTTACATAACACCATGAGTGCGAAATAGACTGAGGCCACGTTCATCCATTTCATCTGTTTTGAGAATCTAATAGGCTCTTTGGGGAGCAAAGGGTCCAATGGGTAGACCAATGGCATCTGATGGGACACCAGTAGACGAGACGGAATTGGCTACGCAGCTCCGCACACAGGGCTTGGTTCGTACTGTTGCGGATCTGGAGTGTCGGCGTCTGGACGATGACCATTCTGTGTTGATCGAGACGCTCGCGACCATATTAAACGATACCGATGCGCCACCGATTGACCACTATGCCGAAGATGCTCTGGCAGAGTTGGAGGGACGGCGCTTCTTCCTCTTCCAGCATGTTCTATGCGATCTGATACCTCTTCTGAATTTAGATCAGGAGGTCCTTCTTGCCTTCATCACGCGCCTGCTGGATACAGGCGGCAACGATCTAGATTCTGGCGCCCTGAATACTGCTTTTGGGGAATGGACGAAGAAGGACCCTACTCGGCCTTTCAAGGTCTACGAAGCTGTACGTGCCGGCGATAGCCTCGCTCTACGTCAACTATTCACTGTTCTCAGAATGAATGCTGATGCCGAGGTAGGCCTGATATTCGCGCAAGATCACGAGCGGGAGGCGAAGCTTGCAGCCACCTCGGCTTTGGGTGCCATGGAGTTGGGTGAACGCTACGGTGAGGTACTCGACACACTGCTCCAAGGCGCGTCCAGTGACGATGGGGATATTGCCCTGCGGTCCGTCGAAGCGGGTTACCGCGCTGCTGCAAAACGGAAAGTATACGCACCAGCCAGTTTCGACGAACAACTCGCACGGATCCTTCAGACGAGGAGTCCCACTGCGATTCACTTGGCTGCGGATCTTCTGTGGCTTCACCGGGAGGGCCTCTCAGAGAGTGCTATAGATCTGTGTCTTGATGCCGTGGCAGATGTTGATCCAGACAATATCGTCACAATTTCGCATATCGACCATACCACTTATCAACTCGTAGGCGCCGAGCGTGTTGAAAAAGTGGTTTACCTGCTTAGTGAGTTATTCGATCGTTCACAGGGGCGGATTACGCTGGACGCGTTCCAGAGTACGTACCATGCCCTCAAGCAGGCAGGCGCAGACGTGCTTGGTAGTGCGGTTGTGTACTGGCTGCTCAATGGGGATGTATACACTCGTAAATGCGTGGCGAACGAAGTGTGCAGTGTTGGGAGCGATGACCCACCGTTCTCAATCCCCGCGTCGTCCCTGCCAACGGAGCCATCGGATCAGCTTTTCCTCTGTCGCAAGGCTGTCGGATGGTTCTTTATCGATCCGCTGGCCGCGGTTGTCATACCATTAGCGGTACTTCGCGATGGATCTCCGGATATCGCTAGTGATGTCCTCAGTCTGATCTACGACCCCTTGCTCCTGAGCTATGGGGGCAAGCTGAAGGACTACCTTGAGCGCTACGTTGGAGGCGGCGGAGCGAACGGCTCTGGTATTACTGAACTGCTCGCACGAAAGGCTGCATTTAAGGACGCGATGGAGGGTATTGAGCGTTTGGTTGAATTGCACCCCAGCGAAATGCAGCGCGAGGCAGAGCGTGTTCAGTGGAACGAGAAGATGGAACGGGGCATGGAGCAGGGGAGGCGAAAATCTATATTTGAGGATATCTTCACCAAACAATACATCCTGTATGGCCGCTCGTCGCTGACTCCGATTCATACCGGTGAGGGTGCCACGCATCTAACCGAGATCGAGATGAAATCATTCTCGATCTCGTCCGAGTTGCCTCTCCTCAATATTGTTGACCCGGTCGGCCTCGACCACATGCTGGTCCACTTCAAGCTTGAGCCGCGAGAACAACGATGAAACTTGTCGTGACACACTATCTGCGCTCGCTACGCGAACGCGGCGAACTCGACGCTATTTTGCCCGATCTTCTGGCCGAGAGTGGGTTCGAAGTTCTAACCCGTCCCCGTCGTGGCACGCGGCAAGCTGGTGTCGACGTCGCTGCAGTCGGCCCCAATCCAGATCGCGATGGTGCTCGAAGCCTGTTCCTGTTCACGATCAAGTCTGGAGATTTGACACGGGAGCATTGGGACACAGGTCAGCAGGCCGTGCGTCCCTCGCTCAACGAGATTCTGGATGATTATATCCCTAACCGTATCCCGCCGCATTTAGCGGATATGCCCATCGTCATTTGTATCTGCATGGGTGGCGAGATGCGCGAGGATGTTCGCGCTCAGTGGAGCGGCTTTTGCCGGACGAACGGAAAAGCCAGCGTTCACTTCGCCGAGTGGAACGGAGATCGTCTCGCGGATCTGATCCTCAGCGGCATGTTACGTGCAGAGTTAATTGAGAGCGAGAACCGAGGAGTGTTTCTGAAGGCGCTAGCGATGCTTGACCAGCCCGACGTCGCTTATCGGCATTTCCGCCACTTGCTCGATATCATCTTCACTGAGCCGAAGAACCAGACAGAGCGGACACGCCAGCTACGCAAGGCCTACCTGTGCCTTTGGATACTCTTTGTATGGGCTCGCGACGCCGATAACCTTGAGGCAGCGTATCTAGCATCTGAGCTGGTGCTGCTACGCAGCTGGCCGCACTGCGATAATACCCGTCTGCGCAAGGGCTCGACGCAGCAGGAGCGGTTGGCTCATTTCGATCAGGTCTTGCAACTACACATCATCATCGCCAACCTTCTTCTCGTCGAGAAAATTGGGTCATTCGCCGATAAGCGCTACGCGCTTTCAATGGCCGTCAATTCACGCAACGCGGTCGACATCAACATGGCGCTGTTCGAGACGCTGGGGAGGTTGTCTCTACACGGGCTATGGTTGGATGCCATTAGTGTCACGCAGGACGAGGCGTTTGCGCAGGCAATGAGTGAAGGAGCGGATAAGGTGCTTAATATAGCGATCGGGATGCTGAACGCGAACCCGGCGCTTGCCGCGCCCGTTCGCGACGATTTCGCGATCGAACTGGCTCTGTTTATGCGTCTTGCAGGCGTTCGTGGCCGTCTTTCCAATGTCGCCGATTACATCCGTGGCATGTCCGATCACCTGTGCAACGGACTGAGAGCTCGGCAGCACTATCCGACGCCGGCGACAGATTATCGAGACGTCCTCGCCCACCCCAGAGACCGCAGCGATGCATACTTCGAAGAGCATACACGCGCGGGGATTCTTTACACCTTCGTACTCGCTTGGCTTGCGATGATCGGAGATCAGGAGCGCGCAGAGCGCTTGCGTAGCATGTTATTAGAGCACGCTCCGAACATGACTCACCAAATCTGGGTTCCTGACGGACGAACAGATGAAGTTTTCTGGGATGGTGATCGAGATCACGGCTTTTCGGTACCAGGCCTGCCACTCGATGACTCGCTAGAGGCCGTTTTTAGTCTACTAAATCGCGTAATGAAGGAGCATCCGCTGCATGAGCGAGTGAGTGCTGTGCGAATTGGCCTGCCCCCTATCCTGCTAGCGGCCTGCCGCCACTATCGTATGCCTGTGCCACCGCACCTTTGGCAAGGTCAGGATCGTTCCGCACCGGACAGTACCGCTTCTGATCAAGCAGCACCGGATCCGGGGATGTAGCAGTCGCAAGGTGGGTAGTCTTTAGTACGAACACTATCTGCTGCAAGACAGGTCCGACAAGATGAAAGCGAAGGAACTAGATTCCACACTAGCTAAGCGGTGTTCCCATCGCTGAAGTTCGTCGGCGACGGCCGGCGCTAAGAATGGGTCACCGCCTTGCGCGCCGTGGAAACCATCGACTTCATGACCGCAAGGTGGGCACACCTGCCGCCAGTGACGGTCGAGTGGGAGTGAAAATGCATCTTTCTGGGACTATCGATAGTCACCGACAAAGCTGAGGAAAATTATTTTAATAACAATAAGTTACGGGGTTCCAGGCTCCATCCACAAGGCCGCTGTTAGCAACGACCTGTACGCAGCAGTATGTTGTCCATGAGGTAATGATGGCAATATGATCTTTTATTGAAAAATAATAGTACTCGATGTTCGGCTTGAGGGAGAATTCGAATGTCGTTCGCGCGCAGGTAAGGGGCATATGGTTTCGATTCATGTGGGTGGCGAGGACAAGACCGCAGAGATCACCAACTGGTCGATCTGGAGCAATAAGAACAAAGGCCTGCAACTTAGGTGCACCTACTTAAAAAAAGAAAAGGCCATACACGCGCTTAGCGACTGCAGCATTTCCCCTACCCGCGAACTGGGCGAGATGTTGCTGACCAAGCCCAACAGCACGGTCGTCAAGCCTATCGCCAAGGCGACGATATACGGCGAGCGGTATGCCGTCGTGCTTTATCCAGGCTCAGAACAGCCCTACGTACACAAGTTGGACGGCATCGAGTTCGTTGCGCCGACGGCGTTGAGGAAGGCTCCGGTCTTTCGCTATTTCACCACCGTGGCTAATGCCCGGCGGGATCGCGCGAAGTCGAAAAATGACTATGAGATAGCCGCCAATGTCATGCGCCAACTGGACAAGCTGCCTGCTAGTGCCGACACCGCCTTGCATGCCTATTGCACGGGGCGAAATGGAACGCAAGCGCCCGGCGCCGGCCTGATCTTTCCCTTCGGCGTCAACGTAAGTCAGCTCGCGGCGGTCGAGCAGGCCTTCAGTGCGCAGATCAGCGTGATTGAGGGCCCACCGGGGACTGGCAAGACCCAGACCATCCTGAACATCCTCGTCAATATCCTGTTACGCAGGCAGACGGTGGCGGTGCTGTCCAACAACAACTCGGCTGTCGAAAACGTCTACGAGAAGCTGGAAAAATGTGGCTTGGGCCATCTAGTCGCCAAACTTGGCAACCAGCACAATCGCAAGGACTTCTTCGCCGACCTGCCGCCGTGGCCATCGAGCGAGACCGAGCCCGCGCCGCCCCTGGAGGAGATCCAAGCCCTGCTGGCCCGCTTGAAGCAGCACCTGCACGACCACAACCGGGCGGCGCAACTGCAGGCCGACATCGACGAGTTAACCGTCGAACGTCGCTATCTTCAGCAGTGGCAGGAAGAGAATGGTATTCAGACTGCCGTCTCGCTGGAAAAGTACGGACTGTCCCCACGCAAGACAGCGGACCTGATGGCCTACCTGGCCCATCTTGGCGAGCAGCGCATCCGGCTCAAGGACCGGGTCGAATTGCTGTTCAACTTCAGAATTTTCCGCGCTCGACCTTTCGCCCAGGGCGATGCGCGGCTGTCCGTCTTCCATGCCTTGCAGTTGCACTATTACGACAAGGCCCTTCGGGACAAAGAAGCCGAGCTGCAGGCATGTCGCGAGTCGCTGGAGCTCGGGAATTTCATGGCCTTGCTGGATGAGTTGCAAGTGGCGTCGATGCGCTACCTGAAGCAGAGCCTGCAGAGTAAGGAACGGGCATCGGACTCCTTCGATGCCGATACATACCGGAAGCAGTTCGATGCCTTCGTGCAGCGCTTCCCGATCCTGGGCAGCAGCACGCATTCCATCGTCAATTCGATCGCGCCGGGGGCGATTCTAGATTACGTGATCATCGACGAGGCCTCGCAGCAAGACATCGTGCCGGGCATCCTGGCACTGGGCTGTGCGAAGAACCTGGTCGTTGTCGGCGACAGCCGCCAGTTGGCGCATATTCCCGTGGCGCTGGGCCTGCAGGCGCCCGCCAACGCCTATGACTGCGAGCGATACAGCCTGCTCGATTCGTGTATCGGCGTGTTCAAGGAGACGCTGCCCAGGACGCTATTGAAAGAGCATTACCGCTGTCATCCCAGGATCATCAAGTTCTGCAATCAGCAGTTCTACGACAACGCGCTGGTGCCGATGACGGCGGACAAGAGCGAAGCGCCCCTGCGCCTGATGGTGACCGCAAAGGGCAACCACGCCCGGAAGAACACCAACCTCAGGGAACTGGACTCCTTGCTCAAGGTACTAGACGATGAGGGCGAGCCCATTGGCGTGGACGGCGATGGCCGCGGCTTCATTGCCCCTTTCCGGGCCCAGGTCAGCCTCTCTGGCACATACCTGCCAGAGGATTTCGTCAAGGATACCGTGCACAAATTCCAAGGGCGGGAATGCGACGAGATCATCTTCTCCACTGTGCTGGATAAGAAGCGCTTCAACCAGGAACGCAAGCGGCTGGCTTTCGTCGATGATCCGCGCATGGTCAATGTGGCGGTGTCGCGGGCCAAGAACCGCTTCACCCTGGTGACGGGCGACGAGGTATTCCTCGCAAACAACGGTCATATCGCGGCATTGATGCGCTACGTCGAGTATTACGCGCAGGATGAGCAGGTCGTGCGCGCACCCGTAGTGTCTGCCTTCGACCTGTTGTACAAGGAATACGATCAATCCCTGGCGCGGCTCAACGCCAGGCTGCGGCCCGAAGACTCGCGCTTCAAATCCGAGCAGATTGTGGCGCAACTGTTGCGGGAGGCTATGTCCGACCCGTCGTGCTGGGCACTGATGTGCCACACCCAGGTCCGCTTGAATCAGGTCGCCTCACCGACCAATCCTGCCTTGACGGAGCGAGAACTGGAGTTCATGCGCAACCGCGCCAGTTGCGATTTCGTGCTGTATTTCAAGGTGGGCAAAACACCGCTTGGGGTGATCGAAGTCGATGGTGGCTCTCATGATAGGCCTGAGCAGGCGGCACGAGATGCCTTGAAGAACAGCATCCTGGCAAAATGTGGGCTTCCCATCCTGCGGCTGCGCACTGTCGAGAGCCGCATCGAAGAACAGATCGCAGGGTTCCTCGCCCAGTGGGTGAATACTGCGTCAAAGACGTGAAGTAACAAGCGAGACGGTGCAATGCAGTGACGTGATCTCGCGCCTGGTGAGTAACCACCGACGGATCGTGAAGCCAGGCGCTAACCGCCACCCACCCAGAGGGGCCGGGCCTGGGCGTGCGCATTCTCGGCGTGGTCAGCGACGGCCGCCGCTACGAATGGGTCATCGCCCTGCGCGCCGTGGAAACCATCGACTTCATGACCGCACGCTGGGCGCACCTGCCGTATGAGCTGCTGGAGACCGTCTCCAACCGCATCATCAACGAGATCAGCGGCGTCTCCCGCGTGACCTACGACGTCAGCAGCAATCCGCCTGCGACGATTGAGTGGGAGTGAAAGGGGGGGCGGTCTCAATGACCAAGTGCAACACCTGACCCATTCGGTATGGTATTGCCATGACTCATTGCTATCGCCACCTCACTGCTGAAGACAGA
>NZ_JARWAM010000010.1:0-181480 GCF_031451695.1 Franzmannia qiaohouensis
AGGCCGGATATAAGCGTGCAGTCTCACCCCGGCCATGGCGAATCGGGCTTGCACAACGGGACGGGTCCATATAAGCGAATTCATTCGCGATTGCAGCGCGCAGCGCTGCCGGGATGCCCCAACGCAGCTGAAGCCGCTCCTACATTAGCCTTGACACCACTCCCAGTGTGGGAGCAAATTCATTCGCGATGCAGCGTGCAGCGCTGCCTAGTGTATGGCCGAGCGCAATAGTTTGTAGGCTAGCGCACGATCATCACCGACATCTTCGAGTGGTGCACCACATGCTCGGCGTTGGGGCCGAGCACGTAGTCGGCGAACTTACGCTTGTTGTGGGAAGCCATGACGATCAGGTCGGCGTCGATCTTCTTGGCCGCCTTGATGATCGCCTCCCACGGCGAGCCGTCGATGACCGCATGCTTGACGCTGACGTCATCCGGCACGTGCTCGTCGACGAACGCCTGCTGGGCCTCGGTCAGCGCCTCGCGCGCCTTCTTGGCAAAGTCCTTGGGGAAGTAGGAGCCCACCAGCGGCATGCGATAGTCGGGCATCACCGTGACGATCTGCAGCGAAGCGCCGAAGGTGCGGCACAGCGTCAGCGCCGTGGGCAAGGCCTTCTTCCACGACGCCTCTTCGTTGAGGTCGATGGGCAACAGTAACTTCTGATACATGGCAGCTCTCCTTGGGCGCTAGGCGGACGCCGTCTGCGCCGGCGTTGGTTCACGACGGCGACGCTGCAGCACCACCACCAACCCAAACAGCAGGAAGCCGGGGATCCACATCCACTCCTTGGCCCAACGATCCACCGGCGCAAGGATCTCGAGGATCTCCTGGTCGAAGTCGAAGCCGATGTCATCGGCCAGGCTACCGAACTCGACGAAATCGACGATCGCCTGGTCGCCGTCGACATAGAGCTCGAGCCCGAGATTCTCGAGACGCTCGGCGCCGCTGTCACCCGCTGGTACCGGCACCAGCAGATAGGTGGTCATGGGATCGCCGAAGGCATCTTCGCCAGCAATCTGCACGCGCATGTTGCTGCCGTCCTCGATATCGTCCAGGGCCTGTTCGAGCTGCGCCGGAGGCACCGACTGATAAGGATCATGGATGATGTCCATCCAGTAGCCGGGGCGGAACAGGGTAAAGGCCACCAATAGCAGCAGCAGGCTCTCGTACCAGCGGTTGCGCACGATCATGAAGCCCTGGGTCCCGGCGGCGAAGATCAACATCGCGATGGTCGAGATGATGAAGATCACGATGCCCTGCAGGAAGCTCACGTCGATCAGCAGCAGGTCGGTATTGAAGATGAACAGGAACGGCAGTGCCGCGGTACGCAGGCTGTAGTAGAACGCCTGGAAACCGGTGCGGATGGGGTCACCGCCGGACACCGCCGCGGCGGCGAACGAGGCCAGCCCCACCGGTGGCGTGACGTCGGCCATGATGCCGAAATAGAACACAAAGAGGTGCACCGCGATCAGTGGCACGATCAAGCCATTCTGCTGGCCCAGCATCACGATCACCGGCGCCAGCAGCGCCGAGACCACGATGTAGTTGGCAGTGGTCGGCAGCCCCATGCCGAGGATCAGGCTGAGCACCGCGGTGAGCAGCAGGATCAGCATCAGGTTGCCCATGGACAGGATCTCGACCACATCGGCCAGCACCAGGCCAACCCCGGTCTGGGAGACCGCACCGACGATGATGCCCGCCGCAGCGGTCGCGATACCGATGCCGATCATGTTGCGAGCACCGGCCACCAGGCCGTCCCAGAGATCCAGGAACCCCTCCTTGATATCCCCCGCCAGGCGACTGCGGCCGCGGAACAGCGCGGTGATGGGGCGCTGGGTGATCATGATGAAGATCATGAACACCGTGGCCCAGAACGCCGACAGCCCCGGAGACAGGCGTTCGACCATCAGGCACCACACCAGCACGATAACCGGCAGGATGAAGTGCAACCCGACCATCACCGTCGGCCGGGTCTGGGGCAGCTTGAGCACCTTTGAGTTGGGGTCATCCATCTCCAGCTCGGGATAGTTCGACCCCACCTTGAGCAGGCCGATATAGATCACCGCCAGCGCCACACCGACCACCCAGGGCGTGGCATCGCCAAGCACCGGCTTGAGCCAGCCGAGGCCGTAGTAGACCGCAAACGACAGCGCCATCAGCAGGATCAGGCCGGTCAGGAAGCCAAGCACCTTGTTGATCAGCGGGCGCGCCGGGTTGCTCGACGGCAGGCCGGTCATGTTGGCCTTGAGCGCCTCGAGATGAACGATGTAGATCAGGGCGATATAGGAGATCAACGCCGGCAGGAAGGCGTGCTTGATCACCTCCACGTAGGGAATGCCGACATACTCGACCATCAGGAAGGCGGCCGCGCCCATTACCGGCGGCATGATCTGGCCATTGACCGACGAGGAGACTTCGACGGCACCGGCCTTCTCGGCCGAGAACCCGACCCGCTTCATCATCGGAATGGTGAAGGTGCCGGTGGTAACGGTGTTGGCGATCGACGAGCCAGAGATCAAACCGGTCATGCCCGAGGCAACTACCGCGGCCTTGGCCGGCCCGCCCTTGTAGTGGCCGAGCATCGAGAATGCGACCTTGATGAAATAGTTGCCGGCGCCAGCCTTGTCGAGCAGCGCGCCGAATAGTACGAACAGGAATACGAAGCTGGTCGACACCCCCAGCGCGATACCGAACACCCCCTGGGTGGTCAGCCACTGGTGATTGATCAGCCCCGCCACGCTGACCCCGCGGTGGGCGAGCAGCCCGGGCATGTAGGGGCCCAGCAGCGAATACAGGATGAACACCGAAGCGACGATCATCAGCGGCGGACCCAGCGCCCGCCTGGCCGCCTCGAGCAGCATGATGATACCTACTACACCGACTACCACGTCCTGGGGCTGGGGGCGTCCGGGGCGCTGCGCCAGCTCGGCGTAGAACAGGAACATATAGGCGCCACAGAAGGCCGCCACCGCGGCGAACACCCAGTCCTGGATCGGGATCCGGTCACGCGGCGAGCGCTTCAGCGCCGGGTAGGCCATGAAGGCCAGAAACAGCGCAAAGGCCAGGTGGATCGAGCGCGCCTCGGTGGCGTTGAACACCCCGGTGCGAAATATGTAGGGCAGTGGCGAAGCAATCCACAGCTGGAACAGCGACCAGGTCGCCGCAATACCGACCAGTAGTTTGCCCGGCATGCCTACCGGCTTGCGCGCACCGGAGTCGCTGGCCGCTACCATCTCGTCCAGATCGACATCGTTTGCCGGCGCTTTCTTGTCAGCACTCATACGCTTGCCCTGCCCTTGGCCGAGTGGCTCGGATGCACCCTATCCACTCGAAGTTGCTTGACGTCATGCTCAGTTCAATCTCGGATCATCATGTCCAAAACCACGATGCGCGGCCTCCCATCAGGGGTGACCGCGCATCGTCAGGTGGAGTCGGTTACTCCTGGCGTGCCAGGATCACTCCTCGATCCAACCCTGCTCCACGTAGTAGCGCTTGGCACCGTCGTGTAGCGGTGCAGTCAGACCATCGGAGATCATGTCCTCTTCGTTGAGGTTCTCGAAGGCCGGGTGCAGGCGCTTGAAGCGATCGAAGTTCTCGAACACCGCCTTGACGGTCTCGTAGACTACGTCGTCGTCGACGTCAGCGGTGGTGACGAAGGTCGCCGCTACGCCGAAGGTCTCGACGTCCTCGTCGTTGCCGCGATACAGGCCGCCGGGGATGGTGGCACGAGTGTAGTAGGGGTACTCGTCGACCAGACCGTCGATCTCGTCGCCGGTCACCGGCACGATGCGCGCATCGATGGTGGTGGTGGCTTCCTGGATCGAGCCGTTGGGATGGCCGACGACGTAGACCATGGCGTCGACGTTGTTGTCGGACAGCGCAGCAGCCTGCTCGGCGGCGTCCAGCTCTGAAGCCAGCGCGAAATCGTCAGTGGTCCAGCCCTTGGCGTTCATCACCACATCCATGGTGTTGCGCTGGCCAGAGCCCGGGTTGCCGATATTGACGCGCTTGCCCTGCAGGTCGTCGAAGGTTTCGATGTCGGAGTTGGCACGCGCCACCACGGTCAGCGGCTCACCGTGCATGGTGAATACCGCGCGCATGTCTTCCCAGGGGCCGTCGTCCTCGAAGTTGGCTTCGCCGTGGTAGGCACGATACTGAACGTCGGACTGCACCACGCCCATGTCCAGCTCACCGCTCTTCATGCCGTTGACGTTGGCCACGGAGCCACCGGTGGACGGCGCGTTGCAGCGAATGTTGTGGTCGTCGCTACCGCGGTTGACCATGCGGCACACCGACTGGCCGACGACGTAGTAGACGCCGGTCTGGCCACCGGTACCGATGGTGATGAACTGCTCGTTGGCCACGGCGGGCGCGGCAAAAGCCGCAGCGCCGAGGAGCGCGCCGGAGAAGGCGGCGGCAGTGAAGGCATGGCGTTTCATTGTACACCTCTTGAAGTTGTAGACGACGCGACCGGCGATCCTGCCGAGCGCTTACTGCCAGGGACAATTACCCTGCGTTACGATAGCCCTAGCATACTTATAGCCTCTTTACGCGGCATTGAGCCAATCGGCACCTCGCGTGAAGCGGCTAAAGGGCCAAGGATACCGTCATTGACAGTTCGCTACTTTAGCGAAATTTCCTAAAAAAAACAGGTATCAGTGAGAGCATCTTCTGCTTCTCGCCCGATACCCGTCAGTCTAGGTGTCATCAGCGTTTAGGGATCGTTAATTTTGGCTTTCTTTCAAGACGCCTTCATGATCAAAGCCTGCTTGTCGTCCTTCATCGCCGCGAACTCGGCCTCATAGAAGAACTCGCGCTCACCCAGCGCAGGCTCAAGATGGTTGAGCCAGGTGGCCTCCTCATCGTACTTGGCGAAGAACGGCCGCTGCACCCAATCGCTGTCGCGGCCCTGGATGAAGCGCAGCACGAAGACCTTCTCGCCTTTGATTTCAGTCACGCCCTGGATCTCCACCTTGCCGGGATCGGCGGACATCGACGGCCCGCGGGCGGTACGCGCCAGGCCCGGCACCTGTTTCATCGCCTCGCGATAGATCTCCCAGGCGCGCACCAGCGGCACCTCGAAGTAGTGGCGGGCGCCGGTGTCGCGCTCGACGAACATGTAGTAGGGGATCATCCCCAGGCGCACCTGGGTGGTCCACATCCGCGCCCACTGGTCGGCATCGTCGTTGATGTGCTTGAGCAGCGGCGCCTGGGTGCGAATCTCAGCGCCGGTGGCACGGATGCGCCGGATCGCCTCGCGGCAGATGGGGGTGTCCATCTCCTTCCAGTGGTTGAAGTGCGCCATGAAGGCGACGTGCTTGCCGGCGGCGGTCAATTCACGGAACAGCTCGAGGATATCCTCGGCGTCGGGGTCGGTGACGAAGCGGTAGGGCCAGAAGGTCAGGCTCTTGGTGCCGATGCGGATGTCCTGGACGTGGTCCAGCTCCGGCGCCATCAGCCCCTCCAGGTACTGGCGCAGGTGCTTGGCCTTCATCACCATGGGGTCGCCGCCGGTCATCAGCAGGTCGGTGACCTCGGTGTGCTCGGCCAGGTAGCGGTGCAGGGAACCGGCCTCGCTGGAGGCGAACTTGAGCTCCTTGTCGCCGACGAATTGCGCCCAGCGGAAGCAGAAGGTGCAGTAGCTGTGGCACACCTGGCCCTGGCTTGGGAAGAACAGCACCGTCTCGCGGTACTTGTGCTGCATGCCGGGCAGTGGCTCGCCGTCGAGCAGCGGAAGGTTGAGGTCCATCTGCCCTGCCGGATGCGGATTGAGCTCACTGCGAACCCGCTCGATCACCGGCTTCATCTCGGCCGCCGGCGCATCGCGACGCACCAGCTCGGCGACCTCGTCGAAGTGCTCGGGAAGCAGCATGCCGCGCTGGGGAAAGGTGAGCTGGAAAACCGGATCCGCGGGCACATTGTCCCAGTCGATCAGCTCCTCGATCACGTATTCGTTGACGCGAAACGGCAGTACCTGGCTGACCACCCGCATGTCGAAACGCAGGTCCTCAGGCAGAGACTGGAGCGCCTCGATCTTGTCGAGTTGGCGATGGGTGTAGACCTTGAACTGGCGTGCCTCGAAGGCGCTAGCGGATCTTTCGAGGTCGGCATTCACTGGCTGATTCATGCCATCTCCTGTTTATTCTGCGCGGCGCGCGCGGGCCAGCTGCGCTCTGCAGGTGACAGGCAGCGGCGCCGTGTGGCGTTCATCGGGGATGGCCATTGGTACAGGCTAGGGTAAAGGGTTGCAAGTTTCTGCGTGCATTTGCAACGAATGTCGCCAATCACACGCTCAAGTGCGACAAATGCTCTATCGACAGGCGCGCCGGTAGCGGGCCTCAAGCTCGCGGCGCTCGCGCAGCTGGCGCGTGCCGACGGTGGTATCGGCGCGCAGGCGCTCCAGTCGCTCGGCCAGCGCCCGGCAGTCGAGCACCAGCGGTTCGTCGGGCGCCGCCGGGGTCTGCGGGCTCGCCGGCACGCCAGGCTGAGCCGCCTGGGGCAGCAGCTCGAGGGGAATCACCACCTCGACCCGGGGTCGCGGACGGGCCTGGGGGGCGTGCTCACCGCGACGCGACTGGCGCTCGTCACGCGCCTCCCTGGCCTGATGCGGCTCACCCGACTGCCAGCCGATGCGCTGGGCCTCGAGCGGCGCCGAGGTCATTATCGCTAGCAGTGCAGCACAGCCTGTCATCACAACACCCTGTTGCATGCCGCCCTCTCCTTATCGTCACCCTACCCCAGGTATAGCTCAGCATCCGCGGCAGGCTATCCCACGTTGTAACCCAGCACGCGAGGCAGCCATAGGGCGATGTCAGGAAACACCGCTACCAGCGCCAGCGCACTGCCCATGGCGGCAACGAAGATCAGCGCCCAGCCCACGGTCTGCTCAAGGCGGATCTTGGCCACCTCGGTGGTGACCATCAGATTGACCGCCACCGGCGGCGTGAACTGGCCAATGGCGATATTCATCGCCAGCAGGATACCGAACCACACCGGGTTCCACTCGAAGTGCTGCATCACCGGAATCAGGATCGGCATCAGGATCAGGTAGATCGAGATGGCATCCAGCAGCATGCCGGCGACCAGCACCGCCAGCATGATCAGGATCAGTAGCATCACGCCGTTGTCCGATAGCGCGATGATCCACTCCGCCATGTCGCGGAAGGTGCCGAGCATGGTGCCGGCCCAGGCGAAGATCCCGGCCAGGGCGATGATCAGCATCACCACCCCGGAGATCACCCCCGCCTCGCCGAACAGCGACCACAGGTCGCGCCACTTGAGCTCGCGGGTAAAGAACAGCCCCACCACGATGCCGTAGGCCACCGCCGCCACCGCCGCCTCGGTGGGCGTGAACAGCCCTGAACGCAGGCCGCCGAGGATCAGCACCGGGGCAAACAGCGCCGGCAGCGCCTGCTTGAAGGTCTCGCCGACCTTGAGCTGCTCGGCGCCCTCCACCGGGGTGCCGCCCTCCCAGCCGTAGCGGCGCGACAGCAGCAGCGCCGGCACCATCATCGCCAGGCCGGCGAGGATCCCCGGGAACAGCCCGGCGGCGAACAGCGCGCGCAGGTCGACGCCGGGGACCACGATGGAGTAGAGAATCAGCGCCACCGAGGGCGGAATCAGGATCGCCGTGGAGGCCGACGCGGCGATCAGCGTGGCCGAGAACGGCTTGGGATAGCCCGCCTTGGTCATGCTCGGCAGCATCACCATGGCCACCGCCGCGGCATCCGCCGGCCCCGAGCCGCTCATGCCGCCCATGATCATGCACACCAGCACCGCCACCACGGCCAGGCCGCCGTGACGCGGCCCGATCAGCGCCTGGGCGAAGCGCACCAGGCGCAGCGCCACGCCAGCGCGCTCGAACAGCAGACCGGTAAGGATAAACAGCGGGATGGCGATCAGCGGGTACTTGGCGACGCTGTTATAGGTATTGGTGCCGAGGGTCGCCAGCATCTCCGGCGATAGCCCGATAACGATGCCCACCGCCCCCGCCAGGCCCAGCGAAAAGGCCACCGGCACGCCGGCGATCAGCAGCCCGGCAAAGGCCAGTAGCATCCACAGGTCAGGGCTCATCGGCGAGTCTCCCGGTTAACCGGTCCCAGGTCTGCTGGGTCTGGCGAATCAGCATCGCCGCGGAGAGCAGCGGCAGCCAGATGATGTACCACCACTGCGGCAGGCCGATCCCCGGTGACAGCGACTGCCACTGGTACTCCTCCCAGGTCAGCTTGGCGCCGAACCAGGTCACCAGCCCCAGCACTGTCACCCCACACAGCCACTGCAGCACGATCAGCGCCTTGCGCGGCCCGTTGGGTAGCGCCCGCTCCAGCAGGCCGATGCGGATATGGCCGTTGCGGCGCAGCGCCACCGAGGCACCGGCAAAGGTCACTACCACCAGCAGGAACACCGAGAACTCTTCGGTGAAGGCCAGCGAGCCGCCGGTGATATAGCGGGTCACCACGTTGCCGAGGCTGATGACGGCAATGATGATTAGCGCCAGCGACGCCAGCCAGCGCTCAGGACGCGCATCAGGAGACACCTTCATGACCACCTCGAAAAAATGACGCCGCCCCTCGAACACCAGGGGCGGCAGGCAAGACCAGGGAACGACTCAGCGTGCGTCGATGGACGCCTCTGCGGCCTCGACGATCGCCTCGCCGATGCGCGGTGCCCACTTCTCGTAGACCGCCTGGGTGGCCTCGACGAAGGCCTGATGCTGCTCATCGCTAAGCTCGGTAACGGTGACGCCACGCGACTCGATGTCGGCGCGCCGCTCCGGCTCCTGCTCACGCGTCATGGCGACTTCCCAAGCCCCGGCCTCGATGGCGGTCTCGCGCAGCATCTCGCGGTCGGCCTCGTCGAGGGAGTCCCACACGCGCTGGTTGGCGGCGAAGATCAGCGGGTCATTCATGTAGTTCCACAGCGTCAGATACTCCTGGCCCACCTGATCGATGCGCGCCACGTCGAATACCGACAGCGGGTTCTCCTGACCATCCACCGCGCCGGTGGTCAGCGCCGGCTGGGCGTCGGTCCAGCTCATCTGGGTCGGGTCGGCGCCCAGCGCGCTGAAGGTATCCTGGAACAGCGGCGAGCCGACCACGCGGATACGCAGCCCGTCGAGGTCCTGCGGCGAGCTGATCGGCCCGCGCGAGTTGGAGAGCTGGCGGAAACCGTTTTCGCCCCAGGCCAGCGGCACCACGCCGCGGGATTCGATGGCATCGAAGATCATCTCGCCGGCCTCGCCGCCGGTGACGGCATCCACCGCCGCTTCGTCGGGGATGAAGAACGGCAGTGAGAACAGGTTGAGCTCCGGCACCTGGGGCGACCAGTTGATGGTCGAGCCGACGGCAAGGTCGATCAGCCCCGAACGCATGGCCGAGAATTCGCGGGTCTGGTCGCCGGAGACCAGCTGCGAGTTGGGATAGACGCGCAGCGTGATGCGGCCCTCGCTGCGCTCCTCGACGAGCTCGGCCCACTTCTCCGCCGCCTGGCCCCAGGGGAAGGCGTCGGACAGCACGGTGGAAACGGACAGCTCGCGGGCTTGGGCCGACAGCGAGGTGGAGAGCAGCGCGGCACCGGCCAGCGCGACGGTGAAATGGGTCAAGCGGCGTGACAGTGTCATGGAATGTCCTTGCAGCAGAGGGCGCCACCTCTCGGGCAGCGAAGTGTTTATTGGTATGGGTGCGCACCTGGCGCGGGCAGCGAGGCTGCCGCCTTCGGGTAGCAAGGCAATATCGGCCGCTTGTGGCGGGAGGTTCGACGCTCTCGCCGACCTCGGGGTGGGAAGGCCGGCAAGCCGGAGTGCGATGACTCACTGGCCATTGTAGAGCGCCAGGCGTTGAAAGAAAGTCACTTACACCAAGGTGTAAGTCGAGCGCCGCCGAGTTTGCCGCGCTACACCGCTTCGTCCAGCTCGGCCATGCACTGCAGGGCCGCGGTGGGGATCGCCACGCAGTCGCCCTCTTCGATGCCGTGCTCGGCGAAATAACCGGCATTGACCTCCAGCGCGGCGATATAGCGAGCCCCGGGGCGCGTCACCGGGCATTCGCTCGGATCCGATGACGTGCAGGGCTGCATGCTGGCGATGGTCGCGATACGCCCCTGCTCGTCGATGAAAGCGATATCCAGCGGGATCCGGGTGCGGTACATCCAGAAGCCGCTGCGCGACGACTGAGGCTCGGCATAGAGGAACAGCATGCCGGCATCGCTGGCCAGTTCGTCGCGATCCATCAGCCCTCGGGCACGCTGGGCAAGGCTTTCGGCCAGCTCGACCTCGAGCTTGTGCGGCCCGTGCTGACTATGGATGGCCAGGGTATCGCGGGCAAAGTCCATGGGCCGGCCAGCCTCGGACTGCGCCAACAGCGCCTTGGGCATCATCAGGGTGGCGCTCATGCCGAGCAGTAGCTGGCGGCGGGTCAGGTTCATCCTTCGTCCTCTGGTGTTTGAGCGGTGCTCATTAGGGTGCTCGCACAAGGTGCTACAGCTTAAGCTAGGTCCTGCCGATATTACTGCCAGAACGATGCGCAGAGGAAATCCATAATGAACCTAAAGGAGAGAACTGGCATGCACCGGGTCATCACTCGCCTCTTGCTGGCTGGCCTGCTCCTGCCCTTTGGCGTCCAGGCAGCGCCACCCCGCGACATGCCGATTCTTACCATTCACCCCGGCCCAGGAGGCGTTTCGCATGTACTCAGTGTGGCCGACCTGGAAGCATACCCAAGCCGCAGCGTGACGGGCCTGATTCCCGATGTCGGCGATCACGAGGCCGAGTGGACCGGCGTCTCTCTGGCCTCGCTGCTGCAGGGGTTGGGCGAGCCCTTGCCTGCTCGAATCACCGCCAGCGCCATGGACAGCTATCGCGAAACCATCCCCATCAGCGACCTCGAGCGCTACGACCCGATCGTCGCCTACCAGCGCAATGGCGAGTACCTCAGCATCAGCCAGCGCGGTCCGCTGGTCATCATGTATCCCTATGGTGAGCACCCCGAACTACTGACCCGCGCTTTTTTCAGCCGCACGGTGTGGCAGCTTGATGAACTGAGATTGGAGTAAGGCCACTCATGCAGCCCAGCCGCCCCCGACACCATAAGCTGGCCATGCTGGCGCTCCTGTCTACGCTAGCGACGATGATCTTGGCCACGGCCTACAGCCTGGTCAACGTCAATGCCAAGTATGCGAAGTACTCTGCGCCGGGGATGCATACCGAAGTGTGGCAGAGCTATCAGCTGCACTCGGAAACGCGCCGATTGAGCGACACCGCCAACCGCGTGCTGGCCGGTGAGGCAACGGCGCCTGAACTGATCCAGCGCCTGGGGGTAGCGATGAGTCAGCTTGCCCCCCTGCAGAATACCCAGGTCTTCGACTACCTACCCGAGGCGCATACTGAACTGCCCAAAACCCTCGAGCACCTCGACTCGCTGCTTGACGCCTGGTCGTCACGCCTCTCGTGGCAGGACACTTCCCTGGCCACCCAGGTCGCCAGCGAGATGGCAGATCAGCTGCCGAGCATGCTGGGCCCCACCCACGACATCATCGTCAGTGCCAATATTGCCGTGGCCAGCCGTCTCGATGGCGAACGCCAGGACCTCAAGCGCACCTTCCAGCGACTGGTATGGGTGCTGCTGCTATTGGGGACAGGCAGCCTGCTGCTGGCGGCCAAGCTATTCAGGGACCACCGCCATACGCTGCACCTGACACGCGAGCTCGGCACCCTCAACCAGTCGCTGGAAGAACGTGTTGCCGAGCGCACCCGGCGGCTCGAGGAGCGCAAGGCACTGCTCGGCATCATCCTCGACTCGAGCCCGAGCGACGTGGCCCTGCTCGGCGCCAACGACCAGCACGCCTACTATATCAGCGACACCCTTCGGCAACGCGCCAGCGCCAATGACAGTGGCTTTCTCGAATCGCTATTCGTCGATTCGCACCAGTACACACTCTTCATGCAGCGGCTGACCTCGAGCCAGGCGTTCGACAACTGGGAGGCACGCCTCGACCCCAGGTCGCCATACTGGGCGCTGCTCTCGGTACGCCACCTCGAGATCGACTCGCGTCGTGCCTGGCTGATCTGGAGCCTGGACATCAGCGAGCGCAAGCGCATGGAGCATGAGCTCAAGCAACTGGCGACCACCGACTCGCTGACCGGTCTCGCCAACCGGCGCACCTTCCTGCGCCAGGCCATCAAGCAGCTGAGACGCTCGCTACGCGAAGCCAAACCCTGTTCGGTACTGGTGATCGACATCGATAATTTCAAACGTATCAACGACCAGCACGGCCACCAGGTGGGCGATACAGTGTTGCAAGCGGTCGCTCGGCGGCTCGACAAGCACCTGCATCCGCGCGGCCCGCTGGGCCGACTCGGTGGCGAGGAGTTTGCAGCGCTGGTCAAGGACGCCGATGGCCGCGCTGCGTGGGAGATCGCCGAGGCGTTGCGCGACGATGTCGAATGCCTGACCCTGCAAGGCGAGGAGGGAGGGGCCATCCCGGTGACCATCAGCATTGGCATCGCCACCCACAGCGGGCAGGACACCAGCCCCCAACACCTGCTGGTAGAAGCCGACAAGGCGCTGTACCTGGCCAAATCAAGGGGCCGTAACCGCTGCGAAACGCTCGATCAGTCGAGTCCGGCGCCCTCGTACTAACCTTCCGCCTGGCCCCTCGTCCCGGCATCGGGCATGACGTGCAGGCCCGCGGCCAACAGCGATACGCCAACTGGCTCACCGCGGGACAGACCATTGCGCCGCGCCGCATGGGTGGCGATCTCGAAGCGCAGGCTATCGCGGGTGTGGGCAAAGCCCAGCGTGACCTGGGCGATACCGCCGAGCACGATCATCTCGCTGACCCAGCCATGCACGGGGTTCTCGCGCTCTCCGCGAGAGGGCCGCTCGCGCCGGTGCAGCACGACATCCGAAGGGGGAACATACCAGTGCACCGGGTCGCCACTCGCGACATTTGCCGGCAGCTCGGCAGTGAGCCGGTAGGGGCCCCACTGCACCCTGCTCTGCCCATCGCTGTCGCGCAGCGCCTGCCCCTCGAAGACGTTGTGCTTGTCGAGCAGGCGCGCCACCTGGGGCGACGCCGGGCGGCGAAACAGTGCCTCGGCGGTGCCGCTCTGCAAGGTCTCGCCGGCGTGCAGCACGCACAGCCGGTCGGCCAGCGCCGCGGCCTCCTCCAGGTCATGGGTGACCAGCATGATGGGGATGTCGATCATCTCGCGCAGCTGGGCGAGCTCGCGCTGCAGGCGCCGCCGGGTGACCTGATCCACCGCCGAGAACGGCTCATCGAGCAGCAGCGCCCGCGGCTCGCGGGCCAGCGCCCGGGCCACCGCCACCCGCTGGCGCTGGCCGCCGGACAGCGCCGCCGGGTAGCGCCCCTCGAGCCCCTCGAGCCGCACCTGGGCCAGCCAGCGTGACGCACGCCCGGCACGCTCGCCCCGCGGCACATGATCCATTGCCGCCATCACGTTGGCCTGGGAGGTGAGGTGGGGAAACAGCGCATAGTCCTGGAATACCAGACCGATACGTCGCCGCTGCGGGCTAAGGCAGACGCCGCCATCGGCATCGAACCAGGTCTCCCCGGCGCAGCGAATGCTCCCGCGCTCAGGCCGATAGAGGCCGGCGATGGCACGCAGCAGGGTGGTCTTGCCGCCGCCGGAGGGGCCCACCAGCGCCAGCAGCTCGCCGGGCGCGCAGTGGAAATCCGCGGCCAGCGGAATCGGCCCGGCCTGCTGCAGCCGCACCTCGAGGCCTTGTGGCGGGGAAGATGGCTCAGACATGCAGCCCCCTGCCGCGGCGGGCCAGGCCGTAGACCACGCCGATGGTCACGAAGGAGACCGCCAGCAGGATCGCCGACATGATCCCCGCGCCGGCCTCGTCGAAGGCCTGCACGCGGTCGTAGATCGAGATCGCCAGGGTCCGCGTCTCGCCGTCGATGGAGCCACCGACCATCAGGATCACCCCGAATTCGCCGAGGGTGTGGGCGAAGGTCAGCGCCAGTGCCGAGATTAACCCTGGCCATACCAGCGGCAGTTCGATACGGGCGAAGGTCTGCCACGGCGAGAGGCCGCAGCACCAGGCCGCTTCGCGGACGTTGCGCGGCACCCCTTCGAAGGCGCGCTGGATGGGCTGCACGGCGAACGGCAGGTTGACCACCAGCGAGGCCAGCAGGATACCGCTGAAGGTGAAGTTCAGGCCGCTGCCGGTCAGCCGCTGCCAGAGTGCGCCAAACGGTGCCTCAACGCCGAACGCCAGCATCAGGTAGAAACCCAGCACGGTGGGCGGCATCACCAGCGGCAGTGCCACCGCCGCCTCGCACAGCGCCTTGCCGCGAAACCGGCGGGTCGCCAGGGTTCGCCCCAGCCATAGTCCAATAGGGATGAGTAGCAGGCAGGTAAAGACCGCCAGCTGCAGCGAGACCGTCAGCGCACGCCAATCCATCAAGGCGTCTCGTCGCCTGACGGCAGGCTGAAGCCGTACTCGGCGAGCATTTCGCGCGCCGCGTCCTGCTGCAGGTAGGCGTAGAAGTCGCGGGCGGTCTCGCCAGCACCCTCGATCAGCACCATGCGCTGGTTGAGCGGCGCGTGCCACGCCTCGGGAATCAGCACATGCTCTGCGCGCGCCGCCAGCGCCGGCGCCAGGGCCAGCGAATAGGCCACCAGGCCGCCGCGGGCGTCGCCGCCCAGCGCGAACTGCGCCGCCTGGGAAACATTCTCGCCGAGCACCTTGAGCGGCTGCATCTCGGCCCACAGGCCGGCATGCTCCAGGGCCTGCTGCGCGGCCACGCCGTAGGGCGCATGCTCGGGGTTGGCCAGGGCGATGCGCGCGCGCGCCTCACCCGCCTGCAGGCTGGCTACCGCAGCCTGCACCGCGGCCAGCGGCGCGTCGTCAGCGGGCAGGTCATCGCGCCCGGCCGGCTGTAGCCATACCAGCCGCCCCACCGCATAGCGCACGCCGGCATCGACGGTATGCCCCTCGGCGTGGAGCGCCTCGACGTAGGCTTCGTCGGCGGAGAGGTAGAGCTCGAAGGGTGCGCCCTGGGCGATCTGGCGGCGGAAGTTGCCGGACGAGCCGAAATTCAGGCGCAGCGCCTGGCCGGTCTCGGCGGTGAAGCGCTCGGCGATGTCCTCGAGGGCGAACTGCAGGTCCGAGGCAGCGGCCACCGTTGGCGCCTCTGCGTGGGCCAGGCCAGGCAGCCAGGCCAGCATCACCATCAAGAGTCCGCGCCGAAGTCCCTGCATGTCACATCTCCATGTTCCTGTTGCGTGCCTGGATTGTCGGCGATCCGCCCCACCAAGGCAAAGAGGCGCCCATCACTTCTGGCGCACCCACAAAAAAGCCGCCACCCTCTCGGGTGGCGGCTGATTCAACACGACGCCGTATGGCGCGAGTCGAGCGTTACTTGGCGGCCTTGCTGGCAGCCTTGGACGCGGTCTGGATGTTCTCTTCAGCCAGCTTCTGGCCTTGCTGAACGAAATCCTGGTTCAGCGCGACGACTTTCTCTGCATCGCCCTTGACGCGCTCGGACAGCTCTTTGGCCACTTTCTGCTGGCCTTCGACGTAAGTACGCAGACCTTCTGCATCCTTGATGTCGAGCATGGCGCGTGCCTGGCTCATGCTGACGTCGCTATAGGCCTTGACCGCTTCGTACTGGGTGTTCAGCAGCTTTTCGGCGTAGTCGAGGCTCAGTGCCGCATAGGCACGGGCCGGGCCGAAGAACATGGATTCGAACTGCTGAGTGGCTTGATCGATAGTTGCGTTGCTCATTGGACACCTCCGTAGGTTTCGGGAGCGAAGGCTTTTCGTCCTTCGTTGCAGTGCAACATAGCAGAGCATTTTGTGCAGTGCAACATCGATGGCGGAGATTTTCTCAGTCGATCCGCTCCAGGGTCTCGCGGTGCACCCGGCCACGCTCGACGTATTTGTCGGCGCCCTTCTGCATGGCAGCGATGGCCTCGTCGCTCAAGGTCTTCACCACCCTGGCCGGCGCACCGAGGATCAGCGAGTTGTCGGGAAACTCCTTGCCTTCGGTGACCACCGCCCCAGCGCCGACCAGGCAGTTCTTGCCGATCTTGGCACCGTTGAGCACCACCGCCTGAATGCCGATCAGCGCGCCGTCGCCAACGCTGCAGCCGTGCAGCATCGCCTGGTGGCCCACAGTGACCCGCTTGCCCACCGTCAGCGGGTAGCCCGGGTCGGTGTGCAGCACCGCCCCCTCCTGCACGTTGCTGCCCTCGCCGATCTCGATCAGCTCGTTGTCGCCGCGCAGCACCGCCTGGTACCACACGCTGCTGCCCTTGTGCAGCGCCACCCGGCCCATCACATCCGCGGTTTCGGCCACGTAGCTGTCGGCGTGCACCTCGGGGGTCATGCCATCGTAGCGATAGATCGCCATTTCATCTCTCCTCTTGGGACTCGGCCTATGACGTCCCATTGATACCCCATCAATGCCGGCCTCTACCATAGCGCCTTGGTGGTGTGTGGCGCCGGGCGGTTTGCCGAGGCGACCAGGAAGGGCTAGGATGGGAACGTTACCATTCTACCTTGGACAGCATCACGCATGGCCGATCGCGCCCCCACCCTGCATGACGTCGCCAGCGCCGCCGGCGCCTCCAAGACCAGCGTGTCGCGCTACTTTGGCGACGAGCGCGAGAGGCTGTCGGCGGCGCTGCAGGAGCGCATTGCCACGGCAGCCGAACAGCTGGGGTTTTCACCCAACCGCATGGCTCGCGGCCTCAAGGGCGGTCATTCGCGGCTGATCGGCATGCTGGTGGCCGATATCCGCAATCCTTTCTCGGTCGCCGTCATGCACGGCGTCGAGCAGGCGTGTCGCCAGCACGGCTACTCGCTGATGCTGTGCAATACCGATAACGACCCCGCCCAGGAGCGCGCGCACCTCGAGATGCTCAACGCCTACCGGGTCGAGGGCCTGGTGATCAACCCGACCGGCAGCCGCCAGCCGGCACTCGACGCCCAGAACATCCCCACGGTACTGCTCGACCGCCGCCTCGACCACGCACGTGCCGATGTCGTGGGGCTCGATAACCGCCTGGCCATCGAGATGGCCCTCGACCACCTGGCCGCACAGGGCTACCGCGAGGTGTTCTATCTCAGCGAGCCAGCAGCCCGGGTCAGCTCCCGCGAACAGCGCCTGGCGAGCTTCCGCCACGGCCTGGCACCGCGAGGGCTGCACGGTGAGGTCCACTGCCAGGCGCCGGACTGCGCCGACGAGTCACTGAAGGCCGCGCTCAGCGCGTTCATCCAGCGCCCGGCCGCGGCGCCAAAAGCCGTGCTATGTGCCAACGGCAACATGACCCTGGCCGCCACCCGTGCCTTCCACGCCCTGGCGATTCGCCCTGGCGCCACTGGCTTGATGGGGATCGATGAGCTCGACTGGTGTGGGCTGGTCGAGCCCGGCATTACCACCCTTGCCCAGCCCACCGCGGCCATCGGCCACAGCGCGGTCGCGTGCTTGCTAAAGCGCCTCGCCGACCCCGCCCGCGCCATCGACGACATCCAGCACTCCCCGACGCTGATGGCGAGAGGCTCGACCGCGGCCAGCACGCCATTCCAGTCACCACCAGCGCCCTCCCCTGGCCGCTGACTCACGCGGAGACGACGTACCCATGACGAGCCACAGCACTCCCGAGATCCTCACCTTCGGTGAGGCCATGACCATGTTCGTCGCCGAGACACCGGGGCCGCTGGCCGAGGTCGAGCGCTTCCGGCGCAGGATCGCCGGCGCCGATACCAATGTCGCCATTGGCCTGGCCAGGCTCGGCTTCGGCGTCGCCTGGCTGAGCCGCGTCGGTAACGACGGCTTCGGCGAGTTCATCCGCCGTACCCTGGAGCAGGAAGGGCTGGATTGCCGCCATCTGGTCAGCGACGCCGCCAACCCCACCGGCCTGCTGTTCAAGGAGCGCGCGGAGGATGGCCAGGATCCACGGGTCAGCTACTTCCGCCGCGGCAGTGCGGCAAGTCAGCTGTCTTGCGACGACGCCAATGACCTCGACCTCAGCGCCCTCAGGCACCTCCACGCCACCGGCATTCCTCCCGCCCTCTCGTCCAGCGCCCGGGAGCTCTCCCACCACCTGCTGACCCAGGCCCGCGCGGCCGGTGCGAGCATCTCCTTCGATCCCAACCTGCGCCCCAGCTTGTGGCACAGCGAAGAGGAGATGCGTGACACCCTCAATCGCCTCGCCGCCCAGGCCGACTGGGTGCTGCCCGGCCTCGCCGAGGGGCGGCGGCTGACCGGACAGGAATCTCCCGAGGGCATCGCCGACTTCTACCTCGAGCGCGGTGCCAAGGCGGTTGTCATAAAACTGGGCCCCCAGGGCGGCTACTATCGCGGCACGCTCGGCGGCCGCGAACAGAGCCTCAGCGTGCCCGGCTTCGCGGTGGCCGAGGTGGTCGATACCGTGGGCGCTGGCGACGCCTTTGCCGTCGGCGTGATCAGCGCCCTGCTCGACGGGCTCGATCCGCGCCAGGCCGTGCTGCGCGGCAACCTGCTCGGCGCCGAGGCGGTCAAGGTTATCGGCGACATGGAAGGGCTGCCCGATCGCCAGCAACTCGAGGCCCTTATCGCCACGCATCCGGAGACATTTGCATGACTACCCCGCTCTGCCTGCTGTTCGATTCCGACGGCACCCTGGTCGACAGCGAGATATTGCTCGCCGAGGTCATGGCCGAGGTGCTGCCGCGCTTCGGGCTGCCCTTCACGCCGCGCCAGTATATGCAGACGTTTCGCGGCGTCCGCTTCCTGACCATCGTGCTCGCCCTCGAACAGCGCCACGGCGCCCTCGACGCCGCGCGCCGCGAGCGTCTGGAGCAGGATATGCGCGCCCTGATGGAGCGGCGCATGCGCGCCGAGCTGATGCCCATCGCCGGCATGGCCGACGCCCTGGCGGCACTGGACGCCCACCCCAAGGCGGTGGTCTCCAACGGCCCCGAGGCCAAGATTCGCTGCGCGATGGAGAGCGTGGGTTTCAGCCATCATTTCGAGGAGCGGCTGTTCAGCGCCTACACCCTCGAGGTGTGGAAACCGGACCCGGGTCTTTTTCTGCAGGCCGCCGCCAGCATGGGCTACCCGCCGTCGCGCTGCGTGGTGATCGACGACGCCGCGGTAGGCGTGGCTGCCGGCCTCGAGGCCGGCATGCAGGTGATTCACCTCAACCGCTTCCCCGACGCCGAGACCACTCCCGCCGGCGCCATCGCCATCCACCACGCCAGCGAGCTGCCCGCGGCGGTGGCCGAGCTGAGTCCGCTGCGCGCCTGAGTCAGCGCGTCAGTTGGCGCACCGCCAGCTCCACGCCGCGCAGCTCGGCCAGGCCGCGCAGCCGACCGTAGAGGGGGTAACCCGGGGCCGTGGCGCGCTGCTGGTCGTCGAGGAGCTGGTGGCCATGGTCGGGGCGCAGCGGCAGGCGCGCCCCACCCTCGCGTTCACGACGCCGCTCCTCCGCCACCAGCGCCTGGATCACCGCCACCATGTCGACATCGCCGTCGAGGTGCGGCGCCTCGTGGAAGGAGCGCGGATCCGGCGTCTCGCGCCGGGTCGAGCGCAGGTGGACGAAGTGGATCTGCGGGCCGAAGCGACGCGCCATGTCGGCCAGGTCGTTGTCGCCGCGCACGCCGTAGGAGCCGCTGCACAGCGTCAGGCCGTTGGCCGGGCTGGGCACGGCATCGAGGACCCACTGGGCGTCCTCGGCGGTGGAGACCACCCGCGGCAAGCCCAGCATCGGCCGCGGTGGATCATCGGGATGGATCGCCATGCGGATGCCCACCTCCTCGGCCACGGGTATCACCGCGCGCAGGAAATACCCCAGGTGCTCGCGCAGGCGGCCGGCGTCGATCCCGGCGTAGGCCGTCAACACCTCACGAAACTGGGCCAAGGTGTAGCCCTCCTCGGCGCCGGGCAGGCCGGCGATCAGGGTATCGACCAGGGTGTCGCGGTCGGCCTGGCCTAGGGTGTCGAGATAGTTCCGAGCCTCGCGCTGCTCCTCTTCGCTGTAGTCGCTCTCGGCCCAGGGGCGCGCCAGCAGGTACAGATCGAAGGCGGCGAAGGCGACCTGGTCGAAGCGCAGCGCCAGAGCCCCATCGGGCAGGCGATAGCGCAAGTCGGTGCGGGTCCAGTCCAGCACCGGCATGAAGTTGTAGCAGACGGTGTCGATGCCGCAGGCCGCCAGGTTGCGCAGAGTCTGGCAGTAGTTGGCAATCAGCTCGTCGCGCGCCGCCAGCCCCTGCTTGATCGCCTCGTGCACCGGCACGCTCTCGACCACCGACCAGGTCAGCCCGGCGGCCTCGATCAGCGCCTTGCGCTCGGCGATCGCCTGATGCGGCCACACCTCGCCATTGGCGATCTCGTGCAGCGCGGTGACGATGCCGGTGGCACCGGTCTGGCGGATCTCGTCGAGGCGGATGGGGTCCGTGGGGCCGAACCAGCGCCAGGTATGCTGCATAGGGTCTCCTTGCTGTCAGGCGTGTGTCACGCGGGCCAACGCCGCGGCGAGGCCATCATCGGTCAGGCGGCGATAAGCGTCGAGCACGTCGGCGGCGAACGCCGCGTCGGCGGCCAGGGCCGGCGGCACGACGTCGTCCATGGCCATGAAGGCATCAATCAGTGCCGCAGGATCGCCGCCATGGCGGGCATGGCAGTCGGCAAAGCGCGCCGCCAGCGGGTCGCTGACCTCGACGCGATTGCCCCGCAGGTCGTGGCCGGCGGCATAGCGGATCCAGGCCGCCAGGCCCAGCGCCGTCGCGGGTAGCGCCGCCCCTGCCTGGCGCTGCGCCACGGCGCCCTGCAGCCAGCGCTGGGGCAGCTTCTGGCTGCCGTCCATGGCGATCTGCTGCAGGCGATGCTGCAGGCTGTCGTTGCCGAAACGCGCCAACAGCGAGGCGGCATAGCCGCTCAGGTCAGTGCCCGCCGGCAGGCTCAGGGTCGGCGCCGCCTCGCGATGCATGTAGTGGTGCAGCAGGGCGCGCAGGTCGTCGCGGGCCACCGCCTCGGCGACCGTTGCGATGCCATCCAGCGCGCCAAGATAGGCGAGCAGCGAGTGGCTGCCGTTGAGCAGGCGCAGCTTCATGGTCTCGAACGGCGCGACGTCATCGACCATCTCTACCCCGTCGGCCTCCCAGTAGGGCCGGCCCTGGGGAAAGCTGTCCTCCACCACCCACTGGCTGAAGGCCTCGCAGGCCACCGCCTGGGCATCGGCCACGCCCAGTTCGGCAAGCCGGGCGGCATCGCGCTCGGTCATCGCCGGCACGATGCGGTCGACCATGCTGCAGGGGAAGGCCACCTCGCGCTCGATCCACGTCGCCAGCTCGGGGTCGCGCCGCGCGGCGAGCTGGACCACGGCGTTGCGGGTGCGCCGGCCGTTGTCCGGCATGTTGTCGCAGCACAGCACCGTAAAGGGCGCGACGCCCTGGGCACGCCGCCGCGCCAGCGCCTCCACCAGCATGCCTGGCGCCGTGCGGGGTCTCGAGGGCTCAGCGATATCGGCGGCGATCATCGGATCGTCGCTGAGCAGCTCGCCGCTGGCCGGGTTGAGAAAGTAGCCCTTCTCGGTGACGGTCAGGGTGACGATGCGCGTCTCGGACGCGGCCATGCGTTCAAGCAGGGCATCCAGGTCGCGCCCCCACTGCCCCCCGGCGTCGCGGCCGGAGAACAGCGTCTCCTCGATGGTGCCGATCTCGCGTAGGGCGACGTTCTCACTGTCGGTGTACTCGGCGACATGGTAGCGATGGCCGGCCGCGGCCAGGCCGTCCACCAGGGCCACATTGCCGCGCAGGTTGGCGCTGCAGATACCCCAGGCATCATCGCCGCTGCGCTGGCGGTAGCGTTCCAGATAGACCGCCTGGTGGGCGCGATGAAAGGCCCCCAGGCCGAGATGCACGATGCCGATGGCAGCGCGACGCGACGCGGCGGGATAGCGGGTGATGGACATCATCCCTCCTTATGGTGGGTCATTCGCCCATGATCAGGGTCGGCAGCCACAGCGACACCGCCGGCACATAGGAGACCAGCAGCAGTACGCCGATATTGCAGAGCAGAAACGGCACGATGGCTCGCGCCACGGTGAGCATCGGCAGCTTGCCGATGCCCGCCACCACGAACAGACACACCCCCACCGGCGGCGTGGTCAGGCCGATCATCAGGTTGAGCACCGCGATGACCGCGAAGTGCACCGGGTCGACGCCGACCCCGGTGGCCACCCCGAGCAGCGCCGGGAACAGGATGATCAGCGCAGCGATGGTCTCCATGAAGGCGCCGACGAACAGCAGGATGAGGTTGAGAATCAGGATCACGATGATCGGGTTCTCGCTGATCGACAGGATCAGCGCAGCGATCATCTGCGGCACCTGCTCGCTGGTCAGGATCCAGCCGAACAGGTTGGCCAGCCCCACCAGCAGCAGCAGCGCCGAGGAGGTCAGCACCGTGTCGCTGAGAATCCCCGGCAGCTTGCGCCACGAGAGCCCCTTGTAGACGTACATGCCGACCACCAGCGCATACAGGCTGGCGACGATGGAGGCCTCGGTGGGCGTAAAGAAGCCGCCGATGATGCCGTAGAGGATGATCACCGTCATCAGCAGCGCCCAGAAGGCGGTGCGTCCCTCGCGCAGCAGCTCCATGAAGGTGGCCCGCTCGCCCCTGGGATAGCCACGCCGCACGGCGAGGATATAGACCGTGATCATCATCGCCAGGCCCAGCAGCAGCCCGGGGATGGCACCAGCCAGGAACATCCGCCCCACCGAGACGCCGGACAGCGACCCGGCAATGATCATCGGCACGCTGGGGGGAATGATCGGCCCCACCGTGGAGGAGGCGGCAGTGACCGCGGCGGCAAACGGCTTGTCGTAGCCGGAGCGGGCCATGCCGGGAATCATCACCGAACCGATGCTCGCCGAGTCGGCCACCGCGGTACCCGAGATGCCACCGAAGATCATCGAACCGCCGACGTTGGCCAGGCCCAGGCCGCCGCGGATGTGCCCTAGCAGGGCATTGGCGAAACGCACAATATGCTCGGTGATGTTACCCACGTTCATCAGGTTGCCGGCCAGCACGAAGCCGGGAATGCACAGCAGCACGAAGGTATCGATGCCGGCGTACATGCGCTGCGGCACGATGGTCAGCGAGATGCCTTCCAGCAACAGATAGGCCAGCGAGGCGAGTCCCAGGGCGAAGGCGATCGGTAGACCGATCACCAGCAGCACCAGGAAGACCCCGAACAGGACGAGCACTTCCATCAGCGACGCTCCTTGGGACGCAGCATGGCGATGAGACCCTCGATGCAGCCGAGCACGCTATAGCCCAGCAGCAGGGTGAACATCACCACGGTGGAGAAGAAGATATAGAGCATGGGGACCCTGAGGGTCGGCGAGGTCTGCCAGGCGCCGTTCTGGGCGTACAGCCAGGCATAGGGCAGCACGGTCCAGGCGAAGCCGCCGATCAGCAGGCACACCAGGACCTGATAGCCGGCCCGGGCACGCGGCCCGAGGCAGTGATGAAACAGTTCGACGTTGACGTTGCGGTTACGGCGCAGCACCACCCCCGCCGAGAGCGCCACCATGTAGACGAACAGATAGCGCGACAGCTCCTCGGTCCAGGCCATCGGGAACGGCAGGAACAGCCGGCCGGATATCTGCAGCAGCACGGTGATGGCGATGGCCACCAGGGCCGTCACCGCCAGCCCTAGAAACAGCGTGTCGATCCAGCCGATTACACGCCCCAGCGGGCCTCCCAGGGTGGGCACCGAGGCTAGCGTATCGAGGCGCTCGATCGCTTCTTTTTCGAGCGCCTGGGGATCAGATGTCGTCATGCTTGCGACTCCGGTAAGACGAGGCGGGCAGCAGCTGCCCGCCCGCCTGGCTTACAGGTCCTGGATGGCCTCGAACAGCGCCCGCTGCTCGTCGTCCAGTGCCTCTTCGACCGCCGGACGCGCGCGCTCGGCGAAGGCCTCGATATCCACTTCGACGAACTCCATACCGCGCTCGCGCAGGGCCTCCTCGAGGCGCTCCTGGTCCTCGACGAACAGCTCCGCCTGGTAGTCCTGCATACTGGCAGCAGCGTCCCGCACCACCTGCTGGAGGTCATCGGGCATCTGGTTCAGGGCATCCTGGCCGATCACCACATAGATCCAGCTGCGCACATGGCCGGTGAGGTTCACGTAGTCCTGCACCTCGTAGAAACTGGCGCTCTCGATCAGGCTCAGCGGGTTCTCCTGGGCCTGGATGGTGTTCTGCTGCAGGGCGGTGAACACCTCGCTGAAGGCCATCGGCGTCGGCCGCGCCCCCAGCGCCTCCCAGGTATCGACGAACAGCGGCACGTTGGGCACCCGCAGGCGCATGCCGTCGAGGTCATCGGGATGCTCGATGGGGCGGTTGGAGGTCAGCTCGCGGGGACCGCGCTCGAACCACGCCAGCGGTACCAGGTTGGCCCGTTCGATGATCTGTTCTTCGATCTCCGCACCGATCTCGCCGCTCACCGCGGCATGCAAGTGTTCGGCGTCGCGGAACGCATAGGGCACCGCCATCATCGCCGCCTTGGGCGCCCAGTTCTGCAGGCTCTCGCCGGTGATGGTCATCTCGGCGGTCCCCAGCTGGATGCTGTTGATCACATCCATCTCGCTGCCGAGCTGCTCATTGGGATAGAGGCGGACTTCGATACGGCCGTCGGAGTTGGCCTCGACCTCATCCTTGAACTTCTCGGCGGCCTGGTGCCAGATGTTCTGCTCATTGGCCAGGTGGCCGAAGCGCAGCGTGAAGTCGGCGGCCACCGCCGCCTGGCTTGCGATCAGGGCGGCGCCGAGTACGGCACCGGTAACGACTTGCTTGATCATGGCGTTGACTCCTGCACGAACGGGTTGTGAGTTGTGATTGCTGTGCATCAAGGTACGAATGGCGTATGCCAATTGGCCGTCAGGCACCGATCTCGATCAGTACCTTGCGGGCCCTTTCTGGATGGTGGTCGAGCATCTCGATGGCCGATGGCATCTCGTCGAACGGCAGCCGGTGGCTGACCAGCGCCGCCGCGTCGAGTGCCCCGGATGCGAGCAGCTCGAGCACCTCCGGAAACTTGCGATTGTTGAGTCGTGAGCCGACCAGGGTCAGCTCCTTCTTGATCACCTCCAGCTGCACCAGGTCGCTGGGGGTGGGATTGAAACCGAGCAGGCCGATGCGCCCCGCCGCCGAGGCCAGGCGCAGCATCTGCGGCAGCAGCGCCGGCACGCAGGCAGCATCGGCGATCAGCGGCACGCCCTCGCCGTCGGTGAGGCGCATGACCTCGGCCTCGACGTCGTCGCGGCTGCCATGCAGGGTATGCCGTGCGCCCAGCTCGCGGGCCGTGGCCAGGCGCTCGTCGATGACGTCGCTGACGATCACCTCCTCGATGCCCTTGGCCCGGGCCATCTGCAGCACGGTCAGGCCAATCACCCCGGCGCCGTAGACCAGCAGCCGGTCGCCCGGCTGCGGCTGCATGCGGTCGAGCACGTTGGCGGCGATGCTGTAGGGCTCGACCAGGGCGGCGAGATCCAGCCCCAGGTGCGCCGGTAAGCGATGCAGATTGGCCGCCGGCACGTTGACGCGCTCCTCGAAGCCGCCGTCGCGATGCACGCCGATCACTTGCATGGCGGTACACACATTGGGCCGCCCGATGCGGCACGGGTAGCAGTGCCCGCAGCTGACCACCGGGTCGACGCACACCCGCTCGCCGATGTCGACGTTCTCGACGCCCTCGCCCACCGCCTCGACGATCCCGGCGAACTCGTGCCCGGTGATGCGCGGAAAGCGCACGAAGGCGTTGTCGCCATGGATGATATGCATGTCCGACCCGCAGATACCGGCGAAGGCCACCTTCACCAACACCTCGCCCGGCGCCGCCTGGGGTGCCTCAACGTCGGCGATCCGGTAGTCCAGCGGCGCATTGACCTGGAATGCTTTCATGTTGCTCTCCTCACCAGTGCCAGAGGGTGCCGTCCTCGAGCCGGTTGACCGGCAGGCTGGCACGCTTGTAGGGGTATTGGGCGGCCCGCGACTCGTCGATATCGACGCCGTGCCCCGGCGACTCGCCGACCAGGAAGTGGCCATCCTCGAAGCGATAGTCGTGGGGGAAGACCGCGTCGGTCTCCGGCGTGTGGGGCATGTGCTCCTGGATGCCGAAGTTGGGCACCCAGGTATCGAAATGCACGGCCGCGCCCAGGCACACCGGCGACAGGTCCGTCGGCCCATGGAAGCCGGTGCGCACGTGATAGAGCCCGGCCAGGTCGGCGATGCGCCGCACGTGGGTGATACCGCCACCGTGGGAGAGCGGCGTACGGATGTAGTCGATCCACTGGTTCTCGAGCAGCTCGCGGTAGTCGTGGATCGAGTTGAACACCTCCCCCACCGCCAGCGGCGTGGTGGTGTGCTGGCGAATCAGCCGGAAGCTCTCCTGGTTCTCGGCCGGCACGCAGTCCTCCAGCCAGAACAGGTGGTAGGGCTCCACCGCCTTGCCCAGCCGCGCCGCCTCGATGGGCGTCAGCCGGTGATGCACGTCGTGCAGCAAGTGGATGTCGTCGCCGAAGCGCTCGCGCACCGCGGCAAACAGCTTGGGCACGTGGTTGAGGTACTTTTCGGTGCTCCACACGTGCTCGGCGGGCAGCTCGGCGTCGGCGGGCTCGTAGCGCTCGCCTTCGCGCTTGGCCACGCCGTAGATGGTCGCAATCCCCGGCACCCCGGCCTGGACCCGCACCGCGCGATAGCCCAGGGCAATGTGCCGCTCGACCTCGGCAAGGCAGCCCTCGATATCGCGCCCGGTGCAGTGGGCATAGGTCATCACCCGCTCGCGGCTCTTGCCGCCCAACAGCTGATAGAGCGGCATGTCGGCGGCCTTGGCCTTGATATCCCACAGCGCCAGGTCGACGGCCGAAATCGCCGCCATGGTTACCGGGCCGCGCCGCCAGTAGGCGCCGCGATAGAGGTAGTGCCAGATATCCTCGATGCGGCTGGCATCGCGGCCGATCAGGGCGGGCAGCACGTGCTCCTCGAGATAGGCGACCACCGCCATTTCCCGGCCGTTGAGGGTGGCATCGCCGATCCCGTAGGTGCCCGACTCGGTGACGATCTTGAGGGTGACGAAGTTACGACCCGGCGAGCTGACGATGAGATAGGCATCACTGATCTTCATGGCGATTCCGTTGCAAAAGGAAAAGGTTCAACGCTCGAAGAGGTAGCGCTGCACGTTGTCGTAGCAAACTGCACGCACCAGCTCGCCGATGCGATCGAGATCGTTCGGCAGCTCGCCCCGCTGGACCTGCGCGCCGAGCATCTGGCAGAAGATGCGGCGGAAGTAGTCGTGGCGGGAGAACGACAGCAGGCTGCGCGAATCGGTGAGCATGCCGACGAAGTGACGCAGCAGGCCGAAGTTCATCTGGGTGATGAGCTGGCGCTCGATGCCGTCGCGCTGGTCGTTGAACCACCAGGCGGCGCCGAACTGCAGCTTGCCGGGAATGCCGTCGCTCGAAAACGAGCCGACCAGGCTCGCCAGCATCTCGTTGTCGCGCGGGTTGAGGTTGTAGACCACGGTGCGCGGCAGCACCCGCCCGCGGTCGAGGGCATCGAGAATCGCCGCCAGCGGTTCGGCGTAGGTGACATCGCCAATGGCATCGAAGCCGCTGTTGGGACCAATCTCGATCTGGCCACGCTGGCTCAGGCTGCGCAGCGCCCCCAGGTGCAGCTGCATCACCCAGCCGCGGCGGGCGTACTCGCGCCCCAGCCACAGCAGCACCGCGGTGGTGAAGCCGCCGCTCTCCTCGCCAGAGAGCGCTTCGCCGCGGCGGCGGCGATCGAGCAGCCGGTCCAGTTCGGCCACGCTCGGCGGCGAAACGAACACCGGCTCTTCCAGACTGTGGTCGGAGAGACAGCAGCCGTGGGCGGCGAAGTGATCAAGACGCTGGGCCAGCGCGGCGAGCAGATCGTCGAAGCGTCGGATCGGGACGCCACTCGCCTGTTCGAGTACATCCAGATAGTCGACGAAGCCGGGCTGCTCGATCTTGAGCACGCTATCGGCGCGGAAGGTCGGCAGCATGGCCGGCCCCGCCCCGCTCTTGGCGTGACGACCATGAAGCGCCAGCGAATCGACCGGATCGTCGGTGGTGCACACCGTGCGCACCTTGAAACGTTCCAGGATTCCCTGGGCGCTCAATGACGGCGTGGCCAGCCGTTCACGGGCCGTGGTCCAGATCTCGTCGGCGGTGGTCGGCGAGAGCAGCAGGTTCTCGATACCCAGCGGATGGCGCAGCTCCAGATGCGTCCAGTGATAGAGCGGGTTGCCGAGACAGTCCGGGACGGTTTCCGCCCAGGCCTGGAAGCGCTCGCGGTCGCTCACAGCGCCGGTGATGCGGTGCTCCTCGATACCCGCGCAGCGCATCGCGCGCCATTTGTAATGGTCGCCCTTGAGCCACAGCTGGGTGAGGTTATCGAACCGCACGTCATCGGCGATCTCCACCGGGCTCAGGTGCGAGTGGTAGTCGCAGATCGGCATGGCGGCGGCATGCTCGTGGTAGAGCCGGCGCGCCGGTTCGTTCTCGAGCAGGAAATCCGAGCCCATGAAGTCGATCCGATCATTAAAGGGCATGACAAACTCCGTCGTCGTTGGACTTGAGCATATTCACCCCATCAGCAAGTTGGGCAGGAACAGCACGATGTCAGGGAACAAAATGATGCCCAGCACCACCACGAAAACGGCCAATGCAAACGGCACCAGCTCACGGCTGTAGTCGATGAAGGAGCAGCGCAGGATGCCGCACACGGTGTACATGGAGATGCCCACCGGCGGTGTCATGCCGCCGAAGGTAACCAGGGTCATCATCAGCAGGCCGAAGTGCACCGGATCGATGCCCGCCGCCTTGATCACCGGTACCAGGATCGGTGTCAGCAGCATGACCACCACGGTGGCTTCAAGCAGCATGCCGAGGCAGACGAGCAGTACCGCCAGGGTCAGCAGCAGCGCCGTCTGGCTGGCAAAGACGCCCAGCGTCAGTTCAGCGATGGTCTGCGGCACCCGCTCGAAGGAGACGACGTAGCCGATGATCCCCGAGAACATGATGATCAGCATGATCATGCCGATGTCGCGCACGCTGGCATGCATTGCCGCCAGGATCTCCTTCACCCCCATCTCACGGTGAATGACACAGCCCACCACCAGCGCATAGGCGACGGCGAAGGCACCCGCCTCGGAGGGCGTGAACAGGCCGTAGCGAATCCCCACCAGCAACCAGACCGGGAACAGCAGCGCCCAGACGCTTGCGCGTGCGGCCTTGAGCACCTCGCGCCCGGTGGGCAAGCCCTCCCGCACCGGGGTATAACCACGCTTCTTGGCGACGAAGTAGGTGGTCACCATCAGCGCCACCATCAGCAGGAAGCCGGGCACCAGGCCGGCGATGAAGAGCCGCCCGATCGACACCTCGCCGAGATAGCCGTACAGGATCAGGCCGATGCTCGGCGGGATGGTGGCGGTGATCAGGCCACCGATGGAGAGCACGGCCCCCGAGAAGCCGGGGCTGTATCCCCCCTTGATCATGCCCTGCCCCAGCACCCGGGACTGCATGGCGGCGTCGGCGACCGCCGAGCCGGACACGCCGCCCATGAGCGTGCTGAGTACGATGCTGGCCTGGGCCAGCCCGCCGCTCATCCAGCCCGCCAGCAGCGTGGAGAGGCGCATGAGCCTTGGCGTGATGCCGCTGGCATTCATCAGGTGGCCGATGAAGATGAACAGCGGCACCGCCAGCAGCGGGAAGGACTGGGTGGCAGAGACGATACGCTGCGGGCCGATATTGACCGGGAGAAAGGTGCCGGGGAGAAAGAAATAGGTAAACCCCGCAATGCCGATCGCAAACGCAACGGGCATGCCAATCGCCATCAACAGCAGGCCCAGCCCAAGCAGCAGGGCAGCGGTCATAGCGTCTCCTCCACGATCTCGTCATCGGCCACAAGGCTGCCGATAATGCCTTGGTCGATGACGCGGCGAATCAGCGAGACCATCATCAGCGTCGCACCGACCGGCAAGGCCAGGGTGATATAGCCATAGCTCAGGCCGGCGACGCCCATGGGGCGCTGCCAGTTGGAAAGTGCCAGCGGAAAACCATGCCGCACCAGGAGGGCCAGGAAGAGCAGCATCAACATCAAGCAGAAACCGGTCACCAGACGCTGCAGCGGCAGCGGCAAACGAACCGCCAAGGCATCGATGCGCACCTGTCCGCCGCGACGTAGCGTGATATCCGCGCCCAGCACGGCGGTCCAGATGAACAGGAACTGGGCCAGCTCGGCGCCGCCGGCGAAGGGCTGCCCCAGTGCCCGGGCCGTGGAGCTGGCCAGCATGGTCAGGGAAGTGCCGGCCAGCAATATGATAGCCAGCCACTCCTCGATTCGATCATACCAACGCCACATGGGACGTCCTCCCCCCTTACTCACCCGAGACCAGCTGCTCGCGGTACTCGTCATAGCCGAGGTCCGCATAGACGCCATCGACGCGCTGGCGGAACACCTCGACATCCACCTCGGTGAAGGTCACGCCCTG
This sequence comes from Franzmannia qiaohouensis, assembly GCF_031451695.1. NCBI lineage: Bacteria > Pseudomonadati > Pseudomonadota > Gammaproteobacteria > Oceanospirillales > Halomonadaceae > Franzmannia > Franzmannia qiaohouensis. Next base: position 30,535 of record NZ_JARWAM010000010.1, read on the forward strand.
CGCCTCCATGCGCTCGCGCACGGCATCCTGGGCATCGACGGTGGACTGACTGGCTTCTTCCCCGGCCCGGGTGAGTTCCTCGGTCAGGATCACTTGCAGCTCTTCGGGCAGCGACTGGTACCACTGCTCGGAGGTGGCGATCCCGGTCATGAGATGGATATGGCTAGTCAGGGCGATGTGGCTGATGACTTCGTGCAGGTTCTGGCCTTCGGCCGCAGTCAGCTGCGCCTCGGCTCCGTCGATGGAGCCCAGCTGCAGCGCAGAGTAAACCTCGGACCAGGGCAGCGGCGTGGGCGTGGCCCCCATGGACTCGATGGTCTTGACCCACACCGGCGAGTTGATGGTGCGTACGCGAACGCCACGCAGGTCGTCCGGCGACTCGACCGGGTTCTGGGTCAGCATCTGACGCGAGCCCTGGAACCAGTTGTAGTTCAGCAGCCGCAGTCCGCTGTCGTCGGCCAGGCTCTCGACCCACCCAAGGTAAAGGTCGGAGGAGGTGATCTGTGCATAGTCGCTGTGGTCTTCCACCAGGTAAGGCGCGCTGAGAATGCCCAGTTCCGGCTGATACTCGGAGAGCCGTCCGGCATCGATCAGGATGGCGATATTGGCCCCGCTGCGGATCTGTTCCACCACGTCTTCGTCGGAACCGAGCTGGCTGTTGGGGAACACCTGGATAGTGAGCTCACCGTCGGAGCGCTCCTCGATGGCCTGCCTGGCACTCTCCATGGCCAGCACTACCGGGTCCTGGGAGCTCAGCGCCGACGAGAGATTGAGCTGATACGATGCATGAGCCATGTTACTGGTCACGGCCACGACGACGGCCGAGGCGAGGACTGACATTTTCATGAGAATCTCCTGAAGTGGCGTGCGTATTGTGATTGTTGCGTTAGCCAAATGCGTGTTGCCCGTCGTAATCACTCTGAGCCGGAGCTCCCTCGAACATTTCAGGAAAGCGCTGCACCAACGCCGGGAGCGATTTCAGTATTTCACTCTGATGTAGCCGCATGGCCTGCTCCGCGCCTTCCATATCGCAGGCCTCAATGGCTGCCACGATCGCCGCATGCTGCTCGATCAGGCGCGGTATCGGCGTGGTGTCAGGCACGCTGAGATAGCGCACCCGGTCGAACTGCGCCTTGACCTCCTGGGTCACCTTCCATGCCGCCTGCTGACCGACGGCCAGCGCCAGAGTGCGGTGGAAATCCTCGTCGAGTCGGTAAAAACGATCGAAGTCGTGGGGATCGACACAGCGCCGCTGGCGGTCGAGCAGTTCGTGCAGTTCGGCCAGATCGGCCCGAGGCAACCCCTTGGCGGCGGCGCTGCGCACCACCGCGACCTCGATCGCCTCGCGCACGAAGCGCGCCTCCAGCACCGCCCGCTGGGAGATCTTCACCACATAGGTGCCACGCTGGGGGCGCACCTCCACCAGCCCCGCCTCGGAGAGGCGAATGAACGCCTCGCGCACCGGCTGACGGCTGACGTTGAAGGTATCGGCAATCTCCTTTTCCGACAGCGCCTGCCCCGGCGCCAGCACCATGTGAATGATCGACTGGCGCAGTACCTGATAAAGCCGCTGGCGCACCGACTCGGCGGCGTTGGTCTCGTGCCAGAGCGTCTTGAGGGTGGTGTTCATAAGCGTTTCGTCTCCGCCGAAACCTGCGTCCGACTATCTGATATGACTAGTATGGTAGTCATATCAGCACAGCGAAAGTCGCGCTCAGCTAGACATTGGTCTAACGCCGGCGCCCTGGACCATCAAGGATATAAATGCAGATGGCCCGCTAAGCGGGCCATCGAGTCTTTGGCAGCGCGCACAGCTAGTGCCATGTTCACCGCGGATTCAGCGTCAGCGGTAGCCGTCGGGGAGATCGACCACGCGTGGCGCCGCGCGGCACATGCCGCCGTTCAGGTCGAGCATGCGCTCGAGCCAGGCGTAGACCGGATCAGCGTTGGAGACCAAGTCCGCCGCCGACACCACCCGCGCCCACATAAAGGTGGCAAATACCAGATAGTCGGCAGCAGCCGGGGCCTCGCCATCGATGAAGTCGGCTTCAGCGAGCCGGCCACGCAGTGGTTCCAAGGCCGCATCCAACTGACTCAGGCCACGGCTCGGCGAATGAAAGTCCTCGAGGCTGCGCCCGAAACGTTTTTCGCGGGTCTCGCGAAAGTATTCCCGGTCGCCGGGGTGCAGGGCGTTGAGCAGGTCCATGATGATGGTGCGCAGTATCGCCGGTGCCAGCGAACGCTCGGCGTAGAACTTGAAGAAACGCGCCCTGGCCTCGGCGTGCTCGTCACCGAACAGCGGCGCGTCTGGGTAGGTGCGATCAAGGTAGCGCATGATTGCATAGCTGTCGCAGACGACGTCATCACCGTCCACCAGCACTGGCACGGCCCCCTGACCAGAAAAAGCCAGTGCTTTCTTGTCAACGAAGTGCCAAGGTCGCGTTTCGACCTCGAGCCCTTTGTGCGCCAGCGCCAGCTTCACTCGCCAGCAATAGGGTGAAAACCGCAGTGCATCGTCTTTGCCACTAAGGTCGTATAGCACGAGAGACATCAGGGCTTACTCCTCACCAATAGCGTTATCGTTTCACTCGATCGCAGAATTAGTCTCAGACTATCACCGGCTTAGCTTCTTTTCCGCAACTGATATAACCCACTGTCCATTAGTCGAACGCTGGAGCCTTCAAGTCGCCCGAAAGCACCAGAATTTCTCACGAAAAATGATAACCATACTTTAAATTTCAAATAGTTATAGAAAACAAGCCGTCCCACCCCGCACTGGTCATACCAATTACCCACGAGTAGCATCAAGGTCGCCAATGCGATTATCTTGCCACTACCGTCCACGGCGACGGTTCGCCGGGATATCAGCCATCACTGATATCCCATGGACACGCAAGCATCTCGCTCCCGTTGCAGGCATCTCATGCGATGCTTGAAAAATAAGAGGAAACTTGCCTCATGAATGACACTGTACTCGCGCTATTGGCGTTCACGCCATTGCTGTTGGCCGGTGTACTGCTGATAGGCTTTCGCATGGCCGCCAAGGTGGCGATGCCGATCGTCTTCGTCGTCTCCGCCTTGATCGCTCTGGTCGCCTGGGACATGACCTTCACTCGGGTCGTGGCCTCCTCGCTGCAGGGCCTCATCCTCACCGTCTCGATCCTGTGGATCATCTTCGGCGCCATCCTGCTGCTCAATGCCATGAAGTACTCGGGAGGCATCGCCGCCATCCGTAACGGCTTCTCAGGCATCAGCCCCGACCGCCGCGTGCAGGCGATCATCGTCGCCTGGCTGTTCGGCTGCTTCATCGAAGGCGCCTCCGGGTTCGGCACCCCCGCCGCCGTTGCCGCGCCGCTGATGGTGGCACTCGGCTTCCCGGCACTGGCCGCCGTGGTGGTCGGCATGATGATCCAGTCCACGCCGGTCTCCTTCGGCGCCGTGGGCACTCCGATCGTGGTCGGCGTTACCGGCGGTGTGAACCAGAGCGCCATTACCGAACGTCTGGCCGCCGACGGCGCCACCTGGACCGAGTACTTCCGGCTGATCGCTGCGGAAGTGGCGATCATCCACGGTATCGTCGGCGTGCTGATGCCGCTGATCATGGTGGTGATCATGGTGCGCTTCTTCGGCGCCAACCGCTCGTGGAAGGAAGGCCTGTCGATCGCCCCCTTCGCGATCTTCGCCGGTGTCGCCTTTGTGGTGCCCTATATGCTGGCAGGCGTGCTGCTCGGGCCGGAGTTCCCGTCGATGATCGGTGCCATGGTGGGCCTCGCCATCGTCGTACCAGCGGCGCGCCGCGGCTTCCTGATCCCCAAGGACACCTGGGATTTCCCACCCCGCGAGCAGTGGCTCGACGAGTGGATCGGCAAGCTCGAGATCAAGATGGACGACATTGCCGGCAAGAAACCGCTGTCGACCTTCATGGGCTGGGTGCCTTACGTACTGCTGGCCGTGCTGCTGGTGATCTCACGCACCGTCGAGCCGGTCACCAACGCACTCAACTCGGTCGTCCTGAGCTGGAACAATATCCTCGGTGAAGCCGGTGTCTCGGGTGCTATAGCACCGCTCTACCTGCCCGGCGGTATCCTGGTGTTCGTGGTGCTGCTCACGGCACTGATCCATCGCATGAAGTTCTCCGAACTGCAGGCCGCCTTCGGCGAGTCGACCAAGACCATTATCGGGGCCGGTTTCGTGCTGATATTCACCATCCCCATGGTGCGGATCCTGATCAACTCCGGCGTCAATGGCTCGGACCTGGTGTCGATGCCGGTGGCCATGGCACAGTTCGTGGCCAACAGCGTAGGCGATGTCTATCCGCTGTTCGCGCCGGCCGTAGGCGGCCTGGGGGCCTTCATCGCCGGCTCCAACACCGCCGCCAACCTGATGCTCGCGGAGTTCCAGTTCAACGTCGCCGAGCAGTTGGGTGTTTCCACGGCCATGATGGTCGCCCTGCAGGCGGTCGGTGCCGCGGCGGGTAACATGATCGCCATCCACAACGTGGTCGCGGCGTCCGCCACCGTTGGCCTGCTGGGCCGCGAGGGTACGACCATCCGCAAGACCATCTTGCCGACGATCTACTACCTGACCTTCACCGGCATCATCGCGCTGATCGCCTTCTATGTGATCGGAGTGACGGATCCGCTGATGGGTAATTGACAACCTTTATATAGGTATCTGTCTGACCTGCGCCCCACCTCCTTGGTGGGGCGCAGTCGTTTGCGGCCTACGTAATGCTATCTTGAGAGCGTCAGCCAGAAGATCTTGACCTTCCTTACAGCTTGCTCTCCAACTCCGGCAGCACCTCGAACAGGTCGCCGACGAGACCGTAATCCGCCACTTGGAAGATCGGCGCCTCCTCGTCCTTGTTGATCGCCACGATCACCTTGGAGTCTTTCATCCCCGCCAGGTGCTGGATGGCACCCGAGATTCCCACGGCGATATACAGCTCCGGGGCGACGATCTTGCCGGTCTGGCCGACCTGCATGTCGTTGGGCACGAAGCCGGCGTCCACCGCCGCACGTGAGGCGCCGATGGCGGCCCCCAGCTTGTCGGCGATGCCGTCGAGCAGCTTGAAGTTGTCGCCGTTGCCCATGCCGCGGCCGCCAGAGATGACGATCTTGGCGCCGCCAAGCTCGGGACGGTCGGACTGGGCGAGGGCCTCTTTCACGAAGCGCGACTGGGCGTTGTCGGAAACGTGATCGACCGCCTCGATGGCGGCGCTGCCAGTGCTGGCCACGGCGTCGAAGGCGGTGGTGCGCACGCTGATCACCTTGAGCGGGTCGTCGCTCTTGACCGTGGCGATGGCGTTGCCGGCGTAGATCGGCCGCTGGAAGGTGTCGGCGCTCTCCACCGCGATGATCTCGGAGAGCTGGCTGACGTCCTTGAGCGCGGCGAGCCGTGGCAATACGTTCTTGCCGGTGGTGGAGGCGGCCGCCAGCACGTGGCTGTAGTCGTCGGCCAGGGCCACCAACAGCGCGCCCACGGGCTCGGCCAGCTGGTGGGCGTAGACGGGGTTATCGGCGAGGCGCACCTTGCTGACGCCGTCGAGCTGGGCGGCCTCGGCGGCGGCCTGGACGCCGTCGCCGGCCACCAGCACGTGAATATCGCCGCCGATGGCGTTAGCCGCCGCCACCACGTGGGCGGTGGCGTCGGCGAGGTGGCCGTCGTGAAGCTCGGCGAGAACCAGAATGCTCATGAGTTCGCTCCTATCAAAGCACTTTGGCTTCGTTCTTGAGTTTGTCTACCAGCTCGTCCACCGAGCCGACCTTGACGCCGCCCTGGCGCTCGGGGGGCGGGGTGACCTTGAGCAGGCTGACCTTCGAGCCCACCTCGACACCCAGCTCGGCCGGGGTCTTGACGTCGAGCGGCTTCTTCTTGGCCTTCATGATGTCGGGCAGCTTGGCGTAGCGCGGCTCGTTCAAGCGCAGGTCGGTGGTGACGATGGCCGGCAGCGTGAGCTCGACGGTCTGCAGGCCGCCGTCGATCTCGCGGGTCACCGCGACCTTTTTATCACCCCCGTCGCCGCTAATATTCACCTCGGAGGCGAAGGTGCCCTGGGGCAGGCCGCTGAGTGCCGCCAGCATCTGGCCGGTCTGGTTGTTGTCGGTGTCGATGGCCTGCTTGCCGAGGATGGTGAGGCCCGGCTGCTCCTCTTCGACCACCTTGGCCAGCAGCTTGGCCACCGCCAGCGACTCGACGCGCTCGTCGGTCTCGACATGAATGGCGCGGTCGGCGCCCAGCGCCAGCGCGGTACGCAGCTGTTCCTGGGCGGCCTTGGGGCCAACGGTCACGGCAACCACTTCCGTCGCGACACCCTTCTCCTTGAGGCGCACCGCTTCTTCCACGGCGATCTCGCAGAAGGGGTTCATGGCCATCTTGACGTTGGTGAGGTCAACGTCGGAGTGATCCGGCTTGACGCGGATCTTGACGTTGTAGTCGATGACGCGTTTGACCGCAACGAGGATTTTCATGGCTATCAGTTCCTTCCTATCACTTGATCACTCCCTTACGACGCAGCTCATCGCAGCGCGACTCATCGATGCCCAGCTCGGCCATTATCTCATCAGTATGTTGGGCATAAAGTGGCGCTGGCCGCCGAATCTCCGGCGGAGTCTCAGAGAGCTTGCTAGCAAAGCCGATGGTTTTCATCTTGCCGATGATCGGGTGATCCATCTCCTGCACCATGCCGCGCGCTTGATAGTGCGGATCATCTAGTGCTTGCGCGAAGTTGTTGATGGGACCTGCCGGCACGCCTGCATGGTCACACTTTGATAACCAAGAATCACGCACATCCTGAACAAATATCTCTTCAAGAACGCCTTCCAGCTCTTCCACGTTCTGCCCGCGCAGATGATTGGTTATAAAGCGAGGGTCCTCCAACAGGTCGGGGCGCTGAATCACCTCATGGCAGAGGCGTTCCCAGGTACGCTGGTTGGCACAACCCAGCATAATATAGCCATCCTGTGTCTTGATTGCCTGATAGGGTGCCGACACCCGATGGCGCCAACCGGTAGGCTCAGGAACAGTGCCTTCTGCAAAATAGGCCGCCGCTTCCCACATAAACCAAGGCAGACCACATTCGGCAATGGCAATATCGACATGCTGCCCCTCACCAGTATTCATCTTGTGGATATAAGCGGCTAAAATCGAATAAACAGCGGTGATGCCCGCGCCGATATCGTAGACGGCGATCCCGGTCTTCAACGGGCGACGGCCAGGTTCCCCGGTCATCGACATTAGGCCCGTCATGCCCTGAGCGACCAGATCGAAGCCCCCTTTATGACTGTAGGGACCGGTCTGTCCATAACCAGAGATGGAGCAGTAGATGATGCCGGGATTGATAGCCTTAATGCTCTGGTAATCCACCTTAAGCTTCTTAGCCACACCGGTGCGGTAGTTTTCAACGATTACGTCGGCCTCCTCCGCGAGCCGATAGAATATCTCGCGCCCCTCATCCTCCTTTAGATTCAGTGATATGCTCTTCTTGTTGCGGTTAATCTGGGCAAAGCAGGTCGACTCGTCGTTAACATAGGGACCCATCTGACGACTATCGTCTCCTCCATTCTTCTCCACCTTGATGACATCCGCCCCCAGATCACCTAGCACCATAGTGCAGTAGGGCCCGGCCATGATCTGGGAAATGTCGAGAACCTTAATCTTTGTTAAGGGAAGCATATTAGCCACCTCGTTGCATTAGGAGAACTTTACGTTGAGAAAAGACGATGAATCGCCATGGAATAAACACTACTCTCCTTGCCATGCATGGGGAGTCTTGTTGATAAAGGCGCTGACGGCACTCTTGAAGTCTCGGCTGGTGTAACAGAGCGAAATCAGGTCCGCTTCACTGCCGGCGACCGGTCGACGCGCCGATAGAACACGCTCGATTGCCTCCTTGGAGGCTCGCAACGTTAGGGGAGCGAAGCCACCCAGTCTTTCGGCCACCTGCCTGACCTCGGCTTCGATCGCATCGGGCGTGACGACCTCGGTGACCAAACCAGCCGACTTCGCCTCCTCGGCTTTGAACAGCTTGGCCAGCATCAACACCTCCTTCGCCCGGGCGGCGCCGACCAGATCGACTAGACGTGACATATTGGTAATCGAGACGCAGTTGCCAAGGGTCTTGGCAATGGGTACGCCGAAGCGTAGATCGGGCGTGCAGTAACGGAAATCACAGGCCATGGCGATAGCCGCACCACCGCCAACACAGAACCCCTCGATCAGGGCAATGGTGGGCTTACTGAGTGATTCCAGAGCACCGATGACCTCATCGATACGATGTTCATAATCCAACGCCTGCTGGGCCGTGCTGAAGTTGGCGAACTGCTTGATATCGGTCCCAGCCACGAAGGCTTCACCTCCACTGCCGCGCAACACCACCACATCGATATCTGGATCCTTGTCCAACGTTTGACAGTGACGCTCAAGTTCGCTGTACATCTTCCATGTCATGGCATTTCGTACTTGAGGACGATTAAAAATCAGCCAAGCAATTCGCCCCTCCTTAATGAATTCCAGCTCAGCTTTCGATGTCGGCTTCATTTCGGTCTCCTACATTGTTTATAGCCCGGACGCCTTACCCACCTTGTCAACCCGGCTCTTGCCCTCATTTTGTAATTATGAACTCATAATTCATTTTATCAATGTAGACTATCGTCTACTCTCCTCTCCCATCCCCGACGAGGAGTGGCAATGACTCATCGTGTCGTCGCACAATCTCAAATCACTAGATTGACGGCATGGGTATCAGTTCTATCGACGCTGATTAGCACTCAACCGACTTTCCCTTCTGGGACAGAATCTTATTTGGAACAAAGGTAGGCTTCGTCATGATCCTGACCGCGACAGGCCAGGAGACACTCAGCGGGAACCTAGGAAAGGTCGAGCGACACATGACCCTCTGTGGCGCTTAGCATGAATAGTTCAATGGATGTTGGATAACAATTGTCGTTCGGCCAGGGGCAAGATACGTCCCGCCCCCATCAGCTCATCAGGATCGAATACCTCCTTGATACTTGTCAGCAGCCGCTGCTCGGTAGAGGAAAGCCTGGCTAAGTAGGCAGCCTGCTTGCTGCGTCCGATGCCATGTTCAGCGCTGATGCTGCCGTCGAAACCGTCCACGACGGTGAAGATCGCGCCCTCCAGTTGCTCAAACAGCGCCGGCAGCGCTTCTCCCGGCGTCTCGGCAGCTGGCAGCACATTGATGTGCAGGTTGCCGTCACCGATGTGCCCGTAGGCAATCAGCAGAGAGTTGGGGGAGAGCGTCGTCACAGCCGCGGCGGCCTGTTCCACGCACTCGGCAATGGCGGAGATCGGCACCGAGATGTCGGTGCGCAGGTGCTCGCCACGCAGCAGCTGTCCCTCCACCATGCCCTCGCGGATCAACCACAGCTGATCGGCCTGGGCGATGCTCGAGGCCAGTACACCGTCGAGTACCACCTCTTCTTCCATGCCCGCCTCCAGTAAGCATTCGAGCATGACGGACAGATCCACCGGCCCGCTGGCCGCCAGCTCAAGCAGGACATAGTTGGGATAGACCTCATCGAGCGGATCGGAGAGCTGTGGCGCGGCCTCGAAGGCCAGTTCCAGGCACTGGCGCGGGATCAGCTCGAAGGCGGAGAGCAGGTCGCTGCCGACGCGACGCGCCAGGGCATAAAGCCGGACCGCAGCCTCGACCGAGGGGACCGCCAGCAAGGCGGTCTGCGACTGCTGGGGACGCGGTGTCAGCTTGAGCACCGCACCGGTGACGATGCCCAGGGTACCCTCGCTACCGATGAGCAGCTGCTGCAGGCTATAACCGCGGTTGTCCTTATGCAGGGCCCTCATGCTGCTCCATATCTCGCCGTTAGGCAGCACCACTTCTAGACCCAGCACCAGCTCGCGCATCATGCCGTAGCGCAAGACGTTGACCCCGCCGGCATTGGTGGCGATGTTGCCGCCGATTTGGCAGCTGCCCTGGGCCCCCAGCGAGAGCGGGAAGAAGCAGTCGTTCTCCTCGGCGGCCCGCTTGACCTCTTCGAGGATGCAGCCACCATCCACCGCCATGGTGAAGTTGAGCGGGTCGAGTCGGCGGATGCGCGTCATGCGCTCAAGGCTGATGACAACCTCAGCTATGTGGTCGTCCGGCAGGGCACCCTGCACAAGGCCAGTGTGCCCCCCCTGAGGCACCATGCGGATGCGCTGCTCATGGCAGTAGCGCACCACCTCGGCAACCTCTTCAGTGGTCCCGGGGCGAACCACGGCCAGAGGCATGCCCAGGCGGCCGCCGGCCCAATCGCAGACGTAGCGTTCCTGATCTTCGGCCTCGGCCACCACCCCCTTGGCACCCAACAGCTGGGTGAAGAAAGCGACGGCTGTGTCATTGCGGATAGTCATGTCGGCGTCTCTACTCTGGGGGACAGGGTGACACATCGGTCGACTGCGACAGCGCCAAGGCGCTGGCCAGCTTCATTCGGCAGTCGCCCGGCGTCTGCGCTGGCGTGCCGCCACGAACAGCTTCTTGACGAGCGGAAAAAGCACGAACAGCAAGATAAGAGTTAGAAGAGTGGCCGCGATCGGGCTTCTAAGGAAGATCATCGGGTCGCCGCGCGAGATGTCGAGCGCCTGGCGCAGGCTGGTCTCGAGGCGAGGCGTAAGCACGAACGCCAGAAGCAGCGGCGCTATGGGGTAATGGGCGGCGGTCATGAAGAACGCCACAACCCCGGCGCCGAGCATGAACCAGACATCGAACATGCTGTTGTTGACGCTGTAGGAGCCGACAACGCAGACCACGGCGATCACTGGGATCATAATTGAGGCCGGGATCAGCAGCAGCTTGACCAGGAACGGAATAATCGCAAGGGCCGCCAGCACCGCCATAACGTTGCCCAGATACATGGAGGAGATCAGGCCCCAGACGAAATCGGGGTTGGTTTGGAACAATAGCGGACCAGGCTGTAGCCCCCACATCATCAGGCCACCGAGCAGCACTGCTGCCGTGCCCGAGCCAGGAATACCCAAAGACAGCAGGGGCGCGAAGGAGCCGGCAGCAGCGGCGTTGTTGCCCGCCTCTGAGGCAGCCACACCCTCAATACGCCCCTTGCCAAGTTCGCTACCGTTGCGTCCTACCTTCTTCTGCAGCACGTAAGATAGGAAGGAACCTGTAGTAGCCCCCGCCCCAGGCAGGATGCCCACCAAGTTTCCTATCACGCCAGAGCGCAGAGAAGCCGGAATGATGCTACGAATCTCCTTGCGATTAAGCAGGCTAGCCTTTAATCCCAGCCGGCTGGACAAGCCCTGGGCAGCAGGATCTATCCGATTGACCATCATCACCAACACCTGACTGAAGCCGAACATGCCGATCACTAACGGGATGAAGGAGATGCCGTTGAGCAGGTACATCGAATCGAAGGTGAAGCGTGGCTGGCCGAAGGCCGTGCCAATGCCGATAGTAGCTAGCATCACGCCGATGAAGGTCGAGATAAGGCCCTTGACCGGATTATCGCCCAGCAACCAGCCAATGGAGCAGAGCGCCAGTAGGATCAGTGCCGCCACCTCGGCCGGCCCGAACATCAAGCCGACGTAGGCCAGGATGGGTCCCATGAAGGTGAGCATGATGATACCCACGGTACCGCCGATGAAGGAGGAGATATTGGCGGTGAAGAGGGCCTTGCCGCCCCGCCCTTGCTGCGACAGCGGATAGCCGTCGAGGGAAGTCACCACGGCTGGTGCATCGCCGGGGATGTTAAGCAGAATAGCACTGTATGAGCCTCCATACATGCAGCCATAGTAGAGGGCCCCAAGCATGATGATGCCGGTGATCGGGTCCATCTGGAAGGTGAGCGGGAGCAGCAGTGCGATACCGGTGACGGAACCAAGCCCGGGGATGGCGCCGACGATGATGCCCAAGCCGGCTCCTACCAACGCGGCCAAGATATTGCTGAAGGTTAGCGAGGTGGCAAACCCCTGCAACAAAGATTGTAAAATATCCATAAGGGCCTCTTCATGCGTTTAACTTAGCCATCCAATGAGGGCACCTTGAGGGAACGCCACCATCAGCCACATACCAAATAGCAGATAAATTACACCACCAGCGCCCCCACCAATTAATATCGACTTGAGCCAAGACTGATGCTCGACCAGCGCCATCCACATTACGATGAACAGCGTCATAGCCAACACCATGCCGAATAGCGGGATAGTGGCGATGGCTATGCCCATGGCCACGGCGGGCCAGAGGTTGCGCAGCCCCACCTGATCGGCAATCCACCGGCGACGCAGTAACTCGTAACCACCGAGCAGAGCGGCGCCAAGGCCCATCACGAGAGGGAAAAAGCCGGCACCGGGGCCGTTGTGCATCCACACCCCATACTTGAGCCAGCCGAAGCCAGCCCAGGCGAGCCCCATCGCAATGAGACTCAACGTGACTAAGGAAGATATCCAGAATTGACGACCGAGATCTGATGGTTTATTTACATTTGACATGGCGTACACCTCTTTAGCAATAGCGGTCGACGTTGTCCTCTCAACTCCTATTCATATCGCATATTAAGAGAAATTATAGAAGAAAAAGTGAACACTTAGGGCGTGGAGCCTTACAGGCACCACGCCCACAGATCAGTCGATCATACCAGCTCGCTCAAACAGTACACGGTACTGCTCTAGCTGATCGCGGTAGTGCTCGGCACTCTCCTCTGCGCCCATAAATGTGGGAATCAGGCCACTGCTCTCAACATACTCGTTGGTCCATTTTTCCGTATCCGATGCGGCACGGAATACGTTCTCCCAATACTCAACAGCCTCGGCGGGCATCTCAGGGGGGCCAGCATAGCCACGGAAGATCATCAGCTCGAGGTCTTCGTGGCCTAGCTCAGCGAATGTCGGCACCTGATCAAATGGGGCGTCGAGACGGTCTTCAGCATATGTGGCAAGCAGATTGATGACACTTTGATCGACCCCAGAGCCTAGCTTGAAAATGGCCGCGTCAATGTGGCCGCCCAGGAGTGCCGCCGTAACATCGCCGGTACCATCGAAAGGTACATACTGGAAATCAGCCCCAAGATTGTCGTTGAGCATCTCAAAGGCAAGGTGATCTTCACCTCCACGGCCAGCCCCACCAATGGTGACACCGCCCGGGTCCTGCTCAGCACGCTCTACCAAGTCATCAAGATCCTCAATATCACCACTGGCGTTGACACCGACGAAGAGTGTATCCAGCGACAAGGTGGCGAGAGGCGTAAGATCCTCAAGCTGTACCGAAGCATCATTAACCACCATACTCATCATCTGACCGCCATTAAAGGTCATAAGGGTATGGCCGTTATCGCCCTGGCTGTACGTGTAGCTATTCCCGACAGCACCTGAGCCGCCAGGACGGTTATTGACCAATATGTTGCGGTCGACCAACCCGGTCTCACGAATCGCCTCGACCAGCATACGCGCATTTATGTCGCTGCCACCGCCAGCGCTATAGGGCACCACGAACTCGACATTGCTCTGAGGCTCCCATGCATTAGCACCGCCGACAAGCGCCAAACTTAATGCGCCGGATAGAGTAAGCTTGCAAACCCAAGTTGTCTTCGTCATATCTCAATAACCCCGTTTATCGTTGTTGGGTAATTGCCTGAGCCGCCAAGTTATTGCGACACCGGACGTGCTTAAATGTGCGAGAGGGGAAAAATGGATCTTTGCCCCTCTCTGTAATTATGAACTCATAATTCATTTCAACAACATCAACTTTAGTCTACTCAATCTTCCTATCGATAGACCCCGCCGGCTCGCAGACAGCGCATACCAACTGGATAGCTGTCGAGCGCTCACCCCTCTGGCTAGGCGAGATGCTCCATTAGTGATTTAGCTGACACGGCCCGGCGTCGCAGCTCCTCCACCAGTTCCGCGGTGGCAGGCGGGAGCGGCTCATGCTTGCGGGTGATAATGCCGTAATGGTTGAGCGGCTTGCCGATCGTCAGCGGCAGTACCACGTACTGACCGCTGGCCAGTGGTCGCTTGAGTACCGATTGGGGTAGCACCGCCAACATCGACGAGCTCAGCAACAGCTGCAGTATCATCTGGGTCGAAGTGGTTTCGATGATGTCATCGGGTGAGGCAATACCGAGCTCAGCCAGCGCGCGCTCAAACACCTGGCGCATGGGGCTGGCAGGGGGATGCAGGATCCAGGGCCAACGGCAGAGGCTTGCAAGATCGATCGTCCGGGTCTCCGCCAGCGGGTGCTCTCGTCCTACCACTACACGCAACGGCTCCTCCAGCAGCGGCTCGAAATCGAACAGATTATGCTGGCTCTCCGCCGTGAGCCGGCCGACCACCAGATCTAGCTGCTTGTACTCGAGCGCTTGCAACAGGCGGTCGCTGCTCTGTTCATCGAGACTGATGGACAGCCGCGGACGCCGTCGCTTGAGCGCAGCGATTGCCGCCGGCAATATCTCGGGAGCAGCGGCCGGGATCGCGCCGATCAACAGCCGGCCATAGCCCCCTTCTCGCCTCATTTGGATGTCCTTGACCATCCGCTCGGCGTCGTTCAACAGGATTTCAGCATGCCTCACCAACTGCATGCCTAACTCTGTCGGGACCATGGCACGCGGATGACGCTCGAAAATGGCAAAGCCGAAGTACCGCTCCAGATCGCGAAGCATCTTGCTGGCAGCTGGCTGGCTGAGGTGCATGTGACGGGAAGCGGCGTGCATATTGCGGCACTGATCGAGATGCACCAGTAGCAACAAATGTTTGAACCGCATCCAACCGCATAGACCTGCCGATGACAGCTTTTCCATGATCCTGCCTCAACGATAACCAGTGGTGATCGCTCAACCTAAGCGTCCCCCACCATGCGAGCAAGCGATCATGCCCCAATACCACCATCGCCTATCTGGCGCGGCGATCCCCGAGAAGCGTGATCAGCTCGGGTAACGTGGCACCGGCATGCCCCGCCGACTCCACCTCGCCCAATAGCCTGTTGATACTCACCGCAGCCTCTTGGGTTGCTCCCAGTTCGCTGGCCATGGTGACGTAATAGCCAAGGTCTTTATGGGCATTGGCAATGCTGAAGCGGAAACCGGAGGCGTCCCGCGCCTGGATATAAGGGCGCAGCCGCTCGAGCACGGTGCCCGCCCCACCGCCCTGGGCCAGGACATCGACGAAGACATCGGGCTCGATACCGCCCAGTTCAGCACAGGCCGCCGCTTCGGCCAGCACGGTGGAGAACCCCACCGACACGAAGTTGTGCAACAGCTTCAGCTGGTGGCCGGCCCCGACTGGCCCGGCGTGGGTGATGTTCTCGGCAAAACTCTGCAGCAGAGGTTGTTGAGCCTCGAACAGATCGCGATCTCCGCCAACAAGAAGGTTAAGCCGGCCCTGGGCGGCTTCCTTGGGAGTGCGTGTCATGGGGGCATCAAGAAAGCGGCCCCCCGCCGCTGCCACTGCCTCGGCAATTCGCTGCGTCGAGCTGGGGATGGCCGTCGAACAGTCGATGATCACCGCGCCAGGCCGAAGCCCATGTAGCACACCATCATCACGGAACAGCACCTCCTCTACCTGCGGCGAGCCGGTCACGCAAAGAATGATGATCTCGGCATGCTGAGCCAAGGCCGCGCCGGTATCGAATGACGTTGCTCCCTGGGCGAGCAGCTCATCTACCGGCTGATTGCCGGGATGCTCAACAAAAGCCAGCGGCCAGCCGGCACGCTGGATATTGGTGGCAATGCCATGGCCCATCATGCCGATACCCACCATGCCCACTCGCCGCTTCGTCAATTGCGTGTCGTTCATGCCATCTCCCGTGTCGTTGTGTGTACGGCCATCACAGCCCACCCATGCAGAGATACTTGATCTCGAGATAGTCTTCGATGCCGTACTTGGAGCCTTCACGCCCGATACCTGACTCCTTGACGCCGCCAAAAGGCGCCAGCTCACTGGAGATGATGCCCTCGTTGATACCCACGATGCCGCACTCCAGAGCCTCGGCTACCCGCCATACCCTGCCCACATCGCGGGAGTAGAAGTAGCTGGCCAGGCCGTAGGGTGTCGCATTAGCCAGGCGAATCACCTCCGCCTCGTCGCTAAAGCGCAGCAGCGGCGCCACCGGGCCAAAGGTCTCTTCATTCATCAGCCTGGCGTCACTGGCCACATCGGTAAGAATCGTCGGCTCGAAGAAGTTACCGCCCAACGCATGGCGCTGTCCGCCTAGGTAGACACGCGCACCACCCTCCAGAGCATCAGCGATGTGCTCCTCAACCTTGGCCACCGCGGCCTGGTCGATCAGTGGGCCAAGCCTGACCCCCTCCTCGATACCCCGGCCGACTCGCTGCGCCGACACCGCCTGAGCGAGGCGCTCGGCAAAGTCGTCATAGATCTCGTCATGCACGAAGATGCGATTGGCGCAGACGCAGGTCTGCCCGGTGTTGCGAAACTTGGAGGCCATCACTCCGGCCACGGCCTGATCGAGATCAGCATCCTCAAAAATGATGAAAGGGGCGTTGCCACCCAACTCCATCGAGACCTTCTTGACGGTTTGCGCACAGGCGGTGAGCAGCACCTTGCCCACCTCGGTCGAGCCAGTGAACGATAGCTTGCGCACCAGTGGGTTGGCTGTCAGCTCGTCCCCCACGACCCGCGCGCTGCCGGTAACCACATTAAGCACCCCCTTAGGCACGCCGGCACGCTCGGCCAACTCGGCCAGCGCCAGTGCCGAAAAGGGTGTGCTGGAGGCCGGCTTGACGACCACGGTACAGCCGGCGCCCATGGCGGCGGCTGCCTTGCGGGTGATCATCGCATTGGGGAAGTTCCACGGGGTGATTGCGGCCACTACGCCGACCGGCTCCTTGGTCACCACGATGCGCCGATCCGCGGCATGGGCAGGAATGACATCGCCGTAAACGCGCTTGGCCTCCTCGGCAAACCATTCGATGAAAGACGCTCCATAAGCGATCTCTCCCCGAGCTTCCGCCAGCGGCTTGCCCTGCTCCAGGGTCAGGATCAGGGCCAGATCTTCCTGATGGTCCATGCACAGGTCGTACCAGCGCCTCAGGATGGCGGCACGCTCCTTTGCCGTCTTGGCCCGCCAGGCGGGAAGCGCCCTATCGGCCGCGGCAATCGCCTCCTTGACCTGCGACTGGGGCAGCCTCGGCACGCTGCCCAGCCGCGACGCATTGGTCGGATTGACCACCTCGATAACGGCGTCGTCGCCGGCAGCGATCCATTGGCCATCAACATAAGCGTGCTGCCTAAACAGCGTTGGCTCCTGAAGCACCACCTCCTGCCAGCCAGGCTCTTGCGATGTCATGCGCCCTCCTCTTATACGTGATTGACGCTTCAAAATATGAATTATGTATCAAAAATTAAGTATTATACTTTTGGAGAAGGGTCCGAACAGTCGATGTCTGCCACCATCAGCGGGGGAAGCGCGGGGTATGTACCTTGATATTTCGATAACCAGAAGAAATCGATAATGGCAAAAATTCGATTGGCAAGTTATCGGCATGCCTACCTAAGCTGGATGCACCCTAGCGACCACTTAATCACGCGAGATCTATCTGCCATGACCCAAATCACCCACATCAGGGTTCAGGACATCCGCTTCCCGACCTCCCGCTCGCTGGATGGCTCCGACGCCATGAATGCGGCACCGGACTACTCTGCCACCTATGTCACCCTGCAAACCGACGCTAACCTGGAGGGCCACGGCCTCACCTTCACCATCGGCCGCGGCAACGAGCTCTGCGTCAAGGCGGTGGAGTCCCTCGCCTATCTGGTCGAGGGCGAAACCCTCGAGACCATCACCTCGGACATGGGCAATTTCTGGCGCCGGCTCACCAGCGGCGACAGCCAGCTACGCTGGACAGGCCCCGAGAAAGGGGTGATCCACCTGGCCACTGCCGCCATCGTCAACGCCATCTGGGACCTGTGGGCCAAATCGGAAGGTAAACCAGTGTGGAAACTGCTGGTGGACATGTCTCCGGAGCAACTGGTCAAGAGTCTCGATTTTCGCTTCGTCAGCGACGCCATCACCCCAGAGGAGGCGCTAGGCCTGCTCAGGCGCCAGGCGGCTGGACGCCAGGAGCGCGAAGCCACGATGCGCGCGCAAGGCTATCCGGGCTATACCACCTCGGCAGGATGGCTGGGCTACGACGATGACAAGGTTCGCCGCCTGGCGCGCGAGGCGCTGGCTGAAGGGTGGACCCACTTCAAGCAGAAGGTCGGTGGCAATCTCGAAGAGGATCGCCGCCGCGCGCAGATCCTGCGCGAGGAGATCGGCTGGGAGCATGCGCTGATGATGGATGCCAACCAGATGTGGGACGTCGATGAAGCCATCGCCAATATGCGCCAGCTGGCCGAATTCGACCCGCTGTGGATCGAGGAACCGACCAGCCCCGACGATATCCTCGGGCACGCTGAGATTCGCCACCGGCTGGGCTCGATCGGCGTGGCCACCGGCGAGCACTGCCACAACCGAGTGATGTTCAAGCAGTTGCTGCAGGCCGAGGCCATCGACTACTGCCAGCTCGATGCCGCGCGGCTCGGTGGCCTCAACGAGGTTATCGTAGTGCTGCTGATGGCTGCCAAGTTCGGCGTGCCGGTCTGCCCCCACGCCGGCGGCGTGGGGCTCTGCGAATACGTGCAGCACATCTCGATCTTCGACTATATCGCCGTCTCAGGCTCGCTGGAGGGGCGTATCCTCGAGTACGTCGACCATCTCCACGAGCACTTCGAGCACCCCGTGGTCATCCGCAGCGGCCACTACCAGGTGCCCACCGCAGCGGGCTACAGCATTACCCTCAAGCCCGAGTCGCTGGCACGCCATATCTACCCAGACGGCGAAGCCTGGCAAAACGCATGAGGTAGCCACCGCAGCCTGACCCACGCAGCAAGGAGATATCTGTCATGACTGAAACCCGACCTTGTGTTGCCGTTACCCTGGGAGACCCAGCAGGCATCGGCCCGGAGCTCATCGCCCGACTGCTGGCAGATGACGAAGCCATCGCTAAAGCCGACATTGTGGTGGTCGGCGACCGCTGGCTATGGCAGGAAGGGCAGCGGGTGGCCGGCACTCGGCATGAGCTACCGGAGATAGACACCTGGGATCAGGCCCGTGGGGGCACTGGGCCAGTATTCCTGACACTGGATAGCGTGGCGCCCGAGGACGTCGAGTATGGCCGGGTCGACGCCGCCTGCGGCGCCTCGGTGCTCAAGGTCCTGGCATACTGCCTCGATGCAGCCCTGGCAGGGCACGTCGACGCCATCTGCTTCGCCCCACTCAACAAGCTGGCGATGAAGCAAGGCGGACTGCGCCATGAAGACGAGCTGCACTTCTTTGCTGAATACCTGAACGTCACAGACGATGTCTGCGAGTTCAACACCCTGGGACAGCTCTGGACATCACGCATCTCCTCGCATGTGCCACTTGCCGAGGCCGCCTCCTATGTTACCCAGGAGCGCATCCTGAGTGCGACCCGCCTGATACACGGCGCTCTCACCGCGGCTGGGCAAACGGAGCCGCGCATCGCCGTCGCCGCGATCAACCCCCACGCCGGTGAAGGCGGCACCTGCGGCCGCGAGGAGATCGATATCATCGCTCCAGCAGTAGAAGCATGCCAAAACGCCGGCTATCCAGCCCATGGTCCTTTCCCCGCAGACACGCTCTTCCGCCGTGCCCGGGATGGCGAATTCGACGGTGTCGTCACCATGTATCACGACCAGGGACAGATTGCCTTGAAGCTCTTGGGCTTCGAGCGCGGCGTGACGGTCCAGGGTGGGCTACCGATCCCCATTACCACCCCCGCCCATGGAACCGCTTTCGATATCGCCGGCCAGGGCAAGGCCAGTGCAGAAGCGACGCGCCGCGCATTCGACATCGCCTGCCGAATGGGAGGAAATCAACCAGCCAATCGGCGCGACTAAAGTTTAACACCAAGGAATGAATTATGAGTTCATAATGACATAGAGATCAATAGAGCATCAATCCAAAGGGGAGAATGCCACTCAACAAGAAGCGTACGCCAACTCACCAGACACTGATCTTCATATAATGACAAAGGTGCTTAATCATGCGTTTCAGAGAAAAAATCACTACCGCCGCTGTTGCTCTTGCCATTGCAACAGCATCGGCGTCGGCATCCGCGACCACTCTGCGTTATGCGCACGTTGGCGCAGAGGGCGACGCCCAAACCCGCTTCGCCTCGGAAGCATCAGCAGCCATCGAAGAAGCAAGCGAAGGCTCGATCAGTATCAATATATTTCCTGCAAGCCAGCTAGGCGGCGTTTCAGAGATGGTGGATGGGGTATCAATTGGCTCCATTTCCATGGCTCACCATGAATTCGCATCGCTGGCTCAATCGGTTCCCGATATTGCTGTCTTTAACGCGCCGTTTATATATCGTGATGCAGAGCATGCGCTAAGAGCCACGGATCCCCAGTCCGATGTCATTCAAGAAATGAACGAGCAACTCATCGATGAATCTGGGATGCGTATCATCGGACGTATGTATCGTGGTGCTCGGCATATCACATCGAATTTCCCAGTAGAGTCGCCTGACGATCTAGCGGGAGAACCGTTCCGTGCCGTGCCACTTGATATCTGGATCTCAATGGTACGCGGGTTTGGCGCCGATCCAACGCCAGTAGAGGTCTCAGAACTACCAACATCTCTTATGACGGGGCTAGTGGTAGGCCAGGAAAATCCACTAACCATGATCAGGTCAGACAGCTTATATGAAGTGCAATCGCATGTTTCCATGACCGGGCATATGCACTCCATTCTGGCGGTATTTATCAACGAAGATGTGTGGCAATCTCTAGATGAAACGCAGCAAAATATTATCACCAGCACGCTCACAGAGAAGGCCGAAGAATCACTTCGCTGGGCAATAGAAACAGAGGAAGAGCTCATTGATGAATTAACCGAGAGAGGCATGGTGTTCATTACTGAGGACAATGGTCTAGACATAGACGCTTTCCGCGAAAGAGTTCTTGCGCAGATAAACGAGGACTATCCAAACTTTGCTCCATATATCGAAATGATTTCTGAAATCGAATGAAGCCACTCGGGCAGCACATAATGTGCTGCCCGCTACGGAGCTGCATTTCTATGTATAAAGCAAAATCATGCTTAGAATTTTTTTGCGTATTGATATTAGCAGCAATGATACTTGTTCCCTTTGCACAGGTGCTATCGAGAGACCTGTTCGGAGTATCAATTCCCGGCTCTGGAGAGCTAACCCGTTTCTTGCTCATCTGTCTTGTGTTTTCATCCTACCCTCTAGTCGTCGGTAGCAATGAAAATATCTTGATGTCTGAGCTTCAAGACGCACTCCCCCAAACCCCAAAATTCATACTAAGAAAATTCATCACAATACTTTCTATAGCAGCATGCTTATTCGTTTGCTATTCGGCAGCGACCACAATAATATCAAGCTTTCACAGAACAACACCCGTGTTAAAAATACCATACTGGATATTTTTCAGCACAACCACTCTGGGCTTTCTATTAGCCGCGCTCATCCATTTTTACAAGCCATTTAAGCAGCCAAACTAGGCTGCTCCTAAACACTTATTACGGGTAGGCGACAACATGGGAATAACAGTACTTGCTTGCTTTTTAATTCTGTTCATACTGGGGTTCCCGGTAGTCTATGCGATATTACTACCCTCCATTGCCTATGTACTTATAGAAGGACTGCCTTTAGGATTGATGGGGCAGCGCATCACTTACTCACTCGACAGCTTCCCTCTAGTAGCTGTGCCAATTTTTATCTTCGTTGGCAACCTTATGAACCAGGCTGGTGTAACCGACAGAATATTCAACTTTGCCAATGCGCTGGTCGGACGCGCGCCAGGAGGCTTGGCACAGGTCAACATATTTTCCAGCCTTATATTTTCAGGCATGTCGGGGGCTTCTCTTGCAGATGTCGGCGGGCTTGGGAAAATTGAAATTGAAGCTATGAAAAAGCGAGGATATAGCGGACCTTTTTCTGCTGCCGTTACAGCATCCTCAGCCGTTGTTGGCCCTATTTTCCCACCCAGCATCCCACTAATCGTTTATGGATCAGTAACTAGCGTATCAATTGTTCAACTTTTATTGGCCGGCATTATCCCGGCACTGATATGCATAGCTTTGCTTATGATAACAGCCGCCGTCCTTGCGCTTAAATACGATATGCCAAGAGCAGAGCGTTGGCCAACAGGGTCTGAGCTATTCCACGCATTTATGCCAGCGCTTCCGGCGCTACTGGCTCCAGTACTGATGATTTCTGGTATGCTCGCGGGGTTATTCACCCCTACCGAGGCTGCGGCTGTTACAGCTGCCTATGTCGTGATCATTAGCGCAGTTATTTATCGAGAGCTTACTTGGGATCACTTACTGCAATCTATGCTTGCCACGCTAAGAACCACAAGCGCCATACTTATCATAGTCGCAGCAGCCTCAATGTTTGGATGGATCCTCTCCGTAGAACAAATCCCCCAGCAGTTTGCCACGCTCATATTGCAGATATCTCAAGACCCCTTGATGCTGCTGTTGATCGCCAACCTCATCTTTCTCATCGCGGGTATTTTCTTAGACTCAACAACTGCTACCTTGCTGATTGTTCCCATCGTAGCTCCCCCCATGGTATTAGCCGGTGTCGACCCTGTGCATTTGGGAATAGTCTGCATATTCAATTTAATGATCGGCCTTCTGACTCCTCCGATGGGACTCTCATTATTCCTCGTATCGTCAATTGCAAAAGTGACCCTGCGCCAACTATTAAAAGCCCTAATACCTTTTTATATCCCCTTGGTCATCACCTTGGCAATCATAACTTTCGCGGCTGACTTAGTCTTATGGCTACCAGGGTTCATGCGATAAGCATGACACTTATGGGACTCAATTTAATATTAAGAGAATCATCTATGAAACCAGCAAAGGCTTACACCGTCGAAGATATGAAAAAATTACACCAAACTTTCCTGGAGGCAATGCGAGGGATAAGAAGTAGACCATACACCCCAACTCTCAGGCTGCCACTGGTGAGCGACAAGATAAAGGCCAGTATAAACATCGATGCTCGGCCCGCCATTCGTCTTATCAATATGAAATTTAGCTGCCGAAGGCTATACTACAAAGCGGGTAATGCATTAGATCCGTTCGGGTTCGCCAATCTCATGATAACGGCATGGTACAGGATCAAATTGACGAAGCCAGTGTGACTTAGGAACGATTTGACAGTTGCTTACCCGAACTGCCAGGACAACAGGCCATTTAAGGTGGTTAAAAAAAACATCACTGGCTCCATGATGAGGCCCTATCCAAGCACCTCATCTGCTTAGACGGCATGCTTATTAGCAAGACCTCAATAGCCAATGATTAAAACCCACTAATTAAGCTTCCTACTACATCGATATAGCTAATGTTGCTGTCATCATAATGACAACAGCCGGCATGAATTTTAGACCAAAGCATTACATAAAAAAATGAATTATGAGTTCATAATTACCAAGACGCTGCATGGATGCCACAACTACAACAGGCACACGAATGCGAAAAAATGGAGGCTACTTACCATGAAGCACGCTGCCAAACTACTCTGCACGCTCTCTGCAACCGCTCTGATCTCACCGCTGGCGATGGCTCAGTCATTCGAAGCCACGCTGGCTCACCCACACCAGAACTATGGGGTAGAAGCGGCCGAAGCGTTCAAGAATTATATCGAAGCAGCCACTGACGGCGAGCTGGTCATCAACTTGGTGCGTCACGGCGCGCTAGGCGGGGATCGAGAGATTACCGATCAGCTACGTCTCGGTGAGCTGGAGTTCAACCTCCCGGGTGCCGGGGGTATCGCAAGCATCTTTCCCCATGCTCAGGTGCATAGCTGGCCATTTCTGTTTACCGAACGAAGCGTTTTCTGGGAGCTTCCCCAGGACCCCGAATACTTCCAGCTGACCCGGGATGAGCTCCTGGAAGCCAGTGGCGGGACCATGCGTCTACTGGCACTAATGGAGAACTCCATTCGCCATCTGTACACCACCGCCGGTCCGATTCGAGTGCCGAGCGATCTCGAAGAGCATGCCATCAAGATGCGCACCCAGGCGGTTCCACTTCATCAGGAGCTATTCGAAGCCCTGGGTGCCGCACAAATCGTTACTGTCTCGGCGCCTGAGCGCTACTCGGCCCTGCAAAGTGGCCTGATCGATGGTCTCGAAGGGGGGCTGTCATCGGCCTGGGATGCCGGGCTGATGGAGGTGGCGGATTACGTGTCACTCACTGGTCATATGTATGAGTATCTGTGGCTAGTCTCCAATAACGACTTCTACGAAAGCCTGCCTGAGGAGTTCCAGCAAGCCGTCGATGAAGCCGCCATCATTGCGTCTGCGACCAGCAATGTGGTGAGCTTCAAGGATGATAATGAAGCACTCGAAAAAATGGCAGAAGCGGGCAAGGAGATCTATGTACCAACCGCAGACGAACTGAGCGAGTGGCAAGATATTGCCGTACCGGCAGCTCGCGATTTCATCGAGGAAGAAGTCCCTGAGTCCTACATCCAAGCAACTCTCGACGCCCTGGAACGCACCCGGGAACGCGTTGCCGGGATAAAGAACTCAGAATCCGAGTAACGATATCACATCGATAGCATCTCCCCCTTCCCTTTCAATTGAAAGGGAAGGGTTCACTACCCCAATGCAGCCGGAGTCTACGTGATAGCGCTACTCATGCTCATTGCCCTGGTCGGGCTCATCGTCATCGGCGCGCCAGTCTTCATGGCAATGGCCGGGGCATCTCTTATTCATTACTGGGAAACCGGACGTGAAGCAACCATGAACATTCTGACACTCAGAATGTTCGATGGAATGACGTCCTTTACTTTCCTAGCGATACCACTATTCCTCTTGGCGGGTGAGATCATGTCTCGGGGCGGTCTAACGGACCGACTCATGGATCTCGCACGCGCACTGGTTGGCCATTTCAAGGCCGGTCTTGCACAGGTCAACATTGCCTCAAGCCTATTTTTCTCAAGCATTTCTGGCTCAGCGTATGCCGATGTCGCAGCGATGGGTCCTGTCATGATTCCAGCGATGCAAAAAGAAGGCTATCCACGCGGGTTCGCGGGAGCTCTCACAGCAGCATCGGCCACACTATCGCCGCTATTCCCGCCCAGCATCGTTTTGATAATTTACGGCTCAGCATTTAGTGTTTCCATTGGCGCGCTCTTTGCTGCAGGCCTGACTATTGCACTAACGCTGACACTACTATTTGGTTTAGTAACCTATGCCATGGTATGGCGCTACGGTATCCCGACCCATGGCTGGATGGGGATGCGCCAGCTGGGTCGTGCCTTTCTCAAGGCGGGCATTCCACTTGGCATGCCAATCATTGTGGTTGGGGGCATACTCGGCGGCTTCTTTACTGCTACCGAGGCTGCTTCTGTCGCAGTCGCCTATGGCTTGGTCGTCACACTTTTCATCTACCGCACCATCCACCCTCGCGACCTGATCCCTATCATCCGCCAGACGGCTATCACCAGTGCGGCCATTACTATCCTGGTTGGCGTAGCGGCAATGTTTTCTTATGTTGTGGTACGTCGTAACATCCCCACTCAGGTGGTGGACTTTCTTCTACAGATCACCCAGTCGCCGATTGGTATTGTCGCCCTCATCGTGCTGGTATTGCTCATTGCAGGCATGTTCATAGACCGCAATTCCAACTTACTTCTGTTGGGCCCGATCATTATTCCTATTTTCACCATGGAATTAGGCTTCAGCGACGTACAGACGGCGATGATCATCATCTCTGCACTGGGTGTAGGACATCTCACGCCCCCATTCGGTGGAACCTTGCTGACAGCCTCTCTCGTAGGCCGCATGTCAGTAGCAGAGATCAGTCGCTTCGCTTGGCCTTTCATTCTGATAAAGGTGGTACTCACAGCTCTGATCATTGCCATACCAGCGCTCAGCGAAGCGCTACCGCGTTTCCTCGGTTTCGGAGGAGTTTGATATGACAGCCATCAGCAGATCATGGGCAAGTAAGCTGATACAGGGCATCGATCTAGTGGCCGAGTGGGTAGACCATCTACTACAAGCCATTCTAGTACTGGTCCTTAGCAGCATCTTTGTGTTGATGTTTGCCCAGGTGCTTCTGCGTTACATCATCCACTCTCCCTTCGCTTGGATCGAGGAGGTAGCGGCCTACATGCTTCCGGTATTGGCCATTTGGGGCGCAGCCGTCTGCATTCGTCAGGGCTCACATCTCAAGGTAGACCTGCTGCTGGATGTACTGCCACGCACCGTCAAGGCTCTATTCTTGATTGCCATACATGGCTTTATTTTCTACTTCGCCCTGAAGGTCTATCAATCTGGCCATGCTCTTGTAGAGCTAGGGCGCAACGAAATGGTCACGAGCCGCAGCTTTTCGCTCTACTGGCCACGCATGGCGATCGTCATTGGTGGGGGATTGATCATGTTCCAGTCGGCGGTAGTCGTTATCAAGGAAGCGGCCCTATTGATGGGTATACACGTATCCTCCGGCAGTTCGCCACCAAGCGACCCTCCGGCTCCGCGCTAAACTCACTGAGGAGAAAACCCTATGTCAACTACATCAGCAATCGGTTTCGTCGGACTTGGCAAGATGGGTGCCGGCTTCACGGCTCGGCTCCTGGAGAGTGGCTATCACGTTATTGGCTACGATATCGATGCGGATAACTGTAAAGCGGCCCAAGAGAAGGGAGTAGAGATCGCCTCCTCACCGCTCGAGATCGCCGAAAAGGCCGATATCATCGAGGTCTGTGTCACCACCACCGGCGCAGTGGAGCAGGTCGTGCTTGGCGATGATGGCCTCGCGCAAGTCACACAGGGCAAAGGCAAGATCATTGTCGACCACTCCACCACTGAACTCGAGACGACGCGCCGCCTCGCCGCCGAGGTCGAACGCCGCAATGGTATGCAGTTCGTCGATGCGCCAATCTCCGGCGGCCCCGGTGCCGCAGCTGAGGGCCGACTGGCGATCATGGCCGGCGGCAACCCAGATGCACTTGCGGCCATCACTCCGCTGATGAAAACCCTGGGCCAGTTTACCGCCATGGGAGAAGTGGGCGCCGGACAAGCGACCAAGCTGATCAATCAGGCGCTGGTTCTCTCCAACTACTGCGTGATTGCCGAGTCATGCAACCTGGGCCAGCGTTTTGGCATCGATGTCAGCAAGATCCCCGAGGCGCTGTCTTCCGGCTATGCCGGCAGCAACCTGCTCAATGATCTCTTGCCTCGCATGGTGGACAGCGATTTCGAGCCCCGCGGCTATGCTCGTCAGATTCTCAAGGATCTGCATATGCTGCAGGATGCCGCCAATGCCCTGAATGTCTCCATGCCGATGGCGGGTACTGCCAACTCGCTTTACAGCATGCTGATCGCACAGGGCAAGGGTGAGCTCGACGGCGCAGCGATCGTGTCACTGATGCAAGGTGATACCGGGGAGGCATGAGCATGCAATCACTGCCGATCATCGATGCGCACCAGCACTTCTGGGATCTCGAGCGCAACTACCTCCCCTGGCTGTGCGATGAGCCGCC
Source organism: Franzmannia qiaohouensis (assembly GCF_031451695.1). Lineage (NCBI taxonomy): Bacteria > Pseudomonadati > Pseudomonadota > Gammaproteobacteria > Oceanospirillales > Halomonadaceae > Franzmannia > Franzmannia qiaohouensis. The sequence continues at coordinate 58,053 of NZ_JARWAM010000010.1, forward strand.
GATCCCCTTTCGCTATGGCGACTACTCGGCGATACGCCGTACCTATTTGCCGAAGGATTACCGTCATGACAGCCGTGACTACCGGATCGTCGGCACGGTGTACGTAGAGACCGAGTGGGATCCTCGTACACCGGTGGATGAAACCCGCTGGGTACATGCCCTCGCCGATCGCGAGGGGCTACCCACCGTGATGGTAGCCCAGGCACGTCTGAACCAGCCCGACGTCGAGGAGGTGCTGGCACAGCACAGTGCCTTCCCGCGTGTGCGGGGCATTCGCCATAAGCCCACTTCTGCCCCTTCACCTGCCGATATCGATCCTGGCATCCCGGGTTCCATGGGAGACCCCGCTTGGCGGCGAGGCTACGCACAGCTCGCCAAGTACGGCCTCTCCTTCGACCTTCAGACCCCTTGGTGGCACTTCGAGGAAGCGGCTGAACTCGCCGCTGACTTTCCCGAGACACAGATCATCATCAACCATACCGGCTTGCCAGCGGATCGTAGCAAGGAGGGGCTCAGCGGCTGGCGCCGGGCCATGCAGTACGTGGCAGCACAGCCTAATGTGGCCATAAAGATTTCAGGTATCGGTCTACCTGGACAAGCCTGGACAGCGGACGTCAATCGAGATGTGGTACTAGAGACAATCGATATATTTGGTATTGATCGCTGCATGTTCGCCAGTAACTTTCCCGTCGACAGCCTGGTCGCAGAGTTTGGCACGATCTTCGGTGGTTTCATGACTATCACCGCGGAACTCAGTGACAGTGACCAGCGCAAGTTGTTTCACGACAATGCCGTTGCTTTCTACCGTATGCCAACCGACACGGGCATGGCTGAATAAGAGACCTCGTTCATCAATGCAATGTGCCGCGTACCGAGACAATCGGTGCGCGGTATCTTCATGCATGCTACCCAAACAGCGGTTTCAATGGTCAATCATTCCGCCATTTCTTCAAGGGCCGAGAACTCCACCTTATTCTTGAGGTGTTGTCGTAATATGCTCGAGAGCGCGTTTCCATCACGAGCCCGCAATGCATCAATCATCGCTTCGTGTTCTGCAACGGCTATTGACCAGTAATCGTTAGTCAGTTCGGCAGTAAAGCGCACGCGGCGTACCCGATGATTGAGGTTCTTGTAAACATCAATCAATACGTCATTCTGAGAGGCAATCACGATGGCTTCGTGAATCTGCTGATTAGCCAGCAGGTATTCCTGCATATTGCCATTCTTGTAATGCGCCAACATCTGATAATGCAGCGCCTCTATGTTGGTCAGTTCCTGCTCTGTGATCCGCTCACCTGCCAGCTCGCCGGCCAGCGCCTCCAGGTTCTGCATCACCTCGAAGGTATTTTTCAGCGCGGCGCGCGTGAGCTTGGCAACCCGCGCACCACGGTTTGGTAGCAGCTCGACAAATCCCTCGTATGCCAGGACCTTGAGGGCCTCACGCAAGGGAGTACGCGAGACACCGAACTGTTCGCAAAGCTGCTTCTCCGGCACGCGGCTTCCGGGAGCCAGTGTACCTTGCGCGATCATGTCACGAATGCGCTCGGCCACCTCTCCGTGCAAGGTGTTCTGCTTGATCTTCTCCATCATTGACTCCCATACGCACCGATTCCGATGCGGGATAAGTTCGCCAGCACCTAATAACAAATTATGCATTCATTTTTAAGGTTGCACAACACACTCCCCTACTCCCACCCCTCCAGACGCATCGCCGAGCGCTCCAGCCGCTGGGTCTCGACCTCGATCTCGCGCAGCCGCTCGCCGATGCTGTTGAGATGCTCCAGCGCCACCCGCTTGGCCAGCGCCGGCCTGCCCTGTACCACCGCCTCGTGAAGCTTGGCGTGCTGGCGGTTGATCATCTCGCGTGGCTCTGCGCGGTGGTAGAGGTTCTTCACCGAGGCGAATACCGAGCTCAACAGCAGGTCGGTAAGGCTCTGCAGGGTGTGCACCAGCACCGGATTGTGCGAGGCCTGGCAGATCGCCAGGTGAAAGGCGTGATCGAGGCGCGCCAGTCGCTCGACGTCGATGCTCTCAGCCTCCGCCACATAACTGGCCATCTCCTGGTAGCGACGGGTGATCAGCACCCGGTCGGCAGGCGTGCCACGACTGGCGGCGAGAAACGCCGATTCGCCCTCCAGCAGCGCGCGCACTTCGAGCAGATCGAACAGCGTGCGCGGCTGGCTCTTGAACAGGTGCATCAGCGGGCTGTCGTCTCGCGGCGGCACCAGCTGCGCCACGCTGGAGCCGCGCCCGTGGCGGGTCTCGATCACGCCCTTGCTGCGCAGTGCGCGCAGCCCCTCACGCAGCGAGGAGCGCGATACGCCCAGCTTGTCGCACAGACGCCGTTCGGAAGGCAGCAGTTGGCCGGGGTGAAACACCCCGTCGAGAATCAGCTGTTCAAGCGTTGCTGCGACGCCGTCTGCGGTGCGCATACCGGCCAGGCGCTCATCGGGCATGAAAGGCATTGCGGGCTCCTCGCATCAGCTTGGCCAGGGAACTAGCCTCATGGTCAGTCAGGATGTAGATTGGAAAGCATTTCCACAATATAGACCAATGTCTGGTCAGACCACCACACCACAGACTGGACAAGGCGACGCTCAGGGCACAGATTGACCACTGACAGATGCGCAAGCTGGGGAGTCACCATGAACATTCTTTACGACGCGGCGCTGGACGGCGAGCTGCCGCACAACGACAAGGCCGACGTGCTGGCCCGCATCAGCGAGGCGGTGCCCGGCATGACCCTGCTGCACCGCGAGGAGGACCTGCGGCCCTTCGAATGTGACGGCCTCTCCGCCTATCGGGTGCTGCCGATGCTGGTCGCGCTGCCCGATAGCCTCGATCAGGTCGAAATGCTGCTCAAGACCTGCCACGCCGCCGGCGTGCCGGTGGTGACCCGCGGCGCCGGCACCGGCCTGTCCGGCGGTGCCCTGCCGCTGGAACAGGGCGTGCTGCTGGTGATGTCGCGCTTCAAGCAGATTCTCGAGATCGACCCCGATGCACGCGTCGCCCGCATCCAACCCGGGGTGCGCAACCTGGCGATTTCCGAGGCTGCGGCGCCCTACGGCCTCTATTATGCGCCAGACCCTTCGTCGCAGATCGCCTGCTCGATCGGCGGTAACGTCGCCGAGAACGCCGGCGGCGTGCACTGCCTGAAGTATGGGCTGACCGTACACAACGTGCTCAAGGTCGAGGTGATGACCATCGAGGGCGAGCGCATGACGCTGGGCAGCGAGGCCTTCGACGCCCCCGGCTTCGACCTGCTGGCACTGTTCACCGGCTCCGAGGGCATGCTCGGCGTGGTCACCGAGGTGACCGTCAAGCTGCTGCCCAAGCCGGAGAGCGCCAAGGTGCTGATGGCCAGCTTCGACGACGTCGAAAAGGCCGGCAAGGCGGTGGGTGACATCATCGCTGCGGGCATCATCCCCGGCGGGCTGGAGATGATGGACAAGCTGGCCATCCAGGCCGCCGAGGATTTCGTCAAGGCCGGCTACCCGGTGGAGGCCGAGGCGATCCTGCTGTGCGAGCTCGACGGCGTCGAGGCCGACGTCGACGACGACTGCGAGACGGTCAAGCAGGTACTGCGCCAGGCCGGCGCCACCGATATCAGCCTGGCCCGCGACGACGCCGAACGCGCCAAGTTCTGGGCGGGGCGCAAGAACGCCTTCCCCGCCGTGGGCCGCATGTCGCCGGACTACTACTGCATGGATGGCACCATCCCCCGCCGCGAACTGCCACGGGTACTCAAGGGCATCGCTGCCCTCTCCGAACAGTCCGGCCTACGGGTGGCCAACGTCTTCCACGCCGGCGACGGCAACATGCACCCGCTGATCCTGTTCGATGCCAACCAGCCCGGCGAGCTCGAGCTGGCCGAGGATGTGGGCGGCAAGATCCTCGAGCTGTGCGTCGAGGCCGGCGGCTCGATCACCGGCGAGCACGGCGTTGGCCGCGAGAAGATCAACCAGATGTGTGCCCAGTTCCAGCCCGACGAGATCACCACCTTCCATGCGGTCAAGGCGGCCTTCGACCCGACCCGCCTGCTCAATCCGGGCAAGAACATTCCCACGCTTGCGCGGTGTGCCGAATTCGGCGCCATGCACGTGCACAACAACGAACTGCCGCACCCCGAGCTGCCGCGTTTCTGAGGAGCCACCATGGCGGATACCGTCCCCCTGACAGACCATGACATCAGCGAGGCGCTGTGCGACCAGGTGCGCCAGGCCGACCGCGACAGGACGCCGCTGCGCATCGTCGGCGGTAACACCAAGGCCTTTTACGGCCGCGACATCGACGGCCAGGAGCTGTCGACCCGCGAGCACCGCGGCATCAGCCACTACGACCCGGTGGAGCTGATCGTCTCGGTGCGCAGCGGCACCCCGCTGGCCGAGCTGGAAGCGGCCCTCGACGCCGAGGGCCAGCGCCTGCCCTGTGAACCGCCCCACTTCGGCGCCAGCGCCACGGTCGGCGGCATGATCGCCTGCGGACTGTCCGGGCCGCGCCGGCCCTGGGCCGGCAGCGTGCGCGACCTGGTGCTCGGCACCCGGGTGATCACCCATGAGGGCAAGCAGCTGCGTTTCGGCGGTGAGGTAATGAAGAACGTCGCCGGCTACGACCTGTCGCGGCTGATGGTCGGCGCCCAGGGCACCCTGGGCCTGCTCACCGAAGTCTCGCTCAAGGTGCTGCCCAAGCCCGCCGCCAGCCACAGCCTGCGCCTCGAACTGCCCCTCGATGCGGCGCTGACCAAGCTCGCCGAATGGGGCCGCCAGCCGCTGCCGCTATCGGCGGCCAGCTACCACGACGGCGCCCTGCATCTGCGCCTCGAGGGCGGCGTAAGCTCGGTGGCGGCGACCCGCGAACGCCTCGGCGGTGACAGCCTCGACGCCGGCTACTGGGAAGCGCTGCGCGAGCAGCAGCTGGCCTTCTTCTGCAACGACCAGCGCCCGCTGTGGCGGCTATCGCTGCCCAATAACACCCCGCCGCTGGCACTGGACGGCGAGGTGCTCTACGACTGGGCCGGCGCCCAGCGCTGGCTGAAGAGTGACGCCGACGCCGCCGACATCCGCGAGGCCTGCGCCCGTGCCGGCGGCCATGCCACCTGCTATACGCCGGGGGCTGCCGAGCCGTTCACGCCGCTGGCAGCGGTGGTGGCCAAGTACCATCGCAACCTCAAGGCCGAGCTCGACCCCAACGGGATCTTCAACCCCGGCCGACTCTACGCGGAGGTCTGAATGCAGACGCACTTTACCCCTGAAGACCTCGAGAAACCGCATATCAAGGAAGCCGACCGCGTGCTGCGCAGCTGCGTGCACTGCGGCTTCTGCAACGCCACCTGCCCCACCTACCAGCTGCTGGGCGACGAGCGCGACGGCCCTCGCGGGCGCATCTACCTGATCAAGGAGCTGCTCGAGAGCCGCGACGATGACGACCAGGTCACCGCCGAGACCCGACTGCACCTCGACCGCTGCCTGACCTGTCGCAACTGCGAGACCACCTGTCCCTCCGGCGTCGAGTACCACAAGCTGCTCGACATCGGCCGCGCCGAGATCGAGCGCCGGGTGCCGCGCAGCACCGGCGAGCGCGCCCAGCGCTACGCCCTGCGCAAGATGCTGGTGGAGCCCAAGCGCTTCCAGGCGCTGCTCAAGCTCGGCCAGACCTTCAAGCCGCTGGTACCCGGCGCGCTGAGGAGCAAGATGCCGCCAGCGCCGGTGGACGCCGGCAAGCGCCCCGACCATCGCCACCAGCCGCGTCAGATGCTGATCCTCGAAGGCTGTGTCCAGCCAGGGCTGTCGCCCAATACCAATGCCGCCACCGCGCGAGTGCTGGATCGCCTCGGCATCGGCCTGACCCCGGCCAGCGAGGCCGGTTGCTGTGGCGCCATCGACTTTCACCTCAACGCCCAGGACGACGGCCGCACTCGGGCGCGCGCCAATATCGACGCCTGGTGGCCACACATCGAGGCCGGCTGCGAAGCCATCGTCCAGACCGCCAGCGGCTGCGGCGCCTTCGTCAAGGAGTACGCCGACATCCTCGCCGACGACCCGGCCTACGCCGAAAAGGCCAAGCGCATCAGTGCCCTGGCCAAGGACCTGGTAGAGGTGCTGCGCGACGAGAACCTCGACGAATTGCACATCCCCGAGACCCGCAGGCTGGCCTTCCACTGCCCCTGCACCCTGCAGCATGCGCAGAAGCTCGGCGGTGCGGTGGAGGGCGTGCTCACCCGGCTCGGCTTCGCGCTGACGCCGGTGGCCGACGCTCACCTGTGCTGCGGCTCGGCGGGCACCTACTCGATCACCCAGCCCGAGCTTGCTACCGAACTGCGCGACAACAAGCTCGACGCCCTGGAAGCCGGCAAGCCTGAGACTATCGTGACGGCCAATATCGGCTGCCAGACCCACCTCGCCGGCGCCGGACGCACCCCGGTCCGTCACTGGATCGAGATTGTCGATGAGGCGTTACAACCCGCCGAGGGAAGCGCTTAAATAGCATTTCCGAATACCCATGAGATGAGCGCCGAGGGCAAGGTGGAATGAGGGTCTTTTGCCATGGATGGCAAAAGTAGCACCCAGGGACGGGTTTACAGCGCCCTCGTGAAGGCTTGCCCTCGGTGAAGCTCATCGCCAGCATCAACCGCTCACCAAGGAGCCCAACATGAAAACCAAATCCGTACTCACCCTGTCAGACGTCAACGCCATCCTCGATGCCGCACAGAAAGAAGCCGAAGCTAATAGTTGGGCAGTGACCATTGCCGTGGCCGACGACGGCGGCCACCTGCTCGGCCTGCGCCGCCTCGACGGTGCCGCCCCAATGACCCCCGGGGTCGCCAGCGAAAAGGCGCGCAGCGCCGCTCTGGGCTGCAAGGAGACGCAAGTCTTCGAAGAGATGATCAACGGCGGCCGCAACGCCTTCCTGTCGGCGCCGATGCAGGGCCTGCTGTCCGGCGGCGTGCCGGTACTGGTCGACGGCCAGGTAGCTGGCACCGTGGGCGTGTCCGGGGTCAAGCCCGACCAGGACGTCCAGGTCGCCAAGGCCGGCATCGCAGCTGTTAGCTAAGTTTCACCGCTGCCCGCCTGGATGGCGGGCAGCGCCCCTTACTTCGTACTCTCCAGCAGCCAGTCGCGAAACAGCTGCCTTGCGCTGCCGCCACCGCCGCGTCCGTCGATCAGGCCATAGCCTCCCCCGGTACTCAGCGTCATGCCCTCGAGACCTACCAGGACGCCACTGGCGAGTTGATCATCGATCAACCCCCGCCAGCCCAGGCCAATACCCTGACCGGCAATCACCGCCTGGATCAGCAGCGTGTAGTTGTTGAAGGTCAGCTCCGCCGGCTGCACGTAGGTCATATCGGCCAAGGCCTTGAAGTACGCCGGCCAGTCGAGCCAGTGCTGGCCCGGCTCGCTCAGCAGCGCCATCAGCGGCAGTTCACTGAGCCTCGCCAAGCTGTCGATCGGGCCATGCTGGTCGAGGAACGCCGGGCTGCATACCGGCATCACCGTCTCACCGAACAGCCTGGGTACGCCGCTCAGGGTGCGCGCATCGCAGAACAGCAGCGCCACGTCGACCTCCTGGTCGTGCCAGTCGCGGCCGCCCTGATGGGTCATGATGCGCACGTCGATATCCGCATGCCGCTGGCGGAACTGCGGCAGTCGCGGCAGCAGCCAGTAGGCGGCGAACGAAAAGTCGGTGAGGATATTGACCTGCGGATGGCAATGCTGGCGCTGCAGGCGGTCGAGTGTCTGCTCGATGGTGGCAAAGCCCTCCTGCACGCTGACGAACAGCGCCTGGCCGGCCTCGGTGAGGCGCACCCCGCGATAGATGCGCTCGAACAGCGCCATGCCCAGCTGCTCCTCCAGCGCTCGCACCTGCTGGCTCACCGCCGACTGCGTCGAGTGCAGCTCGCCGGCGGCAGCCGTAAAGCTCAGATGCCGCGCCGCCGTCTCGAACACCCTCAGGCCATGGGGCGATACCCTCCTGCCAATCAATGACATTAGCCCACCTAATGATTGGGATTAATATTCAGTGAGTTTACAGCATCTGACATAAGCCATGAGACTAGCGGCAAGCCCATCCGCCCGCCACCGTCGACGCGAGGTAGCCGCCATGCCAGCCAAGCAACCGCACATCCTGTTCCTGATGGCCGATCAGATGACCGCCAGCAAGCTGCCGTTCTACGGCCACCCGCTGGTCAAGACACCGCACCTGTCGCGACTCGCCGCCGAGGGGGTGGTGTTCGACTCGGCCTACTGCAACAGCCCGCTGTGTGCGCCTTCGCGCTTCACGCTGATGGCCGGCCAGCTGCCGTCGCGGATCGGCGGTTACGACAACGCCGCCGAGTTCGCCGCCGATACCCCCACCTATGCCCACTACCTGCGCGACGCCGGCTACTTCACTGCACTCACCGGCAAGATGCACTTCTGCGGCCCCGACCAGCTGCACGGCTTCGAGGAGCGCCTGACCACCGACATCTACCCCGCCGACTTCGGCTGGTTCGTCGACTGGGAGAACTTCCACGAACGGCCCAGCTACTATCACAACATGGCGTCGGTCACCCAGGCCGGGCCCTGCGTTCGCTCCAACCAGATCGACTTCGACGACGAGGTGGCCTTCCGCGCCCAGCGTTTCCTCTACGACTATGCCCGCAACGGTGAGACGCGGCCGTTCTGCCTGACGGTGTCGCTGACTCACCCCCACGACCCCTACACCATTGCCCAGGAGTACTGGGACCGCTACCAGCATGACGCCATCGACATGCCCCGCGTGCCCTACAGCCGCACGCTGATGGATCCCCACTCCCAGCGCCTGCGCCACGTCTACCAGCTGGAGGAAGGCGGCGTCAGCGATGCGCAGATTCGCAATGCCCGCCACGCCTACTACGGGGCGCTGAGCTACGTCGACGACCAGATCGGTGCAGTGCTCAAGGCGCTGGAAGAGACCGGCCTGGCCGACGACACCATCATCGTGTTCTCCGGCGACCACGGCGACATGCTCGGCGAGCGTGGCCTGTGGTACAAGATGAGCTGGTTCGAGGATTCGGCGCGGGTGCCGATGCTGGTCCACGCCCCCGGCCGCTTTGCACCGGGCCGGGTCAGCCAGTCGGTCTCGACCATGGACCTGCTGCCAACCTTCGCCGAGCTGGCAAACCACGGCCAGGCTCCCGAGTATGCGGTGCCGGTGGACGGCCGCAGCCTGCTGCCGCACCTCACCGGCCAGGCCGGCCATGACGAGGCGATCGGCGAGTACCTTGGCGAGGGCGCGATCGCCCCGCTGCTGATGATTCGCCGCGGCCGCTACAAGTTCGTGCACAGCGCCCCCGATCCCGACCAGCTGTTCGACCTCGAGGCCGACCCGCTGGAGCTGACCAACCTGGCCGAGTCGCCGGAGCACCTCGATCGCTGCAAGCAATTCCGCAACGAAATCGACAGCCGCTGGGACTATGCCCGCCTGCATGACGAGGTGATCGCCAGCCAGCGGCGGCGCAAGCTGGTATCGCGGGCGTTAAAACAGGGCAGGGTCACCCCCTGGGATCACCAGCCGCTTTTCGATGCCAGCCAGCAGTACATGCGCAATACCATCGACCTCGACGACCTGGAGCGCCGCGCGCGTTTTCCGGAGGTCAGCCATTGAGATGCCCAGGCCCGCCATTATACGGCGGGCTAATAACTCTTAACTGCCAGCCCCTGTCACTCACGAGCAAAACCCCTCACCATCCATAAACCTAACAATATAAGGAGAGATGTCTCATGAGCTCCCCAAGCGACCCCTCGTCGCATGCCGAGTCCAGCGACATGCAGACGGATTACGTCGTTGGCCAGGACAACGTCGAAGGGAGCCTCGGCCCCATCGGCTTCGATATCCACAACCGCGTCTTCGCCGTATCGGCTCTCGCCTCGGTGGTCTTCATTCTCCTCACCCTGCTGTTCCCCGAGCGAGCAGGCGGCATCTTCCAGTCTATCGTCGCCTTTTCGACCGGCACGTTAGACTGGTATTTCATGCTGGTCGTGGATTTCTTCATCCTGTTCTGTATCGCGCTGGTGGTGCTGCCCTATGGGTCGATCCGGCTAGGCGGCCCGGACGCTCGGCCGGACTACAACTACCTGTCTTGGTTCTCGATGCTGTTCGCCGCCGGTATCGGTATCGGGCTGCTGTTCTTCGGGGTGCTGGAGCCGGTCTATCATGCCAACGTCTCCTTGCCGCTGGGTATTCCCTCGCCGTTTGGCGACGGCGGCGCACTCGACCCGGAGGCGATTCCCGGCGCCACCGCCATGGGCCTTGCCGGCACCTACCTGCACTGGGGCATCCACGGCTGGGCCGTCTACGTAGTGATGGCACTGGCCCTGGCCATCTTCACCTACAACAAGGGCCTGCCGTTCTCGATTCGCTCGGCTTTCTTTCCCATCCTCGGCGACCGCGTGTGGGGCTGGTGGGGACACGCCATCGATATTCTGGCGGTGTTTTCCACCCTGTTCGGCCTGGCGACGTCGCTGGGGCTGGGTGCCCAGCAGGCCAATGCGGGGATGAATTTCGTATTTGGCCTCGAGGTCACGACCACCACCCAGGTCATCATCATCCTGCTGGTGACCGCCGCAGCGCTGGTCTCGGTGTGGCGAGGGCTCGAAGGCGGCGTCAAGAAGCTCTCCGAAATCAACATGGTGCTGGCAGTGCTGTTCTTCTTCTTCGTACTGTTTGCCGGGCCCACGCTGGTCGCCCTGAGCGGCTTCTTTACCGGCCTCACCACCTACGTAAGGGAGTTCGCCCCGCTATCGGCCCCCTTCGGCCGTGACGACGACGCCTATCGCCAGGCCTGGACCATCTTCTACTGGGCCTGGTGGATCAGCTGGGCGCCGTTCGTCGGCATGTTCATCGCCCGGGTCTCGCGGGGACGCACGATTCGTGAATTCGTGACCTGCGTGCTGCTGATTCCCAGCCTGTTCATCTTTGTCTGGATGGGGGTGTTCGGGGCGACAGCGCTGGATCAGCTCTACGCCAGCCCCGACACCAGCCTGGTCAAGGAGTACGTGATCGACACCTACAGCCCCGAGCTGTCGCTGTTCGGCATGCTCAACGAGCTGCCGCTGACCGGCCTGATGTCGACCCTGGCCATCGTGCTGGCGCTGATCTTCTTCATCACCTCGTCGGACTCCGGCTCGCTGGTGATCGATACCATCACCGCCGGCGGCAAGATCGATGCGCCGCGTCCCCAGCGCATGTTCTGGGCCGCGGTGGAGGGCTTCATCGCCATCGTGCTGCTGATCGGCGGCGGGCTATCGGCGCTACAGGCCGGCGTGACGGCGACGGCGATTCCGTTCTCCGTGGTGATGCTGCTGATGTGCTATACCATTATCAAGGCGCTGAATGGCGAGCTTCGCCAACTGCGCCAAAAACCCTCTTGAGGGCTAGATAAGCCAACGAGCACGGAAGGAGGCGATCCATGGCAGGCGGCTGGTCACGCGATGGTGCCGAGCAGGAGCAGATCGAGAGTACGGTGGAAGATGCGCTGCAGCGGGTACGCAGCCAGCTTCCTACCGGCGAGAGCCTGCGCCACTGTGAGGAGTGCGGCGACGAGATTCCCCAGGCGCGCCGCGAGGCGATCAAGGGCGTGCGCCTGTGCATCGCCTGCCAGAGCGAACGCGACAAGCAGCAGACGTCCTACAGTGGCTACAACCGTCGCGGCAGCAAGGACAGTCAGCTGCGCTGACGCCGGTGTAGGTATCTGTTACGCAGTGGCTATCACAGATCCTCAGGGTGATCGCAGTTGCCTCTAAGCGAAGGAGGCCGGGGACAGGCCGAAGAGGAGGTTTGCGCCATGGGTGAGGAGCATTGCTCCGAACGGGCTGGCCATGGATGGCCAGCACTGGTCCTGCAAGCGAAGCAGGATGCGAGAGCGCAGCAGGGCGCAAGATAGCGCCCAGGGATGGGTTCACAGCGCCTCCTCGCAGGCCTGTCGACGGATCAGTCCCGAGCGGTGCGATAGCCCTACACCGATTCTGCCATGGCTTGCAGCCACCTCTCAGCACGATATGATGACACCCCTCAGAGCCCCGTTCCCAGCGGGGCTCTGCTTTGTCCAAGAGGTCGCCATGCCGCTGCTCTATTTTCTCGCCCCGCTGGGTGCCGTGCTGATCTGGTCGGGCAACATGACAATCAACCAGCTCACCGTGGGCGCCATTGCGCCGAGCAGCATCGCCTTTCTGCGCTGGGTGCTGGCGCTGGCGGTGTTGACGCCCTTTGTGCTGCCGGCGGTGTGGCGCCATCGCCAGGCCCTCAAGCGCGAATGGCCCAAGCTGGCCTTCCTCGGCCTGCTGGGCATGGCGATGTGGCAGGGGCTGGCCTACGTCGCCGCCGAAACCACCTCGGCCACCAACATGGGCATTCTGGCCGCCACCGTACCGCTGCTCACGGTCCTGCTCAGCGCGCTGATTCTGCGCGAGCCGCCGAGCCTCGGCGGCGTGGCAGGCGGGCTGGTGGCGCTATGCGGGGTCGCGGTGCTGCTCGGCCGCGGCGACCCACTGTCGCTGCTGGCCCTCGACGTCTCGCCGGGCGATGCGCTGATGGTGGTGGCCGCCAGCTGCTACGCCACCTACGGCGTGATGCTAAAGCGCTGGCCGATGAACCTGCCGCCCTGGGTGATGCTCTACGTGCAGGCGGTCTTCGCCACCCTGCTGCTACTGCCCGGCTACCTGCTCGGGCCGATGACACCGGTGGATGGCGGCAACGTCTGGCTGATCGCCTATGCCGGCATCCCCGCCTCGATCATCACCACCTTCCTGTGGATGCGTGCGGTACGCCAGATCGGCGCCAGCAAGGCCAGCATCTTCCTCAACCTGATGCCGCTGTTCAGCGCCATCATCGCCATGCTGTTCCTTGGCGAGCGCCTGGCCAGCTGGCACCTGCTCGGCGGCGGCCTGACCCTGATCGGCGTGATCATGGCCCAGACCCTCACCCAGCCGCTGCTGCGTGGCAACCAGCGCAACCATCCGAGCCAGCCATGAGCCTCGACACCACCCTGATCAACCGCCAGCGCATGCCCGTCGACGACGACGCCGAGCTATGGCTGTTCGGCTACGGCTCGCTGATCTGGAAGGCTGAATTTGCCTACCTCGAGCGCCGTCCCGCGCATATCGAGGGCTGGGCACGACGCTTCTGGCAGGGCTCCCACGACCATCGCGGCACGCCCGAGGCCCCTGGACGGGTAGCCACGCTGGTACGCCAGCCCGGCGCCCTCTGCCATGGCATGGCCTACCGGGTAAGCGGCGAGGTTCTGCACGGCTTGGATATCCGCGAGAAGAACGGCTACCTGCGCGAGACCACCCTGATGCACTTCGCCGACGGCAGCCACGCCGAAGGCCTGCTCTACCTCGCCACCGAGGACAACGCCGCCTTTCTCGGCGACGCACCACTCGAGTCCATGGCTCGCCAGATCGCCGCCGCCCACGGCCCCAGCGGCGCCAACCGCGACTACCTGCTCAACCTCGCCACCGCGTTGGAAGATCTCGGTGCCGACGATCCGCATGTATTTGCGCTCGCGGAGAGCGTGCGTTCGAATAAATCGTAAAGTTAACGCCGTGTAAGCCGATAGCCCCAGTAGAGCACAGTGCCTGAGAAACCGGTGCCATCTATATGAGGGGAAACCGCTATGCCACAGGCCTTGCTCCCCAAGGTCGAATCGGAGTTGATCAAGCCCTGGTATCGCCTGCGCTTCAGCCCAGCGGTGGAGTCACGCTTCGAGGAGGATACCTCTGCGCGACGTAGTCGACATCTTGTCCTGACGGGCATCGTGACGCTGAGCATCTACGATCTTTTCCTCATCAATGACAATATTTTTCGCCCTGAGACCCTGGCCATTTCCGCCTGGGTACGCTTAGGAGTGATGACGCCATTGGCCCTGGCGGCCCTCTACTGCGTGAGCCGCAACCTGACACCGGCCATGCGTGAAGCAACGATGGCCGCCACGGTCATTTTGGCGATGCTGCTCTCCAATGTGATCTTCTTCGCATCAAAGGCGCCCTATTCGTTTCTCGACACCTTTGCCTTCGGGCTGATTCCGCTGGTGAGTAACGTCATCTTTTCACTACGCTTCGCGTTTGCTGCTGCCACCTCGCTAATCTGCACCCTCATCATGGCGGTCTTCGTGGTGCTCTACCAACCCATGGCGTTCGAAATCAAGGTCTACACCCTGGTCCTCTTCACTGCCAATGTCGTCTTCACCCTGCTCGCCAATTTCCGCCTGGAGTCCAGCGAGCGAAAATCCTACTTGCTGCTGCTGCGCGAACGTCTGAGGAACCAGGTCGCTTTAGAGGACAACCAGACTCTGACCAAGATATCGGCCACCGATCCGCTAACCGGTGTCGCGAACCGCCGCCATTTCGACAGCGTGCTTGCACAGCGCTGGGAAGAAGCCATCGCCAGACAGACGATGCTCGGCATACTGGTCATCGATATTGACTACTTCAAGAACTATAACGACCGCTACGGACATCTTCAGGGGGACCACTGCCTTCGACATGTTGCGCTGGAAATACAGCAACATGTGCGACATGAAGACGATCTGGTGGTGCGCTTTGGCGGTGAAGAGTTCGTCGTGCTGTTGCCCCACGTTTCTGTTGCGTCGGCCTACCGGGCCGCCGAGCATATCCGCCAAGGCATCGAGGCGCTGGGTCTGCCCAACGAAGGTGCCCCGCACAAACCGATGGTGACAGTCAGCATCGGGGCGGCGGTAACACAACCGGCCGAAGGCATGGCGCCCTCCGCCCTGCTCCGGCATGCCGATGAAGCCCTGTACCAAGCCAAGGGCGCAGGTCGCAATCGCAGCGTACTGGCGCCGCTGGAGGGGGGGCCGGTGTGCGCCTAGCATTGCCAGCAAGAGCCATGCGGTTTCAGCGTATCCCCGCCCTGAGGAACGACTGCACGAACTGGCGCTGGAAGAGCAGGAAGGCGATCAGCAGCGGGGCGATGCTGAGCAGGGTGGCGGCGCTGACGGTGGCCCAGTTGACGCCGGTTTCCGGGGCCGAGAACACGCCCAGCCCGACGGTCAGCGGGCGGCTCTCCACCGAGTTGGTGACCACCAGCGGCCACAGGAAGTTGTTCCAGTGGTGGCTGATCGAGACCAGGCCGTAGGCCAGGTAGGTGGGCTTGGCCAGCGGCACATAGACCTTGAGCAGGATCGCCAGCCAGCCGCAGCCCTCAATGCGGGCGGCATCCTCCAGCTCGCGGGGAATGGTCTTGAAGGTCTGGCGCAGCAGGAAGATGCCGAAGGCGCTGGCCACGTAGGGCAGCCCGATGCCGGTGATGGTATCGACCAGCCCCAGTGAACTGGCGATGCGGTAGTTCTCGACGATCAGCACCTCGGGGAACACGAACAGCTGGATCAGCACCAGCATGAACAGCAGGTCCTTGCCGGGAATCGGGAAGCGCGCGAAGGCAAAGCCGGCCAGGGTGCAGACCACGAACTGTGCCAGCACCACCCCGCTGACCAGCAGGAAGGTGTTGAGGTAGTAGCGGGCGAACGGCGCCTGGGACCAGGCGTTGGCGAAGTTGTCCAGGGTCAGCGGCGCGAACAGGTCGAAGCGCACCATGAACGCCGGCGGATGAAAGGCCGCCCATACCGCGTAGAGCAGCGGAAAGATCCAGATGATCGCCAGCAGCCAGGCGGCGGTGGTCTCGAGGCTCGGCACGCGCAGCGCCAGTCCCCTGGCAACTGAGAGAGTGGCTTGGCTCATGATCTCGCCCCTTGCAGTGGTGATGCGCTCATTGGTAGTGCGTCCGACGGTCGAGAATGGCGAACTTGACGGTGGCCACCACCGCCAGCACCAGCAGGATCACCACCGTGATGGTGGCGGCGTAGGTGCGGTCGAAGAACGAGAAGGCGTTCTCGTAGACGTAGTAAAGCAGCAGGTTGGTGGCATTGTTGGGGCCGCCCTTGGTGAGGATGAACAGGTGGTCCACCACCCGCACCGCGTTGATCAGCGCATTGATCAGCACGAACAGCGTGGTCGGCATCAGCAGCGGGAAGGTCACCCGCCAGAAGAAGCTCCAGCGGCTGGTGCCCTCCAGGTCCGAGGCCTCCTTGAGCTCCGGCGGGATGCTCTGCAGCGCCGCCAGGTAGAAGATCATGAAGAACCCGGCCTCCTTCCAGACGGTCATCACGATCACCGAGGTCAGTGCCACACTGGGGTCGCCCAGCCAATTGACCCCGGACAACCCAAAGGCGCCGAGCAGCTTGTTGAACAGGCCGATCTGCGGCGCGTAGAAGAACATCCAGATATTGGCCGCGGCGATCATCGGCAGGATGGTCGGCGTGAAATAGGCCATGCGCACGAAGCCGCGCCCCGGCAGTCGGGCGTTGACGAACAGCGCCATGCCCAGGGCAATGGCAATCGAGGTGGGTATGGTGCCCAGCGCATAGATCAGGTTGTTGCGCGCCACCCGCCAGAAGGTGCTGTCCTCGATCAGCAGCTGGTAGTTCTCGAGGCCGACGAACTGCGTCGGCTCGCCGCGAAAGCCGGGCAGGAACAGGCTGTTGATCAGCGTGGCAATCGTCGGCAGGTAGGCGAAAGTCGCCAGCAGCACCGCGGCGGGCAACAGCAGCAGGGCGCCGTAGAGCTGCATGCGTCGGTGGGCATTTTGTATCACTCGGATAGGCCTCCTGCGCCATGGCGGCACCGGTGGCAAAGCCTGCGAGGAGGCGCCATGAATCCCTCCCTGGACGCTACATTCGACATTCCTGTCGAATGACCTCCTCTTCGGCCTTGCCCCCGGCACCTGTCTACGTCGGTTCGAAATCTCGACGTTATCTCTGCGAAGCCTCTGCGCTATCGCGCGTAGCGGCGCAGCGCCGTCTCGGCTTCGGCCTGGGCCTGGTTGAGCGCTTCCTCGGCGGACATCTGACCGGTCAGTGCCGCCTGCACGGCGTTGTCCAGCGCGCGGCGCACGCGCCCGCCCTGGTAGGTGGAGAGCTCGGCGGTGCCGTGCTCGAGCTGGTCGCGGGCCACCGCCGCCGGGGCAAAGGTCTCGACGTAGTCGCGCAGCAGCTCGGTCTCGTAGGCGTCCGGGCTGACGCCCATGTAGCCGGTCTCGATCGACCAGGCCGCGGCGCGCTCGGGGTCGGTCATCCAGCGGATGAAGGTCATCGCCGCGCGCTGCTCCTCCTCGGTGGTGTCGTTGAAGATGTAGAAGTTGCCGCCACCGGTGGGGCTGCCGCGCTGGGTCTTCATCGGCAGCATGGCCACGCCGAACTCGAAGTCGGCCTCGTTGCGCACCGCGGTGAGGTTGCCGGTGGTGTGCCACATCATCGCCGTGGACTGCTCGATGAAGTTCTGGCGCAGGGTGCCCCACTCGATGGTGCCGTCGGGCATCGCCTCGTGCTCCTGGGACAGCGATACCCAGTACTCCAGCGCCTCGACGGCAGCAGGATCGTCGAAATAGACCTCGGTGCCGTCATCGCTCATCAGCCGATGGCCGTTCTGGAAGGCGAAGGCCTGGAACATCCAGTAGGGGTAGCCGGTGGAGGGCACCATCACGCCCCACTGGTCGCCGCCAGAGGCCTCGCGCACTGCGGCGGCCATCTCGGCCATGTCGTCCCAGGTTTCCGGCGGCGTCTCGGGGTCGAGCCCCGCGGCCTCGAAGGCGTCCTTGTTCCAGTAGAGCACGATGGTCGAGCGCTGGAAGGGGATACCGTAGGTCTGGCCATCCACCTGGCCGTTCTCCATCAGGCCCGGGTAGAAGCTGTCGAGCCACTCGCGCTCCTCGTCGCTCTCGAGCAGGTCGTCGAAGGCGACGATGGCGTCCTGCTCGAGCAGCTCATAGAGGTCGATGGAGAACAGCACCGAGAGCTGCGGCGCATCGCCGGCCTCAATGGCCGACATGGCGCGCACCCGGGTGTCGTCGTAGTTGCCGGCGTAGATCGCCTCGACGCTGATCTCGGGATGCTCGGCCTGGAAATCGTCGACCAGCTCATCGATGACATCGGTCAGCGAGCCGCCTACCGCGATGGGATAGTACATGGTCAGCTCGACGGGATCGTCGGCCAGCACCGGGCTGGCGCCCAGCACGGCGGCGGCCAGCGCCGTCAAGGGGAAAGAGAGACGTGCACGCATGGGGTGGCTCCTGTAGTTCACGGATGAGACGCTCGCGAATGAGCGGTTATCGGGTCAGTCGTGCCGGGATTCGCGGCAAATGCCACGGCGGTGAGATCGTCGCGACGCAGCCCGTCGGCATCGAACAGATGGGCCGCACTCGGCGCCCAGGCCAGCCGGCAGCGGGTGCCGGGCGGCATCGGTCGCTTGCCGGGCAGCCGCGCACGCAGCCGCTGGCTACCTACGCCGAGCTGGAGGATGGTGTCGGCGCCAAGGTACTCCTCGTCGATCACCTCGGCGGGCACGCCGCTGGCGTCGCTGGGAAGCACCTCGATATCCTCGGGACGAATGCCCAGCTGGCCGCCCGCAGCGGCGGCAGGCGCCACCGCTACCGCGGACTCGCCGTCGATGGCCGCGGCGCCATCGTGGGCGGTCAACTGCACCAGGTTCATTGCCGGGCTGCCGATAAAGCTCGCCGCGAAGGCGCTGGCCGGGCGGTTGTAGAGCTCGGCGGGCGAGCCGTCCTGCACGATGCGGCCGTTCTGCATCAGGATCACCCGGTCGCCCATGCTCATCGCCTCGACCTGGTCATGGGTGACGTAGATCACCGTCATGCCGAGGCGCGCCTGGAGCGACTTGATCTCACGACGCATCTCGCCGCGCAGGCGGGCATCGAGGTTGGAGAGCGGCTCATCCATCAGGCAGATGGGATGTTCGGAGATGATCGAGCGCGCCAGCGCTACACGCTGGCGCTGGCCGCCGGAGAGCTGGGCAGGCTTGCGCTCGAGATAGGCCTCGAGATCGACAAGCTCGGCGACTCGGGCCAGGCGCTCGCGGCGCTCGGCCTTGGGCACCTTGCGACTGCGCAGGCCGAACACGATGTTGTCGGCCACGCTGAGGTGGGGGAACAGCGCGTAGGACTGGAACACCATGCTCAGCCCGCGGTCCCCCGGCGGCAGGAAGGTCACGTCGCGATCGCCGATGGCGATGCGCCCTTCGGTGGCCTGCTCGAGGCCGGCGATCATGCGCAGCGTGGTGGACTTGCCGCAGCCCGAAGGGCCGAGCAGGATGACGAACTGGCCCGGTGTGACGTCGAACGAGATGGCGTCCACGGCAGTGGTATCGTCCCAGCGCTTGGTCACCGCCTCCAGGCGGATGCGCTGGTGATTGTTATGGGTCATGGCGTGCCTGCTGTCGAATGGCGGCGAAAGGGCATTACAGCCCCCATGAAAATCAGCGTAGTCGCTGGCATCGACTTGTCATCCACGCATTGTCCGTACGCCGGGTTACCGTTGCCTGACAGTGCGATGACCGCTGGGTGACCGACGCTGACGCCAGTGCATGCTAGAATTCAGGCTCTTTTTTTCGTTCAGGAATTCGCTGCCCATGTCCCTCGACGATCTGCACCTCAACCTGCGCAACCTGACCGCAGACGACTACCCCCAGCTCAAGTCGCTGATGGACAAGGTCTACGACGATATCGGCGGTGCCTGGCCCAAGCTGACCATCGACAAGCTGGTCAGCGAGTTTCCCGACGGCCAGATCGTCATCGAGGACGACCAGACCATCGTCGGCGTGGCGCTTACCGCACTGGTGGACTACGACGAGTTCTCCAACCCGCACCAGTACGACGACCTGATCGGCCACCGCGAGGTCATCCTCAACCAGCCCGACGGCGACGCCATGTACGGTCTCGACGTGCTGATCGACCCGAACTACCGCGGCTATCGCCTCGGCCGGCGCCTGTATGAAGCGCGCAAGGAGCTGTGCCGCTCGATGAACCTGCGCGCCATCCTCGCCGGCGGTCGTATTCCCGAGTACCACCAGCACGCCGACGAGCTCTCACCGGCCGAGTACATCGAGAAGGTATCGCGCAAGGAGATCCACGACCCGATCCTCTCCTTCCAGCTGGCCAACGACTTCCTGGTCAAGCGCCTGCTGCGCAAGTACCTGCCGGAGGACGAGAAGTCCCAGGGCTTCGCCACCCTGCTGGAGTGGAACAACATCCTCTATGAACCCGCCGAGCGCGTGCTGGAGTCGCGCCGCACCCAGGTCCGGGTGGGCGCGGTGCAGTGGCAGATGCGCGAGTTCGACTCGGTGGAGACGGTACTCCAGCAGATCGAGTACTTCGTCGACGCGCTGTCCGGCTACCAGAGCGACTTCGCGGTCTTCCCCGAGCTGTTCAACGCGCCGCTGATGGGCCTGCAGGACCGCGCCGCCCAGCGCGACCAGCTGGCCGCGATCCGCTTCCTGTCGGGCTTTACCGAGCGCTTCAAGACCGAGCTGTCGCGCATGGCGGTGTCCTACAACATCAATATCGTGGCCGGCTCGATGATCGAGGAGGCCGATGACGGCAAGCTCTACAACATCGCCTACCTGTGCCACCGCGACGGCACCCTGGAGCGCCAGGCCAAGCTGCACATCACTCCCCAGGAGCGCCGCGACTGGGTGATCGAAGGCGGCGACGACCTGCGCGTGTTCGACACCGATGCCGGCCGCGTGGGCATCCAGATCTGCTACGACGTCGAGTTCCCCGAGCTTTCGCGCCTGCTCGCCGAGCAGGACATGGACATCCTGTTCGTACCGTTCTGGACCGACACCAAGAACGGCTACCTGCGGGTGCGCCACTGCGCCCAGGCCCGCGCCATCGAGAACGAGTGCTACGTGGTGCTGTGCGGCAGCGTCGGCAACGTGCCGTCGATCGAGAACCTCGACATCCAGTACGCCCAGTCGTCGGTGTTCTCGCCCTCGGACTTCGCCTTCCCCCACGACGCGGTGCTCGCCGAGACCACCCCCAACACCGAGATGATCATGTTCTCGGATCTCGACCTGACGCGTCTCACCGTGGTGCGCAGCGAAGGCTCGGTGACCAACCTCAAGGATCGCCGCAAGGATCTGTTCGACCTGCGCTGGCGCGACTGGTCGTGGAAGTCCGGCGCCAACCTCGAGGACAACTGAGGCCATGCTGGGGCGGCTCAAGCGCTGGCGCAGCAGGCAGTTCGAGCAGCGCCACCCGTTTCCCGACGACGCCTGGGCCGAGGCCCGGGCGCGTATCCCGCTGCTCGCTGCGCTCGACGCCGACGACGCCAGCCGCCTCGCTCAGCGCGCCTGGCGCTTCGCCCACGCCAAGCGCCTGACCCTGCACCCCGAGCTCGCCGCGACCACCGATTTCGACCTGCCGGCGCGGCTGGCGCTGGCCGCCCAGGCCTGCCTGCTGACCCTGGGCTGGAACGACGACGAGCACGCCGAGGCCTTCGCCAACGTCCACGAGGTGCTGGTGCTGCCCGAGGCCTTCCAGCGTCAGGTCGAGGAGATGGACGAGTTCGGTGTGATGCACGAGTACGTCGACGAGCGCGCCGGCGAGACCTCCTACCAGGGCCCGGTGGTCGTCGCCTTCCCCGACCTGATGGAGAGCGGCGAGTGGAGCGGTTTCAACGTGCTAATCCACGAGTTCGCCCACAAGCTCGACATGGGCAACGCCAGCGATATCGACGGCTTCCCGCCGCTGCCGCGGGACATGGACCCGCGCGAGTGGCACCGCCTGTTCAGCGCGGTGTGGGACGACCTGCAGGCGCGCCTCGAACGCGGCGAAGAGACGCCCATCGACGACTATGCGGCGAGTCACCCAGGCGAGTGCTATGCGGTATGCTGCGAATACTTCTTCAGCGCCCCGGACGTGCTCGACCAGGCCTACCCCTCGCTGTACGCACTGCTGGTACGCTATTTCCGCCAGGATCCGCTCGCCCGCCAGCCTGCCGACGCCCGCGGCGCTGCCCATGACAATGACCGATACCGCCACGAGGACACCGATGATCGATCTGCGCAGTGATACCGTGACCCGCCCTACCCCGGCGATGCTAGCCGCCATGGCCGAGGCCCCGGTGGGCGACGACGTATGGGGCGACGACCCCAGCGTGAAGCGCTTCGAGGAGGCCGTCGCCGAGCGCGCCGGCAAGGCCGCGGCGCTGTTCTTTCCCTCCGGCACCCAGAGCAACCTGGCCGCACTGCTGGCGCACTGCCAGCGCGGCGATGAGTACATCGCCGGCCAGCAGGCCCACACCTACAAGTACGAAGGCGGCGGTGCCGCGGTGTTCGGCAGCATCCAGCCCCAGCCGCTGGAGAATGCCGCCGACGGCTCGCTGCCGCTGGACAAGATCCGCGCCGCCATCAAGCCCCGCGACGTCCACTTCGCCCGCACCCGGCTGCTGGCGCTGGAGAACACCATCGGTGGCAAGGTGCTCGACCCCGACTACGTGCAGGCGGCCACCGACCTGGCCCGCGAGCACGGCCTGGCCACCCACCTCGACGGCGCGCGGCTGTTCAACGCCGCGGTGGCCAGCGACACACCGCTGGCCACGCTGTGCGCGCCCTTCGACAGCGTCTCGCTGTGCTTCTCCAAGGGGCTAGGCGCGCCGGTGGGCTCGGTGCTGGCAGGCCCGCAGCCGCTGATCGACGAGGCACTGCACTGGCGCAAGGTACTCGGCGGCGGCATGCGCCAGTCGGGCCTGCTGGCCGCCGCCTGCCACCACGCCCTGGAGCACCACGTCGCTGACCTGGCCCTCGACCACGCCAAGGCGGCACGGCTCGGCGAGGCGATCGCTGCGCTGCCTGGGGTCGAGGTGGCCTCGGTGGCCACCAATATGCTCTTTGCGCACTTCCCGGACGCCCATCGCCAGCCGCTGGTCGACCACCTCAAGGCGCGTGGCATCCTCGCCGAGCTGCTCTACGCGACCCGCTTCGTGGTCCATCGCGACATCAGCGACGCCGATATCGACGCGGTGATCGAAGCCTTCCGCGACTATTTCGCTAGTCACTGACATCGCGCTCAGCGGCCAGCCAGTGCCATAGCCGTGCGGCATCCTCGCCGACGTCACGGCGGCTGGATCGCACCAGCCAGAAGCTCTCCTCGGAGGCGATGTCGAGGGCAAAGGGGGCGACCAGGTCGTCGCGCTGCTGGATGAGACGCCGATGGGCCAGCGCCACTCCCGCTCCCTGGCTGGCCAGTGCCAGGGTCATCACCTGGTTGTCGCAGGTCAGCGCCGGACAGTCGCGCTCCAGCGCGGCAACCCCGGCCCGCTCCAGCCAGGTCGCCCAGCCCACCGCGAATCCCAGCGCATGCAGCAGGGTGTTGCCGCTCAGGTCCGCGGGTGACGCCAGGTTGGCGGCCACGCCGGGGGCACACACCGGCAGCAGCGTCTCGGCACCCAGTGACAGCGCCTCGACCCCCGACCACTCGCCGCGACCATAGCGAATCTCGATATCCGCGCCCTCGGGGCCGAAGTCGTCCTGCCAGATGGCACTCACCAGACGTATCGCAATGCCCGGGTGGTCGCGATGAAACCGCGCCAGTCTTGGCGCCAGCCAGTTCTGCTGGATCACCGGCGTGGTACGCACCGTTACCGGGTTGTCGGGCGAGGTACCAAACACCTCCGAGGTGCCTTCGCTGATCCGCGCAAAGGCGTCGTGGATGCTCGGCAACCACGCCTGCCCCGCGGGAGTCAGCGACAGGCTGCGCGGGTAGCGCACAAACAGCTTCTGGCCCAGGCGATCCTCGAGCAGCCGAATGCGCTGACTGATCGCCGCCTGGGTCACGCCCAGCTCGCGGCCTGCCGCGGTAAAGCTCAGCGTGCGGGCTGCCGCCTCGAAGGCCTGCAGCCACAGCAGGGGGGGTAAATCACTCATGAGAAAGTCAGCTATAAGCTCAGCTTGGCCAAAGGGGCCAGATTAATCGTTTGTCAGTCCATCGGCCAGCCTCCATTCTGGCGTTCGCCATCCACGCCAGGAACAGGAGAGCCATCATCACGATGCACAGCACCATCTCTCAAGCCGATACGCTGATCACGCCTACCACCGACCGCCCGGACCCTCAGGCCGCCCCGCCCATGGCTGAACTGAGGCCCTACCCCGCCACGCCACTGCTGCGTGGCGCGAGCGCTCGCGACGAGGAGATCGAGCTGGTCTGGGACGATGGCGAACGAGCTAGCATCCCACTGCTCTGGCTGCGCGATCACTGCCCCTGCGAGGCATGCCGCCACCACCAGACCCGCGAGCGACTGATCGCTCCCCTCAATGAGGCACCCGAGAGCGCCGAGGTGGGCCTCGAGGCCGGCCACCTGCGGCTGCGCTGGGCCGATGGCCATCTCAGTCAGTTCGCCGCAGGCTGGCTCTATCAGCGCCGCCCAGCGGCTGTGGACGCGAGCGCACTCCCTGCGCGTCAGGCCTGGTGCGAGGCGTTCACGCCGACTCGCGTCGCCCACGCCGATATTTTCACCCCGGGTGGCGAAGCCACTTGGCTCGAGGCCCTGCTGCGCGACGGCCTGGTACTGCTCGACGGCGGCCCGCTGGCCGACGAGGAGGTCAGCCGCATCGCCGAACGCATCGGCCCCCAGCGCCCCACCAACTTCGGTGCGCGCTTCGACGTGCGCTCCAAACCCAATCCCAACAACGCCGCCTATACGGCCATCGGCCTGGCGCTGCACACCGACCTGCCCAACTGGCGCCAGCCGCCGGACATTCAGCTGCTCTACTGCCTGCAGAACGAAGCGCAAGGTGGTGAATCGCTGTTCGCCGACGGCTTCCAGGTTGCCGAAGCGCTACGCGAACAGGCCCCCGAGCACTTCCGCCTGCTCAGCGAACTGGCCATCGATTTTCGTTTCCAGGACGAGACCCAGGACATCGCCACCCGCGCGCCGGTGATCGAATGCGACGCCAGCGGCCAGGTGGTGGAGATCCGTTTCAACAACTGGATTCGCGACACCCTGCGCCTGCCCGCCGCACAGATGACGGCCTGGTACCGCGCCTATCACCACTTCTGGACCCTGCTCCACTCGCCGCGCTACCAGCTCGACTTCGCACTGGCGCCGGGGCAGATGGTGGCCTTCGACAACCGCCGCGTGCTGCACGGTCGTCGCGCCTTCGACCCCAACACCGGCGCCCGCCACCTGCAGGGCACCTACCTCGACCGCGACATGCTCGAATCGCGGCTGCGCGTGCTGGCGCGCGATAGCTAACGCCGCTCACACGTGATCCCGCCGGCCACTACTACGCCATACCCCGGCGGCGTCACCCCACCATCACAACAGGAGAAACTCCATGACTGCACCCCTGACCTCGCCGCGCATGCTGCTTGCCGGCGGCCTGCTGGCCGGCCTGGCGCTGCCCGCTCACGCCGATGATGCAACCCTCGACTTCGGCGTTCCGGCCTGGCCCGGCATCACCGTCAAGACCGAGATCGCCGAGCAGCTGCTGGCGCCGCTGGGCTATGAGACCCGCACCCATGAGCTGGGTCTGCAGGTGGTCTACCAGGGTATGGACAGCACCGATATCGACGTCTTCCTGGGCGGCTGGATGCCCGCCCAGAACGCGATGTTCAGACCGCGCGAGGAGAACGGCAGCATCGTCTCCCTGGCCAATAACGTCGACGGTGCCCAGATGACGCTGGCAGTGCCCGAGTACCTCTACGAACAAGGCATCCAGAGCTTCGCCGACCTCGACGCCAACCGCGAGATGTTCGACAGCGAGATCTACGGCTTCGGTGCCGGCTCGGCGGCCAGCGAGATCCTCGAGGCGGCGATCGCCGACGACGTCTGGGGGCTCGGCGGCTGGCGCCTGATCGATACCAGCGAGGTCGCCATGCTCAGCGCCGCGCGCGATGCCATCTCCCGCGAGGAGCCCATCGTCTGGGTCGGCTGGACGCCGCACTGGATGAACCTGGAACTGCCGATGCGCTATCTCGACGACCCCCAGGACCTGTTCGGCGAGAACAACGGCGAGAGCGACGTGCTGACCCTGATGCGCAGCGACTACGCCGAGGCCAACCCCGAGCTGGTCAGCTTCTTCGAAGCCTTCACCTTCAGTGCCGAAGAGCAGAGCTGGATGATCCAGGAGTACGGCCAGCAGGAGCGTGACCTCAGCGAGGTGGCCGCCGAGTGGATTCGCGACAACGCCGAGCGCGTCGAGGCGATGTTCGCCGACGTCAACAACCGCGACGGCGAGCCGGCCTGGCCCCAGGTCGCGGCAGCCCTCGAGCTCTGATCAGAGCACGGTCACACTCACGCCACCGATGCCATCGAATTGGGCCGTGGCCTGCAGTGGATGACTTACCGGCAGCTTGCCGGTGCAGGAACCGCAGGTGATGACCTCGCCGGCTCTCAGCCACTGGCCTCGTATGGGCAAATTGTTGGCCAACCACACCAGCAGGGCCAGTGGGTCGCCGGCGGGGTTGCCGCCCACGGCGGTGATCCGTGACTCACCGTCCAGTGTTAGAGTCACTGCCACCTCATCGAGGGCCATCTCTCGCCAGCGCGTGGTGCCCTCGCCGACCACCAGGCAGCCAAAGTTCTGAAGGTCCGCCAGTTGGCTGAATGCGTCGACCCCATCGGGCCAGTCGCGGTAGCGTGAATCGACGATCTCGATGACAGCATGCAGTGACGCCACCGCCGCCACCACCTCGCGGCTCGTGTAAGGGGCATCCTTGGGCGGCAGGTCGTCGGCCAGCGTGAACGCCAACTCCGCCTCCAGCACTACCCTGGAGAAGTCCGATAGCCGGCATCTACTCGCCTGGCGGTGCAGAGCACTCGCTGGCAAGGGCGCATAGTGCGGCGCTGCATGGGGCGCCGGCGCGCCGACCTTCCACCCACCGGAGGGCCCTAGCCGCTCAGCCAGCGCCTGCTGGATGCGATACGCCTGGGCCCGATCCTTGGGCCGACAGGTGTCCGGCAGCGCAGCCAGCCGCTCGCCACTCAGCCAAGCCCTCTCGAGCAGGTTCGCCGCCTGCTCAATCGCATCGTTATGCAGTGCCATGCGTCAGCGCGTCCCGTTAGTCGATAGCGGCTTGCTCTGCCAATCAGAAGCCTGCTGTGCGGGGCCACCGCCGCGGCCGAACTGCAGGCTTCGCTGCAACTGCACCGCGGCCACGGTGGCATCGATCACCGGCAGCGGCAGCGAAGGCGCCAGGCGCAACGCCAACCCCGCCAGCGGTCCGCCGCCAAGGATAATGCTGCGGCACTCGTTCCGTGCCGCCACCTCCCTGCAGCGTTCCCGTAGCGGCCCCTCCAGTGCCGACTGGATCTCACCGGGGTCCTCGGGCAGCGGCAAATCGACCACATGGATACCGCTGAGCCACGCCTGCATGCCATAGCTCTCCACCAACTGCTGCATGGCGGGCACCACCGCGGTGGCAAAGGAGACCACAGCGAAGGGGCCACCCAGAGCGCTGGCGGTGAGCAAGGAGGCGTGGCCAATGCCCACCACCGGACAGTCGACGACCCGTCGCAGTGCCGCTGCCCCGGTGTCACCAAAGGAGGCCACGATAATGCCGTCGAACCCGTCTCCCATCGCCAGCACCGTATCCACCACGGCCTGCTCGGCCAGCCGTGCATCGCCGTCATCGACAATCAGCGGCGGCGCGCCATCGGCTTGAGTGACGACGATCTCATCCCCCGGCAGCGCAGCAAGCCTGGCGGCCGCACCGATATGACGGGTCACGCCGGACGAGGAGTTGGGGTTGATGACCAGTAGTCGCATAGACGTATCCGTGTCTGGTTAAAGAATGATCGACGGCAGCCACAGCGACAGCGCCGGGAACACGTTGATCAGCGCTAGTACCACCAGCATGGCGAGCAGAAACCAGGCCAGCGACGGGATGATTGCGCCGATGCTGATGCGCGCAATCGAGCAGGTGACAAGCACCACCGAGGCCACCGGCGGCGTCTGCTGGCCAATGCCCAGATTGATGGTCACGATCAGCCCGAAGTGCACCCGGTCGATGCCCAGCTGGTCGGCGAGCGGCAGGAAAATCGGCACCAGCATCAGAATCGCCGGCGTACCGTGGACGATGGTGCCCGCCAGCAGGAAGAAGATATTGATCGCCAGCAGCACGACCCAGTAGTTGTCGGAGATACCCAGAATCCCCTGGGCAATGTCCTGGGGAATGCCCTTGTTGGTCAGGTACCAGCCCAGCAGCGTCGAGGTGGCAACGATGAACATCAGCATGGCGCTACGTTTGCCGGCGATACGCAGGGTATCGAGGAGCGCGCGGAAGGTCAGTGACCGATAGTAGAGGGTCGCCAGGATGATCGCCCACAGGGCCGCCACCGCCCCAGCCTCGGTGGGCGTGAAGATGCCGCCCAGAATACCGCCCAGGATCAGGATCGGCAGGGTGATGGGGATGATGGCCTCGCGCCCGGTATCGATCATGTTCTTGAACACGAACTTACCCTCGATGGGATAGCCCTGACGCACCGAGATCACGTAGGCAGTGAACATCAGTGCAAAGCAGACCACGAAGCCAGGCACGATACCCGCCGCGAAGAGCTGGGCAATGGAGGTGTCGGAGACATAGGCGTAGAGGATCAGATTGAGGCTCGGCGGCACGATGATCGCCATGGTCGCCGAGGTCGCGGTGACTGCCGCTGCGAAGGCCACGGAGTAGCCGCGCTTTTTCATCTGCGGGATCATCACCGAGCCAATCGCCGCAGCGTCCGATGTCGCGGTGCCGGAAATCTCGGAGAAGAACAGCGAAGTAAGAATATTGACGTGGGCCAGCCCGCCGCGAATATGCCCAACCAGGGAGCTCGCGAAGTTGATCAGGCGCTCGGCGATGCGCCCCTGATTCATCACCTCGCCGGCGACCATGAACAGCAGCGCCGCCACCAGCAGATAGTTGTTGGCCCCACCGAAGGGCACCATACCCATAATCTGGGGCATCACGTTGGGGTCGAGCAGGATCATGACCATCGCGGTCACGCCCAGCACGAAGGCGATGGGCATGCCGGTGAGCAGGAAGATCACCAGCATCGTCAGAATCAGGTAGCCAGGGTCCAGAGGCATCAGTCGGTCTCCGGGTAGAGTTCATTGGGGGCAATCTTGCCGGTGGCCAGTCCGAACAACCGGGTCGCGCAGATGATGGCGATCAGGCCGCAGCCGAGCGGCATCGCCCAGCGGAACAATGCCATGGGTAGGTCGATGGAGATCAGCGAGCGTCCGTGGAAGCCCAGACTGGCGTGCATGCCGTAGTAAGCGACCACCAGGGCAAAGACCAGCATCAAGGCCTGATTGATGCACAATAGTACCCGCTGCACGGCCAGCGGCATGAGGCGCAGCACGCTGTCGAAGCCGAGATGTTCGTTGATCTTGGTCAGGTAGGCAGCACCGATGAAGGTGAGAACTGCCAGCAGGTTGGCCGGCAGTTCCTCCCCCCATGACACCGAGGCGTTCAGTACGAAACGCGAGAACACCGCGTAGTTGAGCAGTACCAGCAGCAGGCCGGCCAACGCGACCACCATGCTGTCGAGAAGGCGCACGGTAGCGCGCTCAATTCCCTGAAACACGTTCGGTGTCATAAGACTTCTCCTAGCGCTGGCTCATGACATCGAGCGTGACATCGATCATGTCCTGGCCGATGGCTTCGACGAAGATGGGGTCCTCGTAGAGGCCGGCAGCGGCTTCTTGAAACGCGGCGAAATCGATCTGGCTGATCTCGATGCTGTCTTCCAGCTCGGACAGCACCGCCGCATCGGTCTCTTCGCCCCAGGTAAAGGTCCAGGACGCCATGTCCTGGGCTACCTGCTCGAGTATCTCGACATCCTGATCATCCAGGCGGTTGAGGAAGGGCTCGCCGAACAGCAGAAAAGTGGGCAGGTAGACGTGGTTGGAAACCGAGAGATAGTCCTGTACCTCGTCGAGGCGCGCCGTCTGCACCACGTGGGCAGGATTTTCCTGGCCATCGATCACGCCCTGATCCAGGGCCGAGTAGACCTCGCCGAAGGCCAGCGGCGTGGCGTTGGCACCCAGATGGTTGAACATGGTCACCCGCTGGCGATTGTTAGGGGTGCGGATACGCAGGCCGTCGAGGTCCTCAGGCACCACGACTGGCCTGACGTTGTTGGTGATATTGCGAAAGCCGTTGTCCCACATCGCCAGCAGACGCATGCCGGTGCCCTCGAAGCCCTCGCGCAGCATGTCACCCGCTTCGCTGTCGACGAAATAGGCCACGTCGTCGCGATCCTCGAACAGGTAGGGCAGATCGAAGATGCCGGTTCTGGCATTGAACTGCGACGTCGCCGAGGCCGCCAGGGAAGCATGGTGAGTGCCCATCCCCAGCCCTTGCAGTACATCATCCTCGCCACCCAGCGTACCGCCCATGAACAGACGCACGTCGAAGCGTCCCGGTGCCTCTTCCTCCAGCCGCTCGCTGAACTCCTCCAGGAAGGTGTGGGCAAAGGAACCCGACGAGTGTGTGCTGTTGATCTGGATCTCGATGGGACTGGCAAAGGCCGTTGGCACGGCGGCAAGCGCTGCCAGAGAGGTAGCAGCCGCCAGGTGTGTCGGACTGAAACGCGGGAAATGCAGACGAGTGATCATGGTAGAACCTCTGGTGTTGTCGTTAGGGATACCAGCAACGGACACCAAAGGAAATCCAATTTTCATACCAAGACTTGCAGAAAATTTATTTTCATGTTGCTCGGCAATTAGTTATGCCGGAAAAGCGCCTGAACAGGGTAGATGAAAATGCCGCCACGGGTGGCAAAAATGCACAACAGGCGTGCATTTTTGCCACAGTGTGCACCGGCCTGGCTCACTGCAACTCGTCGAGCGCCTCGTGAATGGCCTCGATCTCACTCATTCGCTGGCGTCCTGCGGCGCCAGAGAGCTCGAGAACCCGAGTGGCCAGGTAGTGGCTGAGGGCCAGCACTGACACGTGGTTGAACAGCGGACCTGGTGCGGCCGTGCGGCAGCGGAAATGCCAGGTGAAATGAGGCTCTCGAGAGGCGCTCTCGTCGGTGATGTAGAGCACGCGAGCTCCGCTGCGCACCAGCTGCTCGGCCACGCCGCTCAACTGAGCCGCACGCCGTTTCATGCCATACAGCACGACGCAGTCCTCGGCGGTAATGCTGACAAGACTCTCGGCCAGGGTCTCCGCAGCCTTGGGCAGCAGTGCCGTGTGCTCGAGCACCTGAAGGATCTGCCAGTTGAGGTATTCGGCGAAGGCGTGGCTGCTGCGAAAGCCGATGATCCACACCCGCCGCGACGCGAGCATGGCCTGTGCCACCTCATCCACCTCTCGCTGGCAGACACTCGTCCCGACCTGCTGCAGGTTGGCAATGGCCTGGCCGACGTGCTGCAGAAACCGGCTGTTCTCGGAGTCGACCTGCTTGCCTTCCACCAGCAGCAGCGCTGCGCCCTCTTCACGATTAGCCCGCACGTGCTGACGTGCCTCTTCATACGACCGGTAGCCCAGCTTCTTGATGAAGCGGGTCACGGTGGCATTAGAGACCTTGGCGAGTCCCGCCAGCTCCGAGGCATTGTAGCTGGCCAACTCGCCGGGAAAGTCGAGGATGAACTCGGCCAGGCGGCGCTCCGTCGGGTGCAAGGTGGGCAGGGCCGACCGGATCAGAGTGACGAAGGAAGGTTTCTTGGTGGTCATGCAGGAGGCATCCTCGCATTAGCCTCGGCGGGCGAAAACGTCACTTACCATAGCAGAAATGCTACTCATCGGGCGGCGCCGGCACCCTGCCGGCCATCTCGCCTTCGAGATGCTCGATAAAGGCGCGAATCCGCGCCGGCACCTGCCGGCGCTGCTCGTACACCGCATAGAAGTCCGCGCGCACGCCTCGCCACCCGGGCAGCAGCGCCACCAGCGCGCCGCTGGCCAGGTGGTCGTGGACGTCCCACCATGAGCGCAGCATCACCCCGTGACCGTCCAGCGCCAGCCGGGTGATTACCTCGCCATCATTGCTCGCCAGCCGCCCGCTGACCTTTACCGACTGTACGACCTGGGGGTCGTCATCGCGCTCGAAGCGCCATAGCGGAAAGTCGCTGTCGTTCTCGCGAATCACCAGGCAGGGGTGGCCCACCAGGTCGGCGGGAGAGTCGAGTGCCGGCATACTGGCCACATAGTCGGGGGCGGCACACAGCACGCGGCGGTTGGCGAGGATACGCCGTGCCACCAGCCGCGAATCGGGGGGCTCGCCAACGCGAATGCCGACATCGAAACCGTGGTCGCCAAGATTGAGCGGAAAGTTGGTCAGCTCCAGCCAGCCGTCGAGCCGCGGGTGGCTGGCGCAGAAATTCGATAGCAGCGGCGCCACATGGCGGCGCCCGAAGCCGAAGGTGGCATTGACCCGCAGCCGGCCCGAGAGCTGGCCCTGGCTGTTTCCGCTGCGTGTCTCGAGCAGCGCACCCTCGAGGGCCTCCAGTTCGTCGAGGATCAGCGCGCCGCGAGCCAGGTAGAGCTCCCCCTCAGCGGTCAGCGTCAGGCGTCGGGTAGTGCGGTGGGCAAGCGGTACACCGAGGCGCGCCTCGAGCAGCTTGAGCCGTTTGCTCACCGCCGACAGCGACAGCCCTGTGGCACGCGATGTGGCGGTCAGGCTGCCGGCCCGGGCCAGCTGCTGGAAGAAGGCTAGATCGTCGAGCTGGGCCACGACACTCTCTACTTTAATTCAACAATGGTTTTCCATTTAGCCCGATTATCTCCATGAAGCCAAGGACTAGACTGGGGGTATTCAAGATCGGGAGGCAGTAGCCATGTTCGAGGGATTCCGCTCATTCGACATCGCCCATGGCGACGTCGACATCCATGGCCGCATCGGCGGCTCAGGCCCACCCCTGCTGCTGCTCCACGGCCATCCCCAGACGCATGTGATCTGGCATCGTCTAGCAGCGACGCTGGCCAACCACTTCACCGTCGTGGTCACCGACCTGCGCGGCTACGGCGACTCGTCGAAGCCGCCCGGCGAACCCGACCATGCCAACTACAGCAAGCGCGCCATGGCCGACGATCAGCTCGCGGTGATGCGCGAGCTTGGCTTCGAACGCTTCTTCCTTTGCGGCCACGACCGCGGCGGCCGCGTCGCCCACCGCCTGGTCATGGATCACCCAGAAGCAGTGGAAAAGCTGATGCTACTGGATATCGCCCCGACCCTGGCCATGTACGAACAGACCGACCGCACCTTCGCCACGGCCTACTTCCACTGGTTCTTCCTGATCCAGCCGGCGCCGCTGCCGGAAACCCTGATCGAGGCCTCGCCTGCCGACTACATCACCCGCACCATGGGCGGGCGGCATGCCAGTCTGGAGGCCTTCGACCCCGCGGCCATCGCCGAGTACCAGCGCTGCCTGGCCCAGCCCGGTGCGGCCCACGCCCTGTGCGAAGACTACCGCGCCAGCAACGGCATCGACCTGGAGCACGATCGTGCCGACCGCGAGGCCGGGCGGCGCATCACTTGCCCTGTCAGCGTACTGTGGGGCAAGCACGGCATCATCGAGCGCTGTTTCGAGCCGCTGGCGGAGTGGCGCGCCGTGGCAGAGAGGGTCGAGGGCGAGGCCCTGCCCTGCGGCCACTACATCCCCGAGGAGGCGCCGCAAGCACTGCTCGAGCGCCTGCTGCGCTTCATGACGCCCAACCACTGACCCGAGGACCCGACCATGACCCATCGTATCGCCGTGATCGCCGGTGACGGCATCGGCACCGAAGTGATTCCCGAGGGCCTGCGCGCCCTCGAAGCCGCCGCCAAGCGTTTCAATATCGACCTCGACTGCCAGACCTTCGAGTTCGGCAGCTGCGATTACTATCTCGAGCACGGCAAGATGCTGCCCGACGACTGGTTCGAGCAGCTCAAGGACTTCGATGCGCTGTTCTACGGCGCGGTGGGCTGGCCGGAGAAGGTGCCCGACCATATCTCGCTGTGGGGCTCGCTGCTGCAGTTCCGCCGCCAGTTCGACCAGTACATCAACCTGCGCCCGTGCAAGCTAATGCCCGGCATCAAGAGTCCGCTGGCCGGCCGCCAGCCCGGCGATATCGACTTCTACGTGGTGCGCGAAAACACCGAGGGCGAGTACTCCAGCGTCGGCGGCAAGATGTTCGAAGGCACCGACCGCGAAGTGGTGATCCAGGACACCGTGATGACCCGCACCGGCATCGACCGGGTGCTCAAGTACGCCTTCGACCTGGCCCAGACCCGGCCGCGGAAGAAACTCACCTCGGCCACCAAGTCCAACGGCATCTCGATCACCATGCCCTACTGGGACGAGCGCGTGGAGGCCATGGCCAAGGGCTATCCGGAAATCGCCGTGGACAAGTTCCACATTGATATCCTCACCGCCAACTTCGTGCTGCACCCGGACTGGTTCGATGTGGTGGTGGGCAGCAACCTGTTCGGCGACATCCTCTCCGACCTCGGCCCGGCCTGCACCGGCACCATCGGTATCGCCCCCTCGGCCAACATCAACCCCGAGGGCAAGTTCCCCAGCCTGTTCGAGCCGGTTCACGGCAGCGCCCCGGATATCGCCGGCAAGGGCATCGCCAACCCCATCGGCCAGATCTGGTCAGGCGCCATGATGCTCGAGCACCTCGGCCATCAGGAGGCCGCCGACGCCATGCTCAAGGCCATCGAAGCGGTGCTCGCCAGCGGTGACCAGGGTGTGCTGACGCCGGACGTCGGCGGCCAGGGCACCACCGAGAGCCTGGGTCGCGCCATCGCCGAGAAGATCGCCGGCTAAGGCAGCACGCCAACGCCAAGCCCAGCACCAGACAGCCCCCACCGGCTCACGCCGGTGGGGGCTGTACGTCTGCAACTTCCAGATTCGCTGCGTGGGTCTGGATCAGCCCTTGAGCTTGGCGGCGATGCCGGCCACGTGCTCGCCCTGGAAACGAGCGATCTTCAGCTCGCGCTCGTCGGGCTGGCGCGAGCCATCGCCGCCGGCGATGGTGGCGGCGCCGTAGGGGGTGCCACCGCTGACCTTGGAAATATCGAACTGTTCTTCGATACCGTAGCCGATCGGCACGATGACCATGCCGTGGTGGGCCAGGGTGGTCCAGGTCGAGGTAATGGTCATCTCGTCGCCGCCGCCGGTACCGGTAGAGGTGAACACACTAGCCACCTTGCCGCGCAGCGCGCCCTTGGCCCACAGGCCGCCGGTCTGGTCGAGGAAGGTACGCAGCTGGCCGGCCATGTTGCCGAAGCGCGTCGGCGTGCCGAAGATCACCGCATCATAGTCGGCAAGCTCGGCGGGAGACGCTTCCGGGGTGTCGTAGCCCTGCTTGCCACCGGCGTTGGCCAGCGCTTCGGCGCTCATGGTTTCCGGTACGCGCTTGACGGTCACCTCGACGCCCGCGACCTTGGCTGCGCCTTCAGCAACGGCCTTGGCCATGGTGTCAATGTGGCCATACATGGAGTAGTAAAGTACCAGTACCTTGGTCATCGCGGTAAACCTCGCATCGTCGGTTGATGTATGGCCATACAATAGCGCAGCCGTGAATGAGAAAAAGCGAATGATTTCGACAGCTCGGTGCGATTTTATCGACACGTCCACCCCGGGAACCCCGCCTGGCCGGCGCTGTCCCTGAAAGTGGCACAACGACAATCAGCCACGAGAAGGAATTCATCAGCAGCTATCGGCGCTGCTGCACGTTTCGACCTACGCAAGGAGCTCGACTGTGACAATCTTCGAAGCGCTACGCCACGACCACGACACCCAACGCGATCTGCTCGAGCAGCTGGTGGCCACCCACGGCGATACCCAGGCGCGCCGTGACCTCTACCGCCAGGTACGCGCCGAGCTGACGCATCACGCTGCCGCCGAGGAGCGTGCGCTGTACATCCCGATGATGGCCATCGATCTGACCCAGGAGAAGGCGCGCCACAGTGTGGCCGAGCACCATGAGATCGACGAGCTGATCGAGACCCTGGACGCCACCGAGTTCGACTCTCCCGCCTGGCTGACCCATGCCAAGTCGCTGCAGCACCTGGTGACCCACCACCTCGACGAGGAGGAGCAGGAGGTGTTCCAGCTGGCAGGCCGCGGCCTGGAAGCGCAGCAGAAGACCGACCTGGCCGACGACTACCGCCAGGAAATGGCGCGGCTGCGCCAGGCATGAGGCAGCCGAGTTCTCGCAGCCGCATTCGTGACGGGGTGCCTCGCCGGCACACCATTGCTCTGCCCGTCGCCATGGCACTGCTCTTGGCGGGCTGTACCGGCATCCCTAGCGGCACCCAGCCTGTGACCGGCTTCGAGCTCGAGCGCTATCTCGGCCAATGGTACGAGATTGCCCGTCTCGACCACTCCTTCGAGCGCGGCCTGGACTGCGTGACCGCCGACTACTCGCTGCGCGACGATGACGGCGTACGCGTCATCAACCGCGGCTACAACCTCGAGGATCAGGCGTGGGACGAGGCCGAGGGTCGCGCCTACTTCATCGGCGAGGAGGACGTCGGGCGCCTCAAGGTAAGCTTCTTCGGCCCCTTCTTCGGCGGCTACAACATCCTCGAGCTAGACGATGACTACCAGTATGCCCTTGTCACCGGCCCCAACCGCGACTACCTGTGGATCCTGGCCCGCGACCCCGAGCTCGACGACGCCACCTACCGGCAGCTGCGCGACACCGCTGAAGACCTCGACTTCGCCGTCGACGAGCTGATCGAG
The DNA here is from genome assembly GCF_031451695.1 of Franzmannia qiaohouensis. Lineage (NCBI taxonomy): Bacteria > Pseudomonadati > Pseudomonadota > Gammaproteobacteria > Oceanospirillales > Halomonadaceae > Franzmannia > Franzmannia qiaohouensis. The sequence goes on from NZ_JARWAM010000010.1 coordinate 94,544, forward strand.
GTGGAGCAGGGCGAGGCCTGCCCCGCTCGCTGAGGCAGCGCCGGGGTTTTCATTCTGGCACCCGGCTTTTTCATCAGCTCGACGTGGACGCTTGCCGCCGCGGGCGGCGACTCGGATGGTGGGGCACACTCTGACCATCCACACGAGATCACCGCATGCTGAGCGACTGGCTCGACCTGACCCTGGACGGCAACGCAGGCGCCATCCGCACCGGGCGTCTCACGACCGGCAGCTTCGATTGCCACGGCCCCGGCATCCTCGAGCTGACCCCCGAGACGCCGGCCAGCGGCGCCCACGCCTGCGTGATCTCCGCCGGTATTCACGGTAATGAGACAGCCCCCATCGAGCTGGTCGGTGAACTCCTGGCGCGCCTCGAGGCCGGTCAACTGCGACTCGGCGCCCCACTGCTGGTGCTGCTTGGCAATATCCCGGCAATTCGCCACTCGAAGCGCTTTATCACCACCAACCTCAACCGGCTGTTTCGCCGTGATCTCAGCCTCGAAGGCGACGAGCCGGAGCGCGCACGCGAGCTGATGGCCAGCGTCGATGACTTTTACCAGCGCCACGCCGAGCTGCCACGGCTGCATTACGATATGCACACCGCGATCCGCGACAGCCGCTATCCGCGCTTCGCCGTCGAACCCTATGCCGATTCGCCTACCGCCCCCTTGCAGTGGCAGTGGCTGGCCGCCGCCGAGATGCAGGCGGTACTCCACCAGCACCAGCACAGTTGGACCTTCTCGCACTACTCGAAGCACTACCACGGCGCCCAGGCCTTCACTCTCGAGCTGGGCCGGGTCGCCCCCTTCGGGCACAATGACATGGCCGCCCTGCGCCCGCTGCGCCACCTCCTCGAAGCCCTATTGGAGGGTCGCGAGCCCCAGCGGGGCGACCCGACACGCATGGCCTTCTTCCGCGTCGAGCAGGAGCTGATGCGCCACGCTGAAGATTTCCGCTTATGCTTCGCCGACAACGTGGCCAACTTCACAGAATTCTCGCCCGGCAGCTGCCTGGCCCGTGACGCCGTGGCCGGCGACTGCGTGGTCGGAGAGCAGCCGTTGGCGGTGGTCTTCCCCAACGCCGAGGTCGAACTCGGTGCCCGCGCGGCACTGCTGGTCAGAGCCAGCGAGACACCGTCAGGAGAGCCCCGCCGCTAGCGGATTCACGCACCAATCCACCCATTGGCAAGACGATTTTCCACATTACAACAACAGCTTGGAGATTTATGATGATTCCACCCTCTTACGACCTAGACCAAAGTCGAACGGCGTTCCTTGCGATCGGTCCTGCCCAGGCTTAGCTGGCCTGATAGAATCGCCCCCTTTTCGCGCCAGCCACGCTGACTCAGGGGCCGCCTCACGAGCGGCATCCCATGTACTGGAGCTTACTATAATGGCCGCAACGCCAATGCCCCTCGAAGCGCGCAATATCAAGAAGCGCTTCGGCGACACCGAGGTACTCAAAGGCCTCTCTCTGCAAGCCCACAAGGGTGATGTCATCACGCTGATCGGCGCCTCCGGCTCCGGCAAGAGTACCTTCCTGCGCTGCATGAACCTGCTCGAGCAGCCCGACGAAGGCGACCTGCTGATGCATGGCGAAGAGATCCGCTTCAAGCAGACCCGGCGCGGCCGCGAGCCGGCCGACTGGAAGCAGGTGGTGCGCATGCGTGCCAAGCTGTCGATGGTCTTCCAGAGCTTCAACCTGTGGGCGCACATGACGCTGCTCGAGAACATCATCGAGGCGCCGATTCACGTGCTAGGCAAGCCCAAGAAGGAAGCCCTTGAACACGCCCATGCGCTGCTCGAGCGGGTCGGCCTGACGGCCCGCGCCAACGCCTATCCGGCACAGATGTCGGGGGGCCAGCAGCAGCGCGGCGCGATCGCCCGGGCGCTGGCCATGGACCCGGAAGTGATGCTGTTCGACGAGCCCACCTCGGCGCTCGACCCGGAACTGGTCGGCGACGTGCTCAAGGTGATGCGCGACCTGGCCAATGAAGGCCGCACCATGATCGTGGTAACCCACGAAATGGGCTTCGCCCGGGATGTCTCCAGCCAGGTGATCTACCTGCACCAAGGCGTGATCGAGGAAGCCGGCCCGCCTCAGGAGATCCTGGCCAATCCAAGTTCACCGCGCCTCCAGCAGTTCCTGGCGCCCAAGTACTGACCGCGGGAGACTCCCATGCTTGACCTGCAAGGCTACGGCCCGCGGCTGATCGAAGGCGCCGGGGTGACCATCCAGCTGGCGCTGCTGTCGCTGGTCCTGGCCATCGTGCTGGGGCTGCTCACCGCCAGCGCCAAGATGTCGCGCAACTGGCTGCTGCACAAGATCGCCACCCTCTACACCACGGTGATTCGCGGCGTGCCCGACCTGGTGCTGATGATGCTGCTGTTCTTCGGCGGCCAGATGGCGCTCAACGTGGCGACCGACGCGCTCTACGACCGCTTCGGAGTGGACTGGTACGTCAACCTCAACGCCTTTGCCGCCGGGGTGCTGACCATCGGCTTCATCTTCGGCGCCTACATGGGCGAAACCTTCCGCGGCGCCTTCCTGGCCGTCGACGAGGGCCAGATCGAGGCGGGGCGTGCCTACGGCATGAGCAACTGGCTGGTGTTTCGCCGCATCCGCTTCCCGCTGATGATGCGCCACGCCCTGCCCGGCCTCTCCAACAACTGGATGGTGCTGCTCAAGACCACCGCACTGGTCTCGGTAATCGGCCTGTCGGACATGGTACGGGTAGCCGCCGAGGCATCCCGCGCCACCCACGAGCCGTTCGTGTTCCTGATTCCCGTGGCGCTGGTCTACCTGGCCATCGCAAGCGTCTCGGAGTTGATCTTCGTGCGCCTGCAGAAGCGCTATAACGTCGGCTTCGGAGGGCACTGACATGGAACTCACGACCTGGTTCACCGACCTGCTCGACGGCAACCTGATCTTCACTCCCCAGACCCTGGGCTACTACTGGGACGGCCTGGTGACCACCAGCCAGCTGGTGTTCCTGTCGCTGCTCGCCGGCCTGGTGCTGGCGGTACCGCTGGCCATCGGCCGCAGCTCGCGACACCGCTGGATCAGCCTGCCGATCTACTTGTATACCTACGTCTTCCGCGGCACGCCGCTACTGATCCAGCTCTACATCATCTACTACGGGGTGGTGTTCGTGGACGGTATTCAGGAGTCGATTTTCTGGCCGCTGCTGCGCGAGGCCTTCTACCCGGCACTGATCGCCTTCACCCTCAACACCGCGGCCTACACCACCGAGATCTTTCGCGGTGCGATCAAGGCCACCTCCCGCGGCGAGATCGAGGCGGCGCGCGCCTACGGCATGTCCAATGCCCTGACCATGCGGCGAATCGTGCTGCCCAGCGCCTTTCGTCGCGCGCTGCCGGCCTACGGTAACGAGGTGATCTTCATGCTGCATGCCAGTGCCATCGCCAGCGTGGTCACGCTGATGGACCTGACCGGCGCGGCACGCTTCGTCTACGCGCGCTTCTACGCCCCCTTCGAGGCCTTCCTGTTCGTGGCGGCGATCTATCTGTGCCTGACCTTCGCCATCCTCTACTTCTTCCGCTTCCTCGAGAAGCGGCTGCTGGCGCATCTCAAGCCGGCATGACGACAGCCGTCAAACGAGCGTTGGGAATTTGGCCCCACAAGGCCAAATTCCCTCTTCCGGCCAACCGCGAGCTGCGCTAATGTGGCCGAGTTCTCACCTTCGAGTGACCCCGACAACAACACGGAAATGCATCATGAAAAAACTGCTGACTGTCTCGATTCTCGGCGCCGCGCTGGTCGCCGGCAGCGCCCAGGCCCGCGACTACGACCACGTGCGTTTCGGCGTCGACGTACCCTACGAGCCGATGGAATATCGCACCCCTGACGGTGAACTGACCGGCTTCGATATCGACCTCGGCAACGCCCTGTGCGAAGAGATCGGCATTACCTGCGAGTGGATCGTCCAGGAGTGGGACGGCATCATCCCCGGCCTGATGTCGCGCAACTACGACGCCATCATGTCGTCGATGACCATCAACGACGAGCGCCGCCAGACGGTGCTGTTCTCCGACCCCTACTTCACCCCGCCGTCGGCCTGGTTCGCCCCTGCCGACAGCGAGCTCGACGACGCCACCGAGGAGAGCCTCGACGGCAAGACCATCGGCGTGCAGCGCGGCACCCTGCAGGACAACTTCGCCACCGACATGTTCGGCAGCGTAGCAAACGTCAGCCGCTACTCCACCGCCGACGACATGGTGCTGGACATGCAGGCCGGCCGCCTGGATATCGTGTTCCTCGACTACCCGGTGGGCAAGTCGACCCTGCTCGACAGCGAGAGCCGCGACTACAAGGTGGTCGGCGAGATGATCACCGAGCCCAAGGAGTACTTCGGCGACGGCTTCGGCATCGCCTTCCGCCAGCGTGACGAGGCACTCGCCGAGCGCTTCAACGAGGCCCTGGCCACCCTCCAGGACGACGGCACCTACGACGAGATCTACGAGCGCTACTTCGGCGACGACGAGTAATCTCGATCTGCGCTCCCGGCTGCGCCGGGAGCGTTTTCCAGCCTACCCATTGCCGAACTTGCCCCCGCAAGCTCGGCAGTATTTTGCTTTTTTCACAACAATAAGGACGTTCTCATGTACCGCTATCTTGGCATCACCCTGCTCGGCGCCGCCCTGGTGGCCGGCAGTGCCCAGGCCCGCGACAGCTATGACCACGTGCGCTTCGGCGTCGACGTGCCCTACGAGCCGATGGAGTACCGCACCCCGGACGGCGAGCTGACCGGCTTCGATATCGATCTCGGCAACGCCCTGTGCGAGCAGATGGGCATCACCTGCGAGTGGATCGAGCAGCAGTGGGACGGCATCATTCCCGGCCTGATGGCGCGCAACTACGACGCCATCATGTCGTCGATGACCATCAACGAGGAGCGCCGCGAGCAAGTGCTGTTCTCGGATGCCTACCTGACGGTGCCCTCGGCGTGGTTCGCCCCGGCGCAGAGCGAGATCGAAACACCGGACGAGCAGACCCTCGACGGCCTGACCCTGGGCGTACAGCGCGGCACGCTGCAGGACAGCTACGCCACCGACTTCTACGGTGACGTGGCCAATGTGCGCCGCTATGCCACCGCCGACGACATGCTGCTCGACATGGAGTCGGGGCGTCTCGACCTGGTGTTCGTCAACTACCCGGTGGGCAAGACTACCCTGCTCGACAGCGAGCGCGGCGACTACCGCGTGGTCGGCGAGATGATTCGCGAGCCCTACGAGTATTTCGGTGACGGCATTGCCATCGCCTTCCGGCCCCGCGACGAGGCACTCGCCGAGCGCTTCAACACGGCCCTCGCCGAGCTCCAGGAGAGCGGCGTCTACGACGAGATCCACGACCGCTACTTCAGCGAATAAGGCAGCTTACTGCGCCTGTGTTTCAGGCCCCTCCCACCGGCGGGGCCGCTTGACACATCCCGTGCAATCGCGCATGTTTTCCAGGTGGCATCGACACCCCAAGAGGTCCACTTCCATGACTTTCCACCCCAGGATCGTCCAGGCGAGTTTCGTTGAGAGCTTCTATCTCAGCGAATGGTTCGACGAATAGCCCTCCCCCGGCCAGCCCTGGCCACTCGGCACTTGCGTGCCCGATATCACCGCTGACACCGCGATGAACCCTGCCCGGCCCAATGCCCAGGTGTGACCCATCGGCTGCCTCAGCGGCAACGTCCTACGTACCAACAATCACAAGCTGCCACCGCGCGGCGACCTAGGCTCTATCTGAAAAGACTAGACCCATGGAGATTCCCATGCATTATTCCACGCTACTGCTGAGCGCTGCGCTCGGCGCCACCTTGATCACCGGCACCGCCCAGGCCCGCGACTACGACGAAATCCGCCTCGGCGTCGACATTCCCTACGAGCCCTTCATGTATCGCCAGGCCGACGGCGAACTGACCGGCTTCGAGATCGAACTGGGCGAAGCGGTCTGCGACTATCTCGAGATCAGCTGCACCTGGGTCGAGCAGGACTGGGACGGCATCATCCCCGGCCTGATGGCGCGCAACTACGACGCCATCATGTCGTCGATGGCGATCACCGAGGAGCGCGCCCAGCGAGTGCTGTTCTCCGAGCCCTACTACACCACCCCCAGCGCCTGGATCACCACCCACGAGCACGACATCGACATTGACGACCGCGACAGCCTTGCCGGCCTGACGGTGGGCGTGCAGCGCGCCACCCTGCAGGACAACTACGTCACCGAGCTGTACGGCGACGTGCTCGACATTCGCCGCTACACCGGCGTCGACGACGTGGTCACCGACCTGCGCGCCGGGCGCCTCGACCTGAGCTTCATGGACTACCCGATCGCCGAAGCGGCCATCGAGATCGATACCGAAGGCAGCGACTTCCAGCGCATCAGCGACTTCATCAAGGAGCCCGAGCACATCTTCGGCCAGGGCGTCGGCGTCGCCTTCCGCCCCCGCGACGAAGCACTCGCCGAGCGCTTCAACGAGGCCCTGGCGGCGCTCAAGGAGGACGGCACCTATGATGAGATCATGCAGCGTTACTTCAGCTACGACGTAAAACTGTAACGTCACTTGAGCCCCACGACGCCGGCCGCAGGGCCGCGTCGTGGGTTACCCGCCCCCCAGAGAACGACCATGCTGACACTGCTCAAGAATGCACGCCTCTACGCCCCAGAGCCGCTGGGGCTCTGCCACCTGCTGATCGCCGATCGCCGCATCGCCGCGATCACTGCTGCACAGGATACGCCCCCCGTTGAGGGGAGCGCCGTCGAGGTAATCGACCTCGGTGGACGCCGGGTGATCCCCGGCCTGGTCGACCCGCTGGTGCATATCACCGGCGGCGGCGGCGAAGGCGGTTTCGGCACCCGCACCGCGGAGCTGACCAGCGCCGATGCCCTCGCCTCCGGCGTTACCACCCTGGTGGCGGCGCTGGGTACCGATGCCCTGACCCGCACCCCGTCCAACCTGATCGGCAAGGCGCGGGAGCTCACCGCCGCCGGCCTGAGCGTCTACGCCTACACCGGCTCCTACCAGCTGCCGCCGGTGACCCTGACCGGTTCGGTGGCCAGCGATATTCTCTATATTCCCGAGTTCATCGGCGTCGGTGAAGTCGCCATCAGCGACCACCGCGGCTCGCAGCCCAGCGCCCAGGAGCTGACCCGGCTGGCTTCGGAGGCGCGCACCGCCGGGCTGCTGGCCGGCAAGGCGGGGATCGTCTTCATCCATACCGGCGATGCCGAGAGCCACCTCGAGCCGCTGCGCGAGGTAGCCCGCAGCAGCGCCATCCCGCTGTCGCAGTTCTACCCCACGCATATCAACCGCACCGCGACGCTGTTCGAGGACGGCCTGCGCTTCGCCCGCGAGGGCGGTCGCATCGACTTCACCACCAGCACCACCGACGCCCTGCTGGCCGGCGGCGAGGTGGCCGCCTCGGAGGCCGTGGCCCGTGCCCGCCACGCCCGCGTCGACATGGCCCGGGTCAGCCTCTCCTCGGACGCCAACGCCTCGCTGCCGCAGTTCGACGCCGAGCGCCGCTTCGTGGGCCTCGAGCCCGGCCGCCTGGCCAGCCTGTTCGAGGTGCTCGGCGAGTGCGTCACCCACCACGATATTCCGCTGGAGCAGGCGCTGCCGTGCGCCGCCGGCAATGCCGCCGAGGCGCTCAAGCTGCCGCACAAGGGGCGTTTGACGGTGGGCGCCGACGCCGACCTGCTGGTGCTGTCGGACACCGGCTGGGCCATCGACGAGGTGTGGGCACTGGGCCGGCGGGTACACTGATGCAGCGGGCGGGCTGAATCAGCGCAGCACGCGGCGTATCAAAAACGGACCGATCACTTCGAAGACCACGGTGGAGGCCACCACCGCTGAGAGCAGCAGCGAGCGGTGCTCGGGAAAGCGCTCCACCACCAGCAGCGCCATGCCCATGGCGATACCGGCCTGGGGCGTCAGCGCCAGGCCGATGTCCCGCGGCAGATCGCCGCCCCGCCCAACCAGCTGCACGCCTAGCGCCCCGCCCATGAAACGCCCCGTCAGGCGCAGCGCGATGTAGGCCAGTGTCAGCCACAGCGCCGCGCCCATATAGCTGAGATCGATGTGGGCCCCGGAGAGCACGAAGAAGAACACCAGGAATGGCCACTCGATATGCTCGACCTGGCGGAACGAGCGGGTGTGGTGGGAAGAGAGATTGGCCACCAGGGCGCCGGCAAACATCGCCGCCAGCAGCCCCGACACCTCGAGCCAGGTGGAGAAGCCGGTCAGCAGCAGGATCAGCGCAAACGCCTCGACCTGGGTCGGCTCCCCGGGCCGCAGGCGGCCGGTGAGCCAGGCCGCCGGCAGGCCGATGGCCGCGCCCAGCGCCAGCGCGCCGCCCAGCTCCCAGCCGGCGTAGGCCAGCGCCAGGCTGCCGTCGCCGGTCAGCTGCCAGCCGAGCAGCGCCATGGCCAACCCGAACAGCAGGATCCCCCAGGCATCGTCGATGGCCACCATGCCCATCAGCAGTCGTGAGCGCAGGCGGGCATCGCCGCGGGCGTAGACCTCGTCGCTGATCTCGGCCGGCTCGGTGGCCACCGAGATCGCCGCCAGGGCGACCACCACCACCAGCGGAAAGCCCAGCAGCCACAGCCCCACGCCGACGAACAGCGCACCGCTGAGCACGATTGACAGCGAGATCACTACCAGCAGCCAGCCGTTGCGGCGCAGCCGCGAGAGAGTCAGCTCGCCGCCGAGCAGGAACGACACCAGCACCAGCGCCATGTGGATCAGCGGCTCGCTCATGCCCCCCAGCGGCGCGCTGCCGTCGCGCCCCAGCAGCAACTGCTGGACCAGCGCCAAGGCCACGCCAACCAGCACCAGCAGCGAGATGCGCGGCAGGCGCCAGCGCCTGGCCAGCGCGTCCACCCCGATGCTGACGCTCAGGATTATCCCCAGCAGGATCAGGTTGGCCGACCCCACGCTGAGTTCGGCCATCGGCCACTGCCAGGTTTCGCTCGCGGTCATGCCTCGACTCTAGCGAGCCTGCTGCATGAAGTTCAATATCCAGCGCACCGTCAGCTCGGCATTCAGCGGAGCGTCCAGCGAATCGAGTCCCTCGACGACCCGCGTCTCGCCGATCAGCTCACGGCGCAGTTGCATCAGGTCATGCGAATAGGGCTTGGCAAATTCCGGATGCCCCTGCACGCCGAGGAAGTGCTCGCCGACCTGCATCAGGTAGTAGGGGCAGAAGTCGCTGCCGGCCAGCACCCGCGCCTCCGGCGGCAGGCGTTCGACCTGGTCCTGGTGGCTGACCAGCAGATCGAGATGGGGCTGCCACGGCTGCATCCACTCGGTGCGCGCGTTGACGCAGTTGAACGACATGCCCACCCCCCAGCCCCGCGGGCTCTTGACCACCTCGCCGCCCAGCGCCTTGGCAATCAGCTGGTGGCCGAAGCACACCCCTACCAGCGGCTTGCCGGCGTCCCACAGCTGGCGCACGAACTCGCACAGCGCATCGACCCACGCCAGGCCGTCGTTGACGCCGAACTTGGAGCCGGTAGTCAGCCAGGCGTCGGCGGCCTCGACGTCGTCGGGGATCTCGCCGTCGAGGCAGCGCCAGACGCGAAATTCGAGGCTCGGGTCAACGCGCTTGAACAGCGCCTCGAACATCGCCGGGTAGTTGCCGTGAGTCGCGATCAACTCCGGCGCCACATCGTCGCACTGCAGCAGCCCTATGCGCATCGCCCGGCCTCCTCTTTGCAAGTCTTGCTCGACATTGTGTGCCACGCTTGGCAGCTATCGCTCAAAGACGCCCCTCCACCGCCGCGACGAAGATGTCGCGATACTGATTGGCGTCGAAGGCGATCGGGTTGGTACCCGACGAGGGGTCGGCCACCGCCATCTGCCCGACCTTGTCGGCCTGCTGGGCATCGATCTTTAGCGCTGCCAGGGTATGCGGGATCGCCAGCCGCTCGCGCAGCTCCAGCACCCAGTCGATCACCGCCGCGGTACCCGGCTGGCGCAGGTCGAGATAGCGCCCCAGGCGCACCATCGGCTCGCCGATCGCCTGCTGATTGGCGCGCAGTACATAGGGCATCAGGATCGCATTGAGGGTGCCGTGGTGGGCGTCATACAGCGCCCCCAGCGGATGCGCCAGAGCATGCATCGCGCCCAGGCCGCGCTGGAAAGCGGTGGCGCCCATGCTCGAGGCCACTAGCATGTTCATGCGCGCCTCGAGGTCGCTGCCGTCGGCGTAGGCCCGCGGCAGGTACTGGCAGACCCGGCGCATGCCCTCCACGGCGATGCCCTCGGCCATGGGATGGTAGAGCGGCGAGCACCACGCCTCGAGGCAGTGCGACAGCGCATCCATGCCGGTGGCGGCGGTCAGCGTGGGCGGCAGGCCGGCGCTCAGCTCGGGGTCGAGGATCACCGTGGCCGGCACCATGCCGGGATGGAAGATGATGCGCTTGACGTGCTCGACCTCGTCGGTGATCACCGAGGCGCGGCCCACCTCCGAGCCGGTACCGGCGGTGGTCGGCACCGCCACGATGGGGGCGATGGCGTCAGCGTCGGCGTTCTTCCAGTTGTCGCCGACGTCCTCCAGCGACCACAGCGACAGCCCGTCGCGCTGGTTGGCCATCAGCGCCACCGCCTTGGCGGCGTCGAGCCCCGAGCCGCCGCCGAAGGCGATCACCCCGTCGTGGCCGCCGTCGCGGAAGGCGGCCATGCCGTCGAGGACGTTCTTGCCGGTGGGGTTGCCCTTGATCTCGCTGAACACGGCGATGCCCAGGCCGCTGTCGTGGCAGGCCAGCACGATGTCGCGCACCATCGGCAGGTTGGCGAGCCCCGGGTCGGTGATCAGCAGCGGGGCCTGCATGCCCAGCGCCTGGCATACCGCAGGCAGCTCGCGGATGCGCCCGACGCCGGTAAGGATATTGGCGGGGTAGTTCCAGCCCATGCTGAACTGGCTCATGTCCTGGCTCATTGGCGACTCCTAGGCGTGCTTGAGATGGAAAGATTTGGGCCGGGTCAGGGTCTCGTAGCCTAGCCGCGACAGCGAGCAGCCGCGCCCCGACTGCTTGACACCGGTCCAGGCCAGCTCGGGGTCGAGGTAGTCGCAGCGGTTGGTGAACACCGTCCCCGCCTCGAGGCGCTGGGCCAGCCGCTCGCCGGCCGCCATGTCGCGGGTGAAGACCGCGGCGGTGAGGCCAAAGGCGCTGTCGTTCATCAGCGCCACCGCCTCATCGTCGGACGCCACCGGCATGATACCCACCACCGGGCCGAAACTCTCCTCGTGCATGACCCGCATCGAGTGATCGACCCCGGTGAGAAGCTGCGGCGCCAGGTAGGCGCTGCCCGGCACCGACAGTGGATAGTCGCCGGGATCGATCCACGCCTTGGCCCCGCCGCTCACCGCCTCCTCGATCTGGCCGCGCACGAAGTCCGCCGCCGCCGGCCGCACCAGCGGGCCGAGGGTGGTGGCCGGGTCACTGGGGTTGCCCAGCCGCAGCTGCTTGACCCAGGCCACCGCGCGCTCGACGAAGGCGTCGAAGATCGCCTGGTCGACGTAGATACGCTCGATGCCGCAGCAGCTCTGGCCGGAGTTGAAGAAGGCGCCGTCCATCACGCCTTCCACCGCGGCGTCGAGGTCCACGTCGCCACGAATATAGGCCGGATCCTTGCCGCCCAGTTCCAGGCCGCTGGCGATGAAGCGCCCCGCCGCGTTGCGCTCGACCATCTCGCCGCCGGCCACCGAGCCGGTGAAGGAGACGTGGTCGATGCGCCGGTCGCGGATCAGCTGCTCGGTGGCGTCATGCGACAGGTGCAGGTGCTGGAACACGCCCTCGGGCAGGCCCGCGGCATCGAAGGCCTGCTGGATGCGCTCGGCGCACAGCGGGGTCTGGGCAGAGTGCTTGAGGATCACCGTGTTGCCGGCCATGATCGCCGGCACGATGGCGTTCACCGCGGTCATGAAGGGGAAATTCCACGGCGCGACGATAAATGACACGCCCAGCGGTTCGCGGGTGATATAGCGGGTGAAGCCCGGCTTGTCGGCGAGCTGGATCGGCGCCAGCGCCGCCTCGGCGAGGCCGATCATGCCCCTGGCGCGCTCCTCGAAGCCGCCGATCTCGCCACCCGCGGCGGCGATCGGGCGGCCCATCTGCCAGGTCAGCTCATTGGCGAGCTCATCGCGCCGGGCGACGAAGGCATCGACCATCGCCGAGCAGTAGCGTGCGCGCTCGGCGATCGGCACCTCGCGCCAGCTGCGCTGGGCGCTGGCCGCCCGCGACAGCGTGGCGTCGATCTGCGCCGGATCGGCCTGTTCCCGTTCGACATAGACCGTGCCGTCGACGGGGGAAATTGTCTTCTGTATGGCCATACGCTTCCCTTTCCTTCCAGTAACAAGTGACACGGCTCAGTTCGCTTCTATCCGGCACTCGGCTCGCGGCTACCCCGGCGACAGGCCGCCGCGGGGGCGCTGTGAATCCCTCCCTGGACGCTACTTCTTCCTTCCCTGGAAGAAGACCCCCGCTTTGCCCTGTCCCAGGTGCCGCTTGGCGCTTGGCGCTTAAATGATTTCAAAGTAGCGATCCAGCTCCCAATCGGTGATATGCCGACGGAACTCCCGCTCCTCCCACTCCCGGGTCGCCGCGAAGTGCTCGACGAAGTCGTCGCCGAACAGCGCTCGGGCCGGCTGCGACGCCTTGAGCCGCTGGGCGGCCTCCCATAGCGTGCGCGGCAGCGCCTGATGCTCGGGGTGATCGAGTTCGTAGGCGTTGCCGCGCACCTGCTCGTCGGGTTCGAGGCGCTGCTGGATGCCGTACAGGCCCGCGCCGATGGCGGCCGCGAGGGCGAGATAGGGGTTGGCATCGGCACTGCCGAGCCGGTACTCGACGCGCTGCGACTTGGCGCTGCCAGGAATCACGCGCAGCGCGGTGGTGCGATTCTCGACGCCCCAGGTGGCGTCGGTGGGCGCCCAGAAACCGGGAATCAACCGCGTGTAGCTGTTGATGGTGGGCGCGAACATGGCCAGGAACTCGGGCATCAGCTGCTGCTGGCCGGCCACGAAGTGACGCTGGATATCGCTCATGCAGTAGGGCTTGTCGGCATCGAAGAAGGCCGACTCGCCGCTGTCGGCATGGCACAGCGAGAGGTGGATATGGCCGCTCTGGCCCGGGTAGTCCGGCGACCACTTGGCCATGAAGGTGGCCATCAGGCCGCGACGCTGCGCCCACACCTTGGTGAAGGTCTTGAACAGCGCGCCCTTGTCGCCGGCAGCCAATGCGCCGTCGACGCCGATCGCCGCCTCGAGCACCCCGGGGCCGGTCTCGGTATGCAGCCCCTCGATGGGAAAGTCCATGGCTTCGGAGAGCGCCAGCAGCTCATGGTAGAGCTCGGCGTGCACCGAGCTTCTGAGCATCGAGTAGCCCATCATGTCCGGGGTCAGCGGGGTCAGGTTGCGGTAGCCTTTCTCGCGGATCGACTCCGGCGTCTCGCGGAACATGAAGAATTCGTACTCCAGCGAGCCGTGGGCGCTGAAGCCCATCCCAGCGGCCTGGTCGAGCACTCGCCGCAGCAGCCCGCGCGGGCAGATCGCTTCGGCGCGGCCACTGAACTCGGCGAGAAACAGCAGCATGTCGCCCTCCGCCGGCACCTCGCGGCAGCTCTCGGGGACGATGCGCAGCTGGGCATCTGGGTAGCCGGTGTGCCAGCCGGTGTATTTGACGTTGTCGTAGAGCACGTCCTTGCTGTCCCAGCCCAGCACCACATCGCAGAACGCGAAGCCCTCGTCCAGGGCGTGGAAGAACTTGTCGCGACGCATGTACTTGCCGAGCATCACGCCGTCCATGTCGAACATGCCGACCTTGACGTGGGTCAGGCCGCGCTCCTCGACCAGGCGTCGGGCATCGTCGGCGTTGGTGATGTGGCGGGGTAATAGTTGACTCATGGCAGCTTCCTAGATTGGCCAAAGGTCATTGGAGGGCATACGGGAGGCGGGCCAATAGCCCGCCTCCTGAGGTTCCTCAACTGTAGCGGTAAGGAGGACCCGCCTGCTGCATGGTCTCGCGGTAGTCCTTGAGGATCTGCACGACCTTGGCACTACGCTCGCTCTGCTCGGCAATCTCGTCCCAGAATTCCAGCGCCGCGTCCTCCAGGGTCTGCCACTCCTCCTCGGGGATCGAGGTCAGCTCGAGCTTGCCGCCGGTGGTGCGGTAGTGGGCCTCGCCCCACCAGTACCAGTGCTGCCGGTAGTAGTGCGAGTTGTCCATGCACAGCTTGAACAGCGTCTGCAGGTGCTCGGGCACCTCGTTCCAGCGGTCGGAGTTGGCGAAGTAGGAGCCGGCCCAGGCCCCGGAAATGTTGTTGGTAAGGTAGTAGCTGGCGACATCGGCCCAGCCCACGGTATAGGCCTCGGTAATACCCGCCCAGGCGATCCCGTCGAGCTCGCGGGTCTGCATGGCGACTTCGATGTCTTCCCACGGCAGGGTCACCGGCACCACGCCGAAGCGGCTCAGGAAGCGCCCGGCGGTGGGGAAGGTGAAGACGCGCTTGCCGCGCAGGTCCTCGAGGCTGCGGATCGGCTCGCGGGTCACGAAGTTGCAGGGGTCCCAGGCGCCGGCACCCAGCCAGGTCACGCCGTCGACCTCGGCGTAGGCCTCCTCCCAGATCTCCTTGAGGCCGTAGTGGTTGAACAGCGTCGGCACGTCGAGGCTGTAGCGCGAGGCGAAGGGAAAGTAGCCGCCGAACACGGAGACATCCACCGGCGCGGCGATGGAGTCATCGTCGCTCTGCACCGCATCGATGGTGCCGCGCTGCATGGCACGGAACAGCTCGCCGGTGGGCACCAGCTGGTCGGCGTAGTAGAGCTCGATCTCCATCTCGCCGTTGGCGGCCTTGTTGAAGGCGTCGATGGAGGGCTTGATGACGTGGGCCGCCAGCGCCGGGCCGGCGTAGGTCTGCATGCGCCAGCGGATCGGGCTGCGCGACTGGGCATGTACGTAGGGCGCGCCGACGCTGGCTGCGCCTACCGTGGCGGCGGTGGCCACCCCGGCCTTCTTGAGGAAATTACGCCTGTTGTGATCGGTCATGATACTTCTCCATGGATTGTTGTTGTTACCACTCGTCACGCCGCATGCTCGCGGCTCTTGTGCCTGCCCGTCGCCGGGCATGCTCGCGCCTTATCCGTAGTAGAGTTCCGGCAGCCACAGCGCCAGCTGCGGAAAGGCGGTTATCAAACCCAGCCCCAGCAGCATGATCATCACGAACGGCCAGACGCTGCGGTAGATGTCGCCAAGCGTCACCTCGGGGGGCGCCATGGCGCGCATCAGGAACAGGTTGTAGCCGAACGGCGGGGTCATGTAGGCGATCTGCACGGTGATGGTGTAGAGCACCCCGTACCACACCGGGTCGAAGCCCAGGCTGACCACCAGCGGCACGTAGAGCGGGGCGACGATCACCAGCATCGCGGTGTCGTCGAGGAACATGCCCATCAGGATGTAGGAGAGCTGCATCATCAGCAGGATCTCCCAGGGGCCGAGGCCCATGCGGTCGAGGAAGACGTTCTCGATGGCGCGCACCGCGCCCAGGCCGTCGAACACCGCGCCGAAGCACAGTGCGGCGAGAATGATCCACATGAACATGCAGCTGATGCCCAGGGTGCGGCGCACCGTGACCTCGATCACCGCGCGGGTAAGGCGGCCCTTGACCAGCGCCGCCAGGGTCGCCGCGAAGGCGCCATAGGCGGCGCTCTCGACCAGGCTGGTGACGCCCATCAGGAACAGCCCGGTCATCGAGAAGAAGATCAGCAGCGGCAGGATGCCGGCACTGAGCAGCTTGAGCTTGGCGCCCAGCTGCATGGTGCGCTCCTCGACGGGCAGCGCCGGCCCCAGGCTCGGCTGCAGCCGGCAGCGCACCACGATGTAGATCACGAACATCGCCGCCAGGATCAGCCCCGGGAACACCCCGGCCAGCCACAGCTTGCCCACCGGCTGACGCGCGATCATGCCGTAGAGCACCAGCACCACGCTGGGCGGCACCAGGATGCCCAGCGAACTGCCGGCCTGGATCACCCCAGTGACCATGATCTTGTCGTAGCCGCGACGCAGCAGCTCGGGCAGGGCGATGCTGGCGCCGATCGCCATGCCCGCCACGCTCAGGCCGTTCATCGCCGAGACCACCACCATCAGGCCGATGGTGCCCACCGCCAGGCCGCCCTTCAGCGAGCCCATCCATACGTGAAACATCTCGTAGAGGTCGCCGGCGATGCCCGACTCGGAGAGCATGTAGCCCATGAACACGAACAGCGGCAGGGTCAACAGCGGGTACCAGTTCATCAGCACGAAGCTGGCGTTGAACGGCATCTCCACCCCGCCGTCGCCCCACAGCAGCAGCGCCGCGGCGGCGCCGACGAAGCCGATCACCCCGAACACCCGCTGGCCGGTCAACAGCAGCAGCATCATGGTCGAGAACATCAGCAGCGCGATCATCTCATAGCTCATGCCTCGCCCTCCTCGTCGATGGGGCGACCCAGCGCCGCGCCCAGATCACGGAAGAAGGTGGCGAAGGCCTGCAGCAGCATCAGCACGATGCCAAGGCACATGATCAGCTTGATCGGCGCCAGCGGCGGCGCCCAGGAGGAGTGGTTGCGCTGGCCGTACTCCAGCGCGTACTGGGTGCTGGAGATACCGCCCAGCAGCAGGGTGACCAGAAAGGTGATCAGAAACAGGATGGTGACGGCATCCACCGCCGCCTGGGTGCGCGGCGACCAGCGGCTGTAGAACAGGTCCATGCGCACATGGGCGCCCATCTGCATGGCGTAGGCGCCGCCCAGCAGGTAGTAGCTGGCGAGCATGAACTGTGACATCTCCACGCCCCACAGCAGCGGCGCATTGAGCACTGAGCGCGAGAAGGAGGCGTACAGCAGCAGCCCCATCATCAGGAAGATCATGTACATCACCAGCCGCCCCACCCCGCGGTTGAGGCGCTCTACCCAGCGTACATAGGCGCTTATTGTTGTTGGCATTGGGTTGCAGTTCCCGCGTCGCACATCGAATGTCTTTCAGTCTTGGACGCGGATTCGGCATCTGGCAAAGAGCATCGGTCGCACCGACGCCGCTGCTATAGGAAAAATCGATAGTGCACGCCGAAGGCGCATTCGTGACGCTGAAATGCCCACACTCAGGGCTGGGTGGAGACCTCGGAGGAGAGCCACGGCAGGCCGCGGTCGAGCTCCTGGCGAAAGCGTATCTCCAGCAGGCGGCGGGCATCGCGGGCCAGCTGGGCGGGCAGGTCGCCGAGTTCGTCACGCCGCGAAACCAGCGTCAACTCGCGCTGCAGCGGTGCCACCGGCAGCGCTGCGACGCGCACCTGGAGGGTCTCCAGGCCGGCCTGGTAGAGGCACAGCGGGGTGGTGATGGTCCAGCCGGCGCCGGCACTGACCAGACGCAGCACGGCGAAGGTGTTGTCGAGGTGCAGGCGCGCCGGCAACTCGAGCCGGTTGAGGCGCAGGTGGCGCTCGATGGCCTGGCCGATCAGCGACTGCGGCGTGTAGCGTACGAAGTCGAGCTGGCGGGCCAGCCAGCGCAGGTTGTCGAGGGGCCCCGACCAGCTGGCCGGCGCCACCAGCACGAAGGGCTCGCGCAGCACCGCGTGGCGCTCGAGGCCGTCATAGTTCTCGAGGCGGTCGTCGGAGACGATGATGTCGACATGGCGGGTCAGCAGGGCATGGCTGTGCATGTGCGACAGCCCGGTGGTCAGGGTGTAGTCGCGGGTATGGCGCTTGATCAGCTCGATCAGCGGCTGGCCCACCGCCGTGGCCAGCGAGTCGACCAGCGCCAGGCGCACCTGATGCAGTTGGCCGAAGGCGCCAGAGACCAGCTCGCGGCGGGTGCTGCGCGCCTCGTCGAGCAGGCGCCGGGCGCGGTCGTAGAAGAAGCGTCCGGCACTGGTTGGCTCCAGCGGCCGGGCGTTGCGCTTGAACAGGCTGACGCCAAGCCCCTCCTCGAGGGTGGCCAGGCTCTGGGATACCGACGACTGCTTGAGCCCCAGGCGCCGTGCGGCGGCGCTCTGGCTGCCCTGCTCCAGGGTCTCGACGAAGATTTCCATGCTGCGTAGATCGAACCCGAAACCGCTGCGCATCCCAGTGTCCTTGAGTGGCCCACACTTGACCCTGTATCTCTAGCATCAGACTATCCTGTCAGGACGACCAGGCCCAGCCTGACCGGGAGGATCCCATGCCCCATCTGCTGTTCGTGTACGGCACCCTCAAGCGCGGCTTCGCCAACCACGCAGGCTACCTCGGTGAGGCCGAATTCCTCGACCTGGCGGTGACCTGCGAGCCCTTTCCGCTGGTGCTCAACGGTCCGCGTTACTCGCCGGTGCTGGTCGACGCCCAGGGCCAGGGACTCAAGGTCCAGGGCGAGCTGTTCCGGGTCGACGCCCCGACCCTGGATGAACTCGACCGCCTCGAGCGGGTCAATGACCGCGACGGTTATCGCCGCCGACGACTGGCCATCGCCGATCCGCACGGCCAGGTGCAGGCCGCCTGGAGCTATCTCAAGCCACCGAGTTGGGTGGAAGATGTCAGGAGCGAGCCCATGGCGGTCTATGATGATCGCCGCTACCGTCCCAGGCCCGACGCCTGAGCCGACGTTTCATTCATGGCCGACCCCATCGCTACAATCCGGAGGTAACGATGAGCGCTACGGCAAGCGCCGCACCCGATGCATTTCGCCCCGCCTCGACCTGGACCGCCTGGGGCCAGTGGCTGGCCCTGGCCACCATGACCATCGATCACCTGACCCGCTACGTGCTGCCCGAAAGCTGGCAGCTCGACTGGGCCGGCTCCTCGATCGGGCGCATCGCCTTCCCGCTGTTTGCCGCCATGGTCGCCTGGCACGGGTTGTTCAACACTCGCAACCCGCAGCGCTACGCGCGGCGCATCCTGATCATCGGCCTCGTCGCGCAGCTGCCCTACATGATGATGCCGCGGGCCTCGGACGCCTTTATCCTGAATGTCTGCTTCACGCTGGCGGCGGGGCTTTGCGGCGGCGCCTGGCTGCGTGAACTGGCGGCCCGTCAGGGGCGCGGCGAGCTGGCCGCGCACTGGGCAGCACTCGGCGCCGCGGCAACGCTGGTCGCCTGGTACCTGCTCGGCAACTGGGTCGAATACGGCCACAACGGCCTGCTGCTGATCCCGCTGCTGATGTTCGCCATGCACCACCTGAGCCAGGCCGGAACCCACTTTTCGGCACGCCTGCTGGCCGCCGCCGCGGCATTCCCGGCGCTGTGGGTGGCGGGCCAGATGAACGCCTCGGACATGGCCAAGTCGTTCACCGTGGCCACCTGCCTGGCGGTGCTGCTGCTCGCTGCCGGCGCCGCCCAGCGCGTGCCCCAGGTCGGCATGGCGATGCCGCGGCGGCTGTGGCTGGCCTGGTACCCCGGCCACTTCGCGCTGATCGCCGCATGGCTGTGGGTTATCGGCGCCGCGAACTGGCCACTGGGCTAGGCTCTATACGAAAACTGCCTGCGCTCGCCGATTTTTCGTACCAGCCTAACGCGCCCTCACGGCCAGCTGTAGACACCGCGGTTGAGGCCGTCGCGCATCGCCGAGATCACCTTGGCGCCGCGCAGGGTGGCGCCGCTGAAGCCGTCTACCTCGTCGACCACGCGCGCCGGCTCGTAGAGCGCGAATATAGCAGTCAACGGCTCGCCCTCCAGCCACTCGGTGATCCGGCGGTGCTGGACCATCACCGGGTAGAGGTCATCACCCTCCTCAAGGGTCAGGTAGTCGACGCCGCGATAGGCGAGATGGCGGAAGTTGACGTCGGTCAGGTGGCCATCGCGCAGGTCGAAGGTGATATTGACCTGTATCTCTCCACGATCAGTGAACACGCCCCGGTAGTGGCCATCCATGGGCTGGCCCAGCATGGCCTGGTGCAGGCGCTGGTCCTCGGCGGGCGATACCGACGCCGCTGGCCTGGCATCCTGCCGCTCAGCGTCTGCGCTGGTTTCCTCGACGTCGCCGCTGAGCGGCTCGCCCTGATCATCGACCAGGCGCCCGATACGGTAGTTCTCGAGCTGGCGCTCGGCACCCGGGCTATGCGGTCTCCCGGGGCTCTTGTTGTCCCACGCTTCGCTGGATTCGCGACCGCACCACTCGAGGATGACCTCTTCCTCGGTGGGGTGGTCAGGCACATAGTCGGTGATGTCGTAGACGCCGCCGTGAATGGCCTTCCAGCAGCTCTCGGCACTGGCGTGCTCGGCCAGCTCGTCGAGCGTAATGTCGCGCGTCTCGGACGCCCCGTCGGTCTCATCGTCCGAAGACAGCGCATGCACCGACACCAGGGTACCGATACTGGCCAGGAAGGCAATGAAGGCACTATAGGCAAACTTGTTCATAGGAAATCGAAGACCTCGCAGTGGATGCGCGCGGCCGGCACGCCTTGGGCGTCAAGCAGGTCACGCAGGTGGCCAATCATCCCGGGCGGGCCGCACAGGTAGATCTCTCGGTCGGCGTAGTCCGGGCAGTGGTGTCGCAGGAAGGATTCGGTCAGCGGGCCCAGCTCGCGATAGAAGTGGGCCGTCACCGTGAAGCACTCGTTCTCCCCGGCGCAGCGGGTAAGCTCATCGAGGTAGTAGGCGCGGTCAGGGCCATTGGCCAGGTAGAACAGCTGCACGCCGCGCCCCTCGTCCAGGTCGGCCATGCCCCGCGCCGCGCTGACGAACGGCGTGATACCGATGCCACCGCCCAGCCATAGCGCATCGCGATCAGGATGGTGCGCGGCGAAGAAGTCGCCGTAGGGGCCCTCCAACATTACCCGGCTACCCACACTGACCGTCTGCAGCGCATGACTGGCGTCGCCGAGATCCTTGATGCCGACCCGCAGCAGCGGGTCATGCGGTGCCGAGGCGATGGTGTAGGGATGCTCTTCACCCCGCCCCGCCGTCAACGACTCGTCGAGCGGCGTGAGATAGACGAACTGGCCGGGGCGATAGCCAAGCCCGCGGGCCTCTGGGCGCAGCGCAATTTCCACCACCCCGCGGGCCAGCGGCGCGACGCACTCCACCCGGTAGGGGTGGCGAGCAAGCGATGGCGACAGCAGCTTGCGCCACACCATGGCACCAGCGCCAAGGGCGCCGAGCAGCCACCACGGCCAGGTCTCCCCCGCCAGCGGTAACGCGTGGCCCAGCGCCAGCAGCAGCGCCGCTGCCGAGAGCATGTGTAGCCCCTTCCAGCGCTGGTAGTCGAGCCGCCCGAAGAACTGGAAGGTCGGCGCCAGGAAGATCACCATCGCCAGCCAGGCCAGCCAGCCGCTCCACAGTGCCAGCTGCGACGGCGGCGGAAACAGCGTCAGCACCGCCACGTCAAGACCCGCCGGCACCCGCGCCAGGCCCAGGGCCAGCACGTGCAGCATGATCAGGATAAAGGCGCTGAAACCGAGCAGCCGGTGCAGCTGCCAGAGCCGGTCGAGCCCACCGAACCAGCGGTCGAATCCCGGCAGCCGGATACTCAAGGCCGCGGTCACCAGCAGCATGGCAAGCCCCACAATGCCGCTGACGCGCCCCACCCAGCCGAGCAGCGCCGCCGCCTCCCCCGGCGGCCAGCCCAGCCTCGGCGCGGCCACCACCAGCGGCACCAGCAGCGCGACGATCAGCAGCAAGTCGCCGCGGTAGAGACGCAATGCCATACGCCCTCCTCATCAGTTAGCTCTACAGTGTCGACGAGGCGCGAGCTGGCGCAAGGCAAGACACGGCGTTACTTGATCCATATCAACTCATGTCACCCAAACGACGCCATTAGGTCATGCTAATGTCATCTAGGCTGCCAACAATGGCGTCTCGTTCCACATGAGGAGACATGGCCATGAAACACCCGCAGCGACCCGGCGCGGTCGATCCGATTCTCGCCGACGGCGACGAGCCGCTCAGCAATACGTCCGGTAACCCCTATTTCGGCGATATCCTGGAGACGCGTCTCAGTCGGCGCAGCGTGCTGCGCGGCAGCCTGGCCACTTTCGTCGCCGGCGCCATGGCCACGCACCTGCCGTTCTCCTCTGCTTTCGCCGCCGAGGGAAGCGCTGCGGCGGCACCCAGCCTCGGCTTCTCGGCCATTCCCACCAGCGCCGCCGACGCCGTGATCGTGCCCGACGGTTACCGGGTACAAGCCATGCTGCCCATGGGCACCCCGATCAGCGGCGCGATGCCCGCCTACTCGCTCGCCGCCAGCGGTGAGGACCAGGCCCACCAGGTCGGCAGCCACCACGACGGCATGCACTTCTTCCCGCTGCAGGGCAGTTCCCGCGACGGCCTGCTGGTGATGAATCATGAGTACATCGAGCCGCGCTTCCTGCACGCCGCGGCGGCAGGGCTAGCCCTCGACCGCAGCGGCTTCCCGCAGAACGAGGACGGCAGCCGCGACGACGACCAGGTGCTCAAGGAGCTCAACGCCCACGGCGTGACCGTGGTGCGCGTGCGAGCGGACAACCAGGGCCAGTGGCAGGTGGTCGAGGACGCTCACAACCGCCGCATCACCGGCCTGACGCCGATGCGTCTGGCCGGGCCGGTAGCCGGCACCGAGCACGTGGTGACCAAGTACAGCCCGGACGGCAGCATGACCCGCGGCACCCTCAACAACTGCGCCCACGGCGTCACCCCGTGGAACACCTACCTGGCCGCCGAGGAGAACTGGGCCGGCTACTTCGCCAACAGCGACACCGAGATCGACCGTCGCCAGGCGCGCTACGGCATCGAGACCCGCGACAGCGGTCGCTACCAATGGCACCGTGCGACCAGTGGCGCCGACGAGTATCTGCGCTTCGACGCCAGCGCCCGCGGCGCCTCCGCCAGCGAGGACTACCGCAACGAGCCCCACGCCTTCGGCTGGATGGTCGAGATCGACCCCATGGACCCGGCCTCCACGCCGATCAAGCGCACCCACCTGGGCCGCTTCGCCCACGAAGGGGTGATCTTCGCCCCGGCGGTGGAGGGCCAGCCGGTGGTCGCCTACTCCGGCGACGACGCGCGCTTCGAATACATCTACAAGTTCGTCTCGGCGCGCCCCTTCGAGGCCGCCACGGCCGACGGTTCCCTGCTCGACGAAGGCACGCTGTATGTGGCGAAATTCAACGATGACGGCAGCGGCGAGTGGCTAGCGCTGGCCCCGGGTGAGAACGGCCTGACCCCGGAAAACGGCTTCGCCGACCTGGCCGATATCCTGGTCAACACCCGCAGCGCCGCCGACCACGCCGGGGCCACCAAGATGGACCGCCCCGAGTGGGGCGCGGTGGATCCGGCCACCGGCCAGGTCTACTTCACCCTGACCAACAATACCCAGCGCCAGGAGAGCCAGACCGATGCCGTCAACCCTCGCGCCGACAACAGCTTTGGCCAGATCGTGCGCTGGCAGGAAGAGGGCAGCCATGCCGGCACCCGCTTCGCCTGGGACCTGTTCGTACTGGCCGGCGACCAGGACGACAGCCGCGACCTGGCCGGCGAGCCGCTGGACCAGGAGGCTATCTTCGCCAACCCCGACGGCCTGTGGATCGACCCGGATCGCCGCGTCTGGATTCAGACCGATATCAGCGAATCGGTGATGAACAGCGGTATTTATGAGGTGTTCGGCAACAACCAGATGCTCGCCGCCAATCCCGAGACCGGTGAGATCAAGCGCTTCCTCACCGGCCCGGTGGGCCAGGAGATCACCGGCGTGATCACCACCCCGGACCAGCGCACCATGTTCGTCAACGTCCAGCACCCGGGCGCCACCACCGAGGCCGAGGCCTTCGCGGCGGGCGACCTGGTCAGCCACTGGCCGGACGGCGGCAGCGCCATCCCGCGCTCGGCCACTCTGGTGATCACCCGCGAGGACGGCGGCATCATCGGCGCCTGAGCGGGAGCGGTCTCCTCGATCGCAAGCGCCCCCGTCATCTGACGGGGCCGCTTACATTGGGTGGCGGGCGGTTATTCGAAGCTGAAATGCGGCGCCGGTGCATCCGGCAGCAGTGCGGCGCAGGCGCGCACCTTGTCGAGCAGCTCGGCGTGGCTCGGCGCCAGCAGGTTGACGTGGGCCAGCTTGCGCCCGGGGCGCTCGCGCTTGTCGTAGCGGTGCAGGTGGGCGTCGGCGATCGCCAGGATCTCGGAGGGCACGCCCTCGCGGCCGATCACGTTGACCATGCAGGTCGGCATGCGCGCCGCGGTGTCGCCCAGCGGCAGTCCCTGGATCGCCCGCAGGTGGTTCTCGAACTGGCTGGTCACCGCACCGTCCATGCTCCAGTGGCCGGAGTTGTGCACGCGCGGCGCCATCTCGTTGGCCAGCAGGCTGCCGTCGCGAGCCTGGAACAGCTCCAGGGTCAGCACCCCGACATAGTCGAGCTCGTCGAGCAGCGCACGGATATAGCCGTCGGCGGTCTGCTGCACGCTGGCATCGAGGTCGGGTAGCGGTGCAACCGAGTAGCGCAGGATACCGTCGACGTGCTGGTTCTCGGCCATCGGATAGAACACCACCTGGCCGTCTCGGCCGCGCACGGCGATGATCGACACTTCGCGTACGAAGTCGACGAAAGCCTCGACGATCAGCCGCGGGTGGTTGATGGCACGCCAGGCAGCCTCGGCCTCGGCGGGATCCTTGAGCACCGCCTGACCCTTGCCGTCGTAGCCCTCGGTCACCGACTTGGCGACCACCGGAGTGCCCAGTTCACGGGCCGCGGCTTCGAGCTCGGCGGCGCTCTCCACCAGCCGATAGGCTGGGGTGGGGATGCCCAGGCGGTCGAGCAGCGCTTTCTCCTCAGCGCGGTTCTGGCACACGCGGATCGCTTCGCTGGACGGATAGACCGGCTTGACCTCCTCGATGGCCTGCACCAGCGACACTGGCAGGTGCTCGAATTCGTAGGTCACCAGATCGACCTTCTCCAGGAAGGTGTCGAGGTGCCTGCGATCGGTATCTATCATCACGTCGCCGATACCGGCGCTGGGGTGGCCGGTGGTATCGAGGAAGGTGAAGCGGTTGGCCAGGGGGTAGCCGGCCAGGGCCAGCATGCGGCCCAGCTGGCCGGCACCGAGTACACCGATGTTCATCTGGGTCACCTCACTGCGCTTGCGGTCGGGGATCGGGGTTGTCGAGCACCGCCTGGGTCTGCTCGGCGCGGAAGGCCTCCACCGCCTCGCGCACCCTGGCATCCTGCAGACCGACGATCTGTGCCGCCAGCAGGCCTGCATTGGTGGCGCCGGCCTTGCCGATGGCCAGCGTCCCCACGGCAATGCCACCGGGCATCTGGGCGATCGACAGCAGCGAGTCGAGCCCCTTGAGCGACTTGGACTCCACCGGCACGCCGAGCACCGGCAGCGGCGTCTGGGACGCCACCATCCCCGGCAAGTGCGCCGCACCACCGGCGCCAGCGACGATCACCTGCAGCCCGCGTTCAGCGGCACCCTTGGCATAGTCGAACAGCAGGTCCGGGGTGCGGTGGGCAGAGACCACCTTGGTCTCGCAGGCCACGCCGAGGCGCTCCAGCATCGCTACCGCATGCTCCATCACCGGCCAGTCGGACTTCGACCCCATGATCACGCCGACGCGTGGCTGCTCGTTGGATGGCATCTATGGCTCCCGAAAATGACGCTGGAATGCGAAGGGCAAACATTCTAACGGCGCCCGCAGGCGCCGTCATCTTGACCAGGCGGGCAAGCCTGCCACGTTGGTAGGCCGCACCGCTCAGGACTGATCCGGGGGCAGGCCTGCGCTACGCGCGACTCTGATCACCTTGAGCAGTCAATGCCGCCTCGCGGCGGCTCGCCAGCCAGTTGCCGCCAATTGCCAGCGCCATCACCACCACGCCGACGATCTCGGCCAGCAGGTTGGGGTAGAACACCGCCACGATGGACGGCACGATGGCCAGCCGCGGCAACCACGACATGCGCGTGAACAGGTAGCCCTCCAGCGCCGCGGCGAAGGCACAGAGCGCGAAGATCGCGATCACCCCGTTCCATATCACCACCGGTACCGGGCCGCCGACGATGATCTCCGGATTGAAGACCATGAACATTGGGATCAGGTAGAGACCCTTGGCAAACTTCCAGGCCTGGAAGCCGGTCTCCATCGGCTTGGAGCCGGCAATCGCCGCCCCGGCAAAGCCGGCCAAGGCTATCGGTGGCGTAACGTTGGAGTCCTGGGAGTACCAGAACACCACCAGGTGGGCGATCAGCAGCGGCACGCCGAACTCGGCGGTCAGTGCCGGGCCGACCAGCACGATCAGCACGATATAGCTGGCGGTGACCGGCAGGCCCATGCCCAGGATCAGGCTGGCCAGCAGTACCATGACCAGTGCCAGCACCAGGTTGCCGCCGGAGAAGGCCATCATCATCGACGAGAACTTCAGGCCCAGGCCGGTGAGACCGACCACGCCGACGATGATACCGGCCACGGCACAGGCCATGGACACCGCCACGGCATTGCGCGCGCCCAGCTCGAGGCCCTCGACCAGCTTGACAAAGCCGGCGATCACCACCCGCTTGATGCTCTCGAAGGTCACCTTCTGGCCCTGGCGCGGTGCCACGAACAGGAACCAGATCGTATAGCGCAGCACCGCTACGGCGACCATGGTGACCACCGCGTAGAAGCCCACCCGCATCGGCGAGAGGTTCATCACCAGCAGCCATACCAGTACCCCCAGCGGCAGCAGGAAGTGCCAGCCGTCGCGCATCACGTCGCGCATCTTGGGCAGCTCGCTGCGCGCCATGCCCTGCATGCCCTGCTTGAGGGCGATGATATGCACGAACAGGTAGACGGTGGCGAAGTACATGATCGCCGGCAGGATGCTGACCTTGACGACGTCGAGGTACGGGGTGTTGGTGTACTCGGCGATAAGGAAGGCACCGGCGCCCATCAACGGCGGCATGATCTGCCCGCCGGTGGAGGCCGCGGCCTCGATGCCGCCGGCCTGATGGGGCTTGTAGCCGAGGCGCTTCATCAGCGGAATGGTGAAGGCACCGGTAGTCACCACGTTGGCGATGGCGCTGCCGGAGATCGAGCCCATGCCCGCCGAGGCGATGACCGCTGCCTTGGCCGGACCGCCACGCTGGCGGCCGGTGGCCGCATAGGCCATGTCGATGAAGAACTTGCCGGCGCCGGTGCTTTCGAGAAAGGCGCCAAACAGCACGAAGATGAAGATATAGGTCGCCGCCACGCCCAGCGGCAAGCCGAAGATGCCCTCCTGGCCGAGATACAGCTGGCCGGCGACGCGATCCAGGTTGTAGCCACGGTGCTCGAGGATCCCGGGCAACCATTGGCCGAGCCACGGCAGCTCACCGCGCGGCCCGGCGAAGGCGTAGACGATGGCCAGCACGCCGATCAGCGTCATGCCGAAGCCCACCGCACGACGGCTGGCCTCGAGGACGGTGACGGTGGCGATGCAGGCGATCAGGATATCCGTCTCGCTCCAGAACCCGGCCCGCGAGATGATCTCGTCAAGGAAGAACAAAATATAGCCACCGGTAATCAGCGCACCGGTGAAGAACACCAAATCGATCAGCCCGCCGAGGACGCCGCGCTTGCGGTGGGGGCCGAACACCGGAAAGATCAGGAAGGCCAGCATCATGATCAGCGCCAGGTGGATCCCGCGCTGGTAGAACAGCCCCAGCGGCTGGATACCCGCCGAGTAGAGCTGGAACAGGGACAGCCCTACCGCCACGATGGTGATCAACCACAGTATCGCGCGCGGCTGGATGGCGTTGCCGCCCGGCATCTGCACCGGTGGGCTCGTCGAGTCGCTCATGGATTCCTCGTCAGACGTCGTCTGGATCGCTCAATGCTCGAGCGTGATAAGTTGAAAAATGACCCGTTCACCGCTGGCCTGTTCGCTGAGACTCAACGTGTGCGTTTCACCACCCTCCTCCCAGATCAGGCGGTGGTCGACCTCGCGAGACCCCACTCTCAACGCATAGCGGTTATCGGCGACGGGCTCATGAATATCATTGATCCAATAGCCGCCCTGGCCATCGGAGACCTGCTCGCCGCGCCCCGGGGAATGCCCAAGGCCAGCGGCAAAATCGGGCTGGTGACTGCGTTCCAGCTGCATCTCACCGGCCACGTTGCGGTAGCAGTCGAGCACCCTGAAATGGCGTACCGAGTGATTCCACGCCAGGCACCAGCCCTCGCCGGGCGCCCGCGCCAGCTCGGCGTAAATCTCGCCGTGCGTGCCCAGCGCCTGCAGGGTATCAGGCTGCGAGACATCATCTGCTACCGCTAATATGGGGATGGCACCACACGACAGCAGGGCGGACACCAGTGTCCGCCCTGCCAGGTTACCGAATCGCACGATGTCCATCTCAGGTCACATCAGTGGATGTCGTGGCGCCGTGATTACGGGCGCAGACGATCCGGGATATCGGCCTCGACTTCCTCGAAGTAGCGAATCGCGCCCGGGTGCAGCGGCACCGGGGTGGATTCCATGGTGAACTCGATGGTGGTGTCGTTGGCCGCCGGGTGCACGGCGATCAGCTCGTCGGTATGTTCGAACAGCAGCTTGGTCAACTCGTAGGCCAGCTCTTCGTCCATGTCGGAATTGACCACCAGGACGTTGGGGATACCGATGGTCTGCACCGCCTCGTCCATGCCGTCGTACATGCCGGCTGCCAGCTCATAGGGGGCGAACACCGGCTCGTCCTCCTGAGCGTTGGCGATCTCCTCGTCGGAGAAGCCGATCAGGCGAATGTCACGGGTTGCCGCCAGGTTGAGGATCGAGCTGGTGGGCGGACCCACGCTCCAGAAACCGGCGTCGATATCGCCGTCGCGGATGGCGTCGGCGGTCTCGTTGAAGTTGAGACGCTGGGGGTTGAAGTCGTCGTAGCTCATGCCGTTGGACTCGAGCAGGGCGCGAGCGTTGAGCTCGGTACCGCTACCCGGAGCACCCACGGACACCCGCTTGCCTTCGAGATCGGCCAGCGACTCGATACCGGAGTCGGCCAGGGTCACCAGCTGCACGGCATTGGGATACACCGATGCCAGGGCGCGAATGTTCTCGATCTGGCGCTGTTCGAAATCGCCGGTGCCGTTATAGGCCTGATAGACGGTGTCGGCCAGGGCCAGGGCCAGGTCGGCATCGCCGCGCATGATCAGGCCCATGTTCTCCACCGAGGCGCCGGTCACTTCGGCAGTGGCGTCGGCGCCTTCGATATGGTCGTTGATCATCTCGGCGAAACCGCCGCCGATCGGGTAGTAGACCCCGCCGGTGCCACCGGTGGCGATGGACAGCTGCTGCGCCGCAGCTAGCGGGGCGGTAGCCAGCAGTGAAGCGGCAACCGCGTATTTGATAGTGCGCATGGACTTCCTCCGGTCGTGAAACCTGACGTTCGTTATGATTATTGGCGATCACGCGAATAGTAGCGGTCGCACTCCTGAAAAACCTAGCACGTCAGTAGCCTGAGTGACTACAACGACAATTTCACCATTGCCGTGCGAGGTTGAATATGCCATGCATTCAACGCTCGCCGCTGAGCCAGGTCGGGGTCAGCTCGTGCTGCCCTTGAGCGTCGGTCACGTAGAGCGTGCCCTCGCTGATCATTACCGCCCAGTCGATGCTGCGCGGCAGGTCCTCGGCCAGCGCCGCTAGCGCCGCCTCGGGCAGGCTGGCAACGTGCACATTGGCCAGCGCCTCGGCCGACCCCAGCACCCTTGAGGCCCAGGCGTCGACCTTGCCGTAGGCCAGCAACGAGACCCGCTCGGCGCGGCGTGAGCACCAGGTCAGGCGGTCGGCGTCGGGCAGGCCGACCTCGATCCAGTGCAGCACCCGGCCGTCGAGGCTCTTCTGCCACAGCGCCGGTTCATCGACGTCCGACAGCCCGCGGCCGAAGGCCAGCGCCTCGTCGTACCACAGCGCATGCGCCAGCAGCCTCACCGTCATGCGCGTCTCGGTCTCCGAGGGGTGACGGGCCACGGTAAAGCGCTCGGTGGCATAGACGCCGCGGTCCAGATCGGTGAGTGACAGGGTCACTTTATAGGGAGTTGCGCTAAGCGCCATTGCAAGATCCTGATGTCCAAGGCAATAAAACAGGCAATTGAGCGCAGTCTACGCGCTCTCGGCGAGCAGGTCTGCGCGGGGCAAAAAAATCTCCGTGAAGCGCTGGAAGATTGCCGCAAAACCTTGCATCCTGAGCGGGTCGCAAGCCAAGCCAACGGAGCCACATGAGCACGGCACGATTAACGACCGGTTGGGACCTGCGCGAGCCTTCGCCAGCGACACCCGACCTGGACGTCCGGGAACTCGAGAAACGTTCCCGCCTGATGCGCGTCGTCACTCGCCGCATCGCCCTATCCGACCTGCCCAACCGCGAGATCGCTCAGCGCGCCGGCATACCCACGCAGCGCCTCAGCGACCTGCTGGCCGGCAAGATCGAGCATTTTTCCGTCGAAGAACTGGAAACCCTGCGCCATAGCGTCGAAGACGAGGGCTAGATGGCCCGTGAGCTGCTGCTCGTCGGTGGCGGTCACAGTCACGTCGAGGTCCTGCGTCGCTTTGCGCTGGACCCCGTCCCCGACGTACGCCTTACGCTGATCAGCCGCGACCGCTTCACGCCCTACGCCGGCATGCTGCCCGGCTATCTCGCCGGGCACTACGACTTCGACGATGCGCATATCGACCTGGCACCGCTGGCCGAGGCAGCCGGCGCGCGCTTCCTGCGCGACACTATCGACGGCCTCGACCTCGCCGCCCAGCGGGTGATTCCCCACGATCACTCGCCGCTCACCTATGACCGCCTGTCGCTGAATATCGGTGCCGCACCGCGCCTGGCGGCAGTACCCGGTGCCGCCGACCACGCCACGCCACTCAAGCCCATCGACGGGCTCAATGCACGCTGGCTGGCGCTGCTCGAGCGGCTGCAGCACGACCCGGTCAGCAAGACCATCATGGTGGTGGGTGGCGGCGCCGGCGGCGTCGAGATGCTGCTGGCCATACAGCAGCGTCTGCAGCGCCTGTGCCGTGAGCGCGGCCTGGACGCGTCGCTGTTGCGCTTCTGCCTGGTGACCCGCGGCCCGCGGCTGCTGGCCAGCCACAATGCGCGGGTGAGGCGACGCTTTACCCGCCTGCTGACAAGCCGCGGCGTGGCGCTGCACAGCGATGCCGACGTCGTCAGCGTCGGCGCCGGGCATATACACATCGCCGACGGCCGCCGGCTGGCCTTCGATGAGCTGCTGTGGGCGACCCAGGCCGGTGCCGCGCCGTGGCTGACTGCCACTGGCCTCGACCTGGATGCTGATGGTTTCATCCGCATCGACGACCACCTGGCCAGCGTCAGCCATCCCCACGTATTCGCCGCTGGCGACACCGCCTCGATGGTCAACTACCGGCGCGACAAGGCCGGGGTTCACGCCGTGCGCCAGGGCCCGCCCCTGGCCGCCAACCTGCGCGCCAGCCTTCACGACCGCCCCCTGACCCGCTACCGCCCCCAGCGCCGCCACCTGGCGCTGATCAGTACCGGCGACCGCTACGCCGTGGCCTCTCGCGGCCCCTGGAGCTGGTCAGGCGCCTGGGTGTGGCGCTGGAAGGATCGTATCGACCGTCGCTTCATGGCCCGCTACCGCCCGCCGCTGGCGACACCATGAAAGACGTCCGGCCATAGGCGAGCTAGTCGTTGGACAGATAGTGCACGCTGAACAGGCCCTCGGCGTCGCTCCAGACCGCGCTCGGACAATACCCGGCTCGCCGGGCCAACGCCTGGAAGCCCGCCACGCTGTATTTACAGGAGTTCTCGGTGTGCAGCGTCTCACCCGGTTCGAACTCGAAGCGGTACTCGTCGATGACGAGCGTCTGCCGGCCCTCGCTGACCAGGTGCATCTCGATGCGCGAGGCCGCCTCGTTGAAGAAGGCCCGATGGCGGAAGCCGCCAGGCTCCACCGTGGCCCCCAGTTCCCGGCGCATGCGCTCCAGCAGGTTGAGGTTGAAGGCCGCCGTCACACCGGCGGCATCGTTGTAGGCCGCCTCGAGGATGTCGATATCCTTGACCAGGTCGACGCCGATCAGCACCCCGCTGCCGGGGGGCAGGGCCCGGCGCAGCCCGGCGAGAAAGGCCTCGGCCTCGGCCGGCGCGAAGTTGCCGATGCTCGACCCGGGAAAGAAGGCCACCACCCGTCGCCCCTCGACACCCGACGGCAAGCGCAGGCGCTCGGAAAAGTCCGCCCAGGCGGCATGCACCTCCAGCCAGGGGTAGTCGGCCGCCAGGCGGCGGGTGCTCTGCAGCAGGAAATCCCGGGAGATATCCACCCCCAGGTAGCGAGTCGGGCGCATCGCCTCGAGCAGGAGGCGCACCTTGCGGCTGGCGCCGCTGCCCAGTTCGACCAGCAGCGACTCCGGCCCGACCAGCGCCGCGATCTCCTCGGCGGCCTCGGCGAGGATACCCTCCTCGGTGCGGGTCAGGTAGTACTCGGGCTGGCGGCAGATCGATTCGAACAGCAGGGAACCCTGCTCATCGTAGAAATACTTGGGCGACAAGGCCTTGGGAGAGCGGCCCAGCCCGGCGATCACGTCGTCGCGAAACGACGGCCCCGTCTCGTCGACATGCTGGTCGTGAAAACGCACTGCAGTGGACATCGCTTGGCCTCGCTGGCGAACGGTTCTGGCAGGGTTCGACAATACGTCGATCTGCGGGATGGCGTCGTACCATCGATTTGCCTTTAGACTGTTGCGGCAACGTCGACGTCTCATCAATCTAGAGCGAGCCTGACCATGCAGCAACCGCAGCAGCCCCTGGGGTTACAAGCGTTACGGGATATCGTCCTCGTTGGAGGCGGACACACCCACGTGGGGGTGTTGAAGCGCTTCGCCATGAAGCCCGAACCCGGCGTCAGGCTCACCGTGATCTGCCGCGACACCCATACCCCCTACTCGGGCATGCTGCCGGGCTATGTGGCCGGGCACTACACCTACGACGACGTGCATATCGACCTGCGCCGCCTGGCGGAGTACGCTGGGGCACGCTTCTTCCGCGACGAGGCCATCGGCATCGACCACGATGCGCAGACCGTCCTCTGCCGCTCGCGCCCGCCGGTTCCCTATGACTGGATGTCGATCAACATCGGCTCGACCCCCAGCGTGAATTCGGTCAACGGTGCCGGCGAGCATGCGGTGCCGGTCAAGCCGATCCATCAGTTCAACGACCGCTGGCAGAGGCTGCTCGAGCGTCTCTCGCACCCACACACCGGGCACCACCCCGGCCAGACCCGCGTCGCGGTAGTCGGCGGCGGCGCCGGCGGCGTCGAGCTGCTGCTGGCCATGCAGTACCGGCTGAGCAACGAACTCAGCGCCCAGGCCCGCGACCCGAGTGAGCTGCGCTTCTCCCTCTTCACCCGTGGCGCGCAGATCCTGCCGACCCACAACCCGCGGGTGCGCGCCCACTTCCAGGCCACCCTCAAGCAGCGCGGCGTCGAGGTGCACACCGCCACCGACGTGGTCGGTGTCGAGGCGGGCCGGCTGCAGGCCGCCAACGGCAGCTGGCACGCCGCCGACGAGATCGTCTGGGTCACCAATGCCGGTGGGGCCGCCTGGCTGCGCGACACCCGCCTGGCACTCGACGACGACGGCTTTATCCAGGTCGGCGACACCCTGCAGTCGCTCTCCGACCCGCGCATCTTCGCCGCCGGCGATATCGCCAGCCAGGTCGACCATCCCCGCGAGAAGGCCGGGGTCTTCGCCGTGCGGCAGGGGCGCCCGCTGGCCGACAACCTGCGCGCCGCCGTGACCGGCCGCACCCTGTCGCCCTACCGCCCCCAGGCGCAATGGCTGGCGCTGATCAGCACCGGCGACCGTCACGCCGTGGCCTCCCGCGGCGGCCTCTTTCTCGCCGGCGACTGGGTGTGGCGCTGGAAGGACGGCATCGATCGGCGTTTCATGTCCAAGTTCAACGACTTGCCGCCGATGGAAGAAGGCGCCATGCGGGCGCCCCGGGCCAGCCGCGTGGCGCTGAACGAGGAGGAGAACGCCCAGGCGATCTCGGCCATCGCCATGCGCTGCGGCGGCTGTGGCGCCAAGGTCGGCGCCTCGGTGCTCTCCCGGGCCCTCTCGACCCTGCAGCCGGTGGAGCGGGACGAGGTGCTGGTGGGCCTTCACGCCCCGGACGATGCCGCCGTGGTACGGGTACCGCCGGGCAAGGACGTGGTGCATACCGTCGACTTCTTCCGCGCCTTCATCGACGACCCCTATGTGTTCGGCAAGGTCGCCGCCAATCACGCCCTGGGCGATATCTTCGCCATGGGCGCCGAGGCCCAGACCGCCACCGCCGTGGCCACGGTGCCCCAGGGGCTCGAGGCCAAGGTCGAGGACACCGTCTACCAGATGATGCGAGGTGCCGTTGAGGTGCTCAACGAGGCCGGCTGCGCCCTGGTCGGCGGGCACACCGGCGAGGGCAGCGAGCTGGCCCTGGGGTTTGCCGTCAACGGCCTGATCGACGCCGGTGGAGCGAGCGACAGCCCCAAGGGAAAAGCGATCCTGACGAAAGGCGGCCTGCGCCCGGACCAGGTGCTGATCCTGACCAAGCCCATCGGCACCGGCACCCTGTTTGCCGCCCATGCCCGGCTCGGCGCCCGGGGGCGCTGGATCGACGCCGCCCTGGAGAGCATGTGCCAGTCCAACCGGCAGGGGGCGAGCTGCCTGCGCGAACACGGCGCCACCGCCTGTACCGACCTCACCGGTTTCGGCCTGCTGGGGCACCTGGTGGAGATGACGCGCCCTTCCGGGGTGGATGCCGAACTCGACCTGACGGCGCTGCCGCTGCTCGAAGGCGCCGAGGAGACCGTCGCCGCCGGTATCCTGAGCTCGCTGCAGCCCGCCAACGTGCGCCTGCGCCGTGCCATCCACGACCAGGCGGCCTGGGTCGACCACCCCCGCTATCCGCTGCTGTTCGACCCCCAGACCGCCGGCGGCCTGCTGGCCAGCGTGCCCGCCGAGCGCGCCGAGGCCTGCCTCGCGGCCCTGCACGCCCTGGGCTACGCCCGGGCCGCCATCATCGGCCGCGTCCTCGAGGCTGGCGAAGCGCTGGAGCCCATCCACCTGAAGGGTTGAGGGCGAGATTAA
The DNA here is from genome assembly GCF_031451695.1 of Franzmannia qiaohouensis. Taxonomy (NCBI): domain Bacteria; kingdom Pseudomonadati; phylum Pseudomonadota; class Gammaproteobacteria; order Oceanospirillales; family Halomonadaceae; genus Franzmannia; species Franzmannia qiaohouensis. The sequence goes on from NZ_JARWAM010000010.1 coordinate 129,572, forward strand.
ACCGTCAGCCCACAGGCGGCGATAACTCGCACCAGCGCCTCCCGCTCGGCCGCGGGGCTGAACAGCGGCGCCCGCGCCAGCACCTGCCGGCGGAGACGGTCGACGAAGGCCGGTTCGGCCTCTGCTCGGCACAACAGGGCCCTCAGGGCCGCGGTGTCGGCCACCGGGAAGTAGCCGGCGTAGTCCTCGCCCAGCAGCCCGCGGTTTCCGGGGATATCGGAGGCCACCACCGGCAGGCCGGCCACGCAGGCCTCGCTGACCACATTGGCGCCCCCTTCCATGCGCGAGCTGATCACCATCAGCCGTGCCCGGGCCATCCACTGACGCACCCGCCAACGGGGCAGGTCGCCGAGCCAGCGGTAACGCGCGTTGCCGGCCATCTCCTCGCGGGCGGCCTCGGCCCACTCCGGGCGGTGGGCGCCGCCGAGTTGCACCACGCACAACCGCGACGTCGATGGCAGATCGCGCACGGCCAGGGCCGCACGCAGCGAGTCCTTCTCCTCGCGCAGGTGGCCGGCGACCAGCACCTCGAAACTGCGACGGATGGGTCCCGGGGCACGGGGCGGCAGTGGCAGGGCCGACTGGTGGACGACATGCAGGCGCGACAGGCAGCGCGGCGGCAGATCCTCGGCCAAGCAGTCATGCAGGCCGATCAAGGCATCGCTGGCGGCGAGGCTGTCGAGAAACGCCTCCGGGTCGCTGTGCTGGAAGCGGTAGACATCGGTTCCGGTCAGCACCACCACCAGCGGGCATGCCGGAAAGGCGGCGCGACAGGCGCGAATGGCGGCGTGGCTGCGCACCGCATGCAGCGCCAGCACCAGGTCGGGAGGCTGGCCGTCCAGGCGGCAGCCATCGGCGTCCCCGTCGGATTGTGCAACGCGCACGCGACAGCCCAGGTCGTGCAGCAGCCCCGCCCAGCGGGTGGCCGTGGTCCGGTTGCCGGCATGAGAGCCTCGACGCGCCGGCGTGATCAGCGCTACCTTCAACACTATCTCGACTCCCTATCTCGACTACTTAGCTCGACTCCTATCATTGCTCCCTGAGCGCTCCACTGCGACGAGGTCGGCATGCTCTCCACACCACTCAGCACACCGCCTACGCCACCCCGGCCCGCCGTCGAGCTGGCGGCAATGCTCACCGATGCGCGGACGCGCAGCCTGGCGCTGATGCAGGACACCCTGGAGGCCCGCGAACTCGGCCCGCGGCTGGCCATCGTCAATCCACCGCTGTGGGAGCTGGGCCACCTGGGCTACTTCCACGACCATTTCGCCCTGCGCGGCCTGTTTGGCCTGCCCGACTACCAGATCGCCGAGGCCGAGCGGCTGTTCGATTCCAGCAGCATCGCCCATGACGACCGTTGGTCGCTACCGCTTCCGTCACGGGAGCAGACCCTGGCGTACCTGTCACGGGTCCAGCAGGCCATGCTCGAGCGCCTGCCCGACGGCGAGGCCAGCTCGGCCCAGAGCTATGTCTACCAGCTCACCACCCTGCACGAGGACATGCATGGCGAGGCCTTCCTCTACACCCGCCAGACCCTTGGCGACCCGCCCCCCGACCTGGGCACGCCACCGCCGGGGTTCGCCCCTGGCGAGCCCGCTGCCGGTGCGCTGCCCGGCGACGTCGCCATCCCCGGCGGCCGCCATCTGCTGGGCTCCGACGCAAGCGTTCCCTTCCGGTTCGACAATGAGAAGGCGCCCATGGAAGTCCATGTGGCGCCCTTCTCGATCGCCAAGGCGCCGGTGACCAACGCCGAGTTCGCCGCCTTCGTCGACGACGGCGGCTATACACGACGCCAACTGTGGAGCGAGGCCGGCTGGCGCTGGTGCGAGAAACAGGGCCTGCGGGCACCCGTTTACTGGCGCAAGGGCGCCAACGGCCGCTGGGAGGAGCGACGCTTCGACCGCTGGTTGCCGCTGGCCCCCCATCAGCCGGTGGTGCATGTGAGCTGGTTCGAGGCCGAGGCCTGGTGTCGCTGGGCCGGTCGTCGCCTGCCCAGCGAAGCCGAATGGGAGGTCGCCGCCAGCCGCGAGCCAACACCCGACGGGGCGTCACTCGCCCCCGGCAAGCGTCGCTTCCCCTGGGGCGACACGCCGCCGGTTGCCCGCCTGGCCAACCTGGACGGCTGGCGCCTGGCAGCGCTGGACGTGGCGGCACTGCCCGACGGCGACAGCGCCTTCGGCTGCCGACAGATGCTCGGCAACGTCTGGGAGTGGACGGCCTCGCCCTTCGGCCCCTTCCCGGGCTTCGAGCCCGAGCTCTATCGCGACTACTCGGCGCCCTGGTTCAAGGAGGGCCGCTACGTGCTGCGCGGCGGGGCCTGGGCCACCCGGGGGCGGCTGATCCACAACGGCTACCGTAATTTCTTCACCCCGGAGCGCCGCGACATCCTGGCGGGGTTTCGTACCTGCGCGCTCTCGGGGGGATAGACCTGGGATGAGAGGGGATAGAGCGCACATTTTCGGTATCATGCTCTCTCCGGTTCCCCAGACGCTATTCTGAGTCGACCGTTTCATCCTCAATTGGCCACGTTCGCTTGCCACTTCGTTGAAAGGACTTCGCACCCATGTTCCAACGCCTGTTGCCTGCTCTTGCGCTTGTCACGCTCATCACGCCGTCCCTGGCCGCCGCCCAGACCCTGGTGTTCACCGCCATCCCCGACGAGGATGAGACACGCCTGCAGCAGCGCTTCCAGGCCGTCGCCGACTACTTCGCCGAGACGCTGGAGGTGGAGGTCCGCTTCATTCCGGTCACCTCCTACGCCGCCTCGGTCACCGCCTTTCGCAACAACCAGGTGCAGCTGGCCTGGTTCGGCGGCTTCACCGGCGTGCAGGCACGCCAGCTGGTGCCGGGCTCCCGCGCCATCGCCCAGGGCGTGGAGGACCCCGAGTACAAGAGCTACGTCATTGCCAATCACTCCACCGGCCTTTCACCCGATGACGGCGACACCGCCCCCGAGGGGCTGCGTGACCTGACCTTCAGCTTCGGCTCCCAGAGCTCGACCTCCGGGCGGCTGATGCCGGAGTACTTCCTGCGCGAGCACCTCGGCGCCTCGCCCGACGAGCTGTTTACCCGGGTCGGCTTCAGCGGCAACCACAGCCGCACCATCTCGGTGGTGCAGTCCGGCGCCTACCAGGCCGGCGTGGTCAGCTACAAGGCGTGGGAGAACGAGCTCGAAGCGGGCAACATCGACCTCGACCGGGTTCAGGTGATCTGGGAGACGCCGCCCTACCCCGACTACCAGTGGACGGTGCGTGGCGACGTCGATGAGCGCTTCGGCGAGGGCTTCACCGAGCGCCTCCAGCAGGCGCTGCTCGACATGGATGACCCCGACCTGCTGGCCAGCTTTCCCCGCGCAGGCTTCATCCCCGCCGTGAACGACGACTACCAGGAAATCCTCGAGGTCGCGCAGTCCCTGGGGCTGCTCGACTGATGAGCGTGCTGGCGCTGCAGGATGCCGTCGCCACCTATGGCGAGTTGCGCGTGCTCGGCCCGCTGAGCCTGACGCTGGCCCCCGGCGAACGCGTGGCGCTGGTGGGTCGCAGCGGTGCCGGCAAGTCGACGCTGCTGTCGGTGATGTATGACCGTTGGCGCGACCAGGGGGCCGCCCTGATGCCCCAGGACCTGGGGCTGGTGACGACACTCTCGGTATTCCACAACGTCTACATGGGCCGGCTCGACCGCCACCCCTGGTGGCGCAACCTGCTGACCCTGGTGCGCCCGCGGCCAGCCGACGTGACCGAGATCGACACCCTGCTCGGCCGGCTCGGCCTGGACGACAAGCGCTGGACACCCTGCGGCGAACTCTCCGGCGGGCAGAGGCAGCGCGTTGCCGCGGCTCGGGTGATCCATCAGGGCGGCGGCATGCTGCTCGCCGATGAGCCCGTCTCGGCACTCGACGGCCCCCTCTCCGAGGTGACCCTGACCGCGCTGACCGACGCCTACCCCACGGCGGTGCTGGCCATGCACGACGTGGACCTGGCGCTGCGCTACTGCACCCGGGTGATCGGCATCCAGGATGGCGCCATCGCCATCGACCAGCCCAGCCAGCGCCTCTCCGCCACCGACCTGCTGCCGCTCTACTGATGCCGTTGACCGCCACGCGTCGCGTTACCCTGGGGCTTGTCCTGCTGGCGGCGGTGTGCCTGCTGTTCGGCGACTTCGAGATCAGCACCCACGACCCCTGGCACGCGCTGGGCCGCCTGTTCATGGGGCTGATCCAGCCCGACCTCTCCCGCGTCGACTTCCTCGGCGAGGCCCTGCTGCGAACCGTGGCCTTCGCCTTCGTCGGCGTGGGGCTCGGCTCGGCGGCGGGCATGCTGCTGGCCCTGCTCTTCCGGCATGTCTGGGTGCGCACCTTCTGCGCCTTCATCCGCGCCATCCACGAACTGTTCTGGGCGCTGATCTTCCTGCAGAGCTTCGGCCTGCACCCGATCACCGGGGTGCTGGCCATCGCCATTCCCTACGCCGGCACCTTCGCCAAGGTCTATGCCGAGATCCTCGACGAGTGCGACCCGCAGCCGGAACGCAGCCTGCCACAGCGCGCCGGGCGGCTATCGGCGCTGGTCTATACCCGCATCAGCCAGGCCTGGCCGCACCTGGTCAGCTATACCGCCTACCGCCTCGAGTGCGGCCTGCGCTCCAGCGCGGTGATCGGCTTCGTCGGCATGCCGACCCTGGGGTTTCACCTGGCAGGCCCCTTCGCCCAGGGCCACTACGGCACCGTGGGCGCACTGCTGCTGCTCTTCTACGCCCTGATCGCCAGCCTGCGGCTATGGGCGCGGCCACGGCTGCTGCCCTTCTACCTGGTGGCCTCCCCCTTCCTGCTGGGTACCGGGCTGCCGATCATGTGGAGCAATGTCTCGCGCTTCTTCACCGAGGACATCGTGCCCGCCCCGCTGCGCAACGGCGAGGGCCTGGAGGGCCTCTGGCCCTGGTTCGGCGACCTCCTGCTCGGCCAGGCCCTGCCCGGCATATGGCACACCCTGCTGCTGACCCAGATCGCCCTGGTGCTCACCGGGGTGCTGGCGATGACGCTGTTCCCGCTGATCTCCCATCATTTCACGGGGCGCCACCTCACCGGCCGGGTGCGCGGCGCCCTGGGACATGGCGTACTGGTGGTGATGCGCTCCACCCCCGAGTACCTGCTGGCCTTCATCCTGCTGCAGCTGTGGGGGCCCTCGATGCTGCCGGCGGTGGTCGCCCTGGCGCTGCACAACGGCGGCATCATCGGCCACCTGGTCGGGCGCCGCAGCAACGAGATCCAGCTGCGCCAGGACGCACCGGGCGGCATCAACCGCTACGCCTACGAGGTGGCGCCGCGGGTCTACGGCCCCTTCCTGGCGCTGCTCTTCTACCGCTGGGAGATCATCATGCGCGAGACGGCGATCCTGGGGATTCTCGGCATCGCCACCCTGGGCTTCTACGTCGACAGCGCCATCCAGGAGCTGCGCTTCGACCGCGCCATGCTGCTGATCGTGATCACCGCGCTGCTCAACATCGCGGTGGACATCCTCGCCCGCCGACTGCGCGCCCACTTGCGTCTGAGCCACACCGCTCGCAGCGAGCCGTAATGGGCCTGCCGCCCCGAAGGACAAGCGCCCCCGCCGGAAGACCGGCGGGGGCGCTGTCGGATGATACCTTCCAGCAGGCGCGCGTTCACTCCGCCAGGTCGGTCACCGCACCGCGCGAGGCCGAGCTCACCGTTTTGGCATACTTGGCCAGCACGCCGCGGGTGTAGCGCGGGGCCGGCTGCTGCCAGGCACTGCGGCGCCGCGCCAGCTCCTCATCGGCGAGGTCGATCTCGATGGTATCGGCCTCGGCGTCGATGGTGATGGTGTCGCCGTCCTCGACCAGTGCCAGCGGACCGCCCTCAAAGGCCTCCGGCGAGACATGGCCGACCACGAAGCCGTGACTGCCGCCGGAGAAGCGACCGTCGGTGATCAGTGCCACCTGGCTGCCCAGGCCGCGGCCCATGATCGCCGAGGTAGGGGTAAGCATCTCGCGCATGCCGGGGCCGCCGCGGGGGCCCTCGTAGCGGATCACCACCACGTCACCGGCCACCACGGTGCCGTCGTTGATGCGCGCCTGGGCCTCCTCCTCTGAGCCGAACACCCGAGCACTGCCCGAGAAGCGCGTGCCCTCCTTGCCGGTGATCTTGGCCACCGCGCCCTGGGGCGCCAGGTTGCCGTAGAGAATCCGCAGGTGGCTCTCGGGCTTCTGCGGCGCGTCCAGCGGCGCGATGATCCGCTGATCGGCGGGATAAGGCGCCACCTCGGCGAGGTTCTCGGCCAGCGTCTTGCCGGTCACCGTCAGGCAGTCGCCGTGCAGCAGGCCGGCATCGAGCAGCATCTTCATCAGCGGCTGGATACCGCCGATCGCCACCAGCTCGCTCATCATGTAGTGGCCGCTGGGGCGCAGGTCGGCCAGCACCGGCACGCGGCGGCCCAGTTCGGTGAAGTCCTCCAGCGACAGCTCGACGCCGATGGTGCTGGCCATGGCGATCAGGTGCAGTACCGCATTGGTGGAGCCGCCCAGCGCGATTACCACCGTGATGGCGTTCTCGAAGGCCTCGCGGGTCATGATGTCGGAGGGCTTGATGTCGCGGGCCAGTAGCTCCAGCACCGCGGCACCCGCGGCCTCACAGTCGGCGCGCTTGGCCTCGGAGACGGCGTTTTGCGCCGAACTGCCCGGCAGGCTCATGCCCAGCGCCTCGATGGCCGAGGCCATGGTGTTGGCGGTGTACATGCCGCCGCAGGAGCCCGGCCCGGGGATCGCCGTCTCCTCGATCTGCTTGAGCTCGATGAGGTCCAGATCGCCCCGCGAGTGGGCGCCCATGGCCTCGAATACCGAGACGATGTCGGTGTGGCCCTCGCCGGGCATGATGGTACCGCCGTAGACGAACACGCTGGGCCGGTCGAGCCGCGCCAGCCCCATCATGCAGCCCGGCATGTTCTTGTCGCAGCCGCCGATGGCCACCAGGCCGTCGAAGCCTTCGCAGCCGGCCACGGTCTCGATGGAGTCGGCGATCACCTCCCGCGACACCAGCGAGTACTTCATGCCCTCGGTGCCGTTGGCGATGCCGTCGGAGATGGTGATGGTATTGAAGATCACCCCCTTGCCGCCGGCCGCATCGGCACCGTCGCTGGCGCGCCAGGCCAGTTCGTCGATATGGCTGTTGCACGGTGTGAGGTTGCTCCAGGTCGAGGCGATGCCCACCTGGGGCTTGGTGAAGTCGCTGTCGGTGAAGCCCACCGCGCGTAGCATGGCGCGGCTGGCCGCCTTGCCTGGGCCGTCCACCACCGAGGCGGAGTGGCGGCGGCGGGAATCCTTCGGCGTATCGCTCATGGGGCGCTCCTGACGGGTTCGATGCATCCTTTAGAGCATAGAGAGTGCCCCCCATGAGCGCATCTGGCAACCGGCCAGGCCGACGTCACTCGAATCGCGCCCAGACCGCATCGTGGAACGCGCGCTCCTTGGCCACCGTGTCGCGGAAGCACTCGGCCATGGCGGCGAAAGCGGCCGCGTCGAGCTGCGCCGCTTGTTCATCGAGGCGCTGGCGCAGCCAAGCAACGAATTCCTGAAAGGCCGGATTGTCGTGCAGATCGATCCACTCCCCCATCAAGGGGTGCAGCCCGTCGACGCGAGTCACCCGCAGCGCCCACTCGAGATAGACCCACTCGGTCACCACCAGCGCCGCCAGCAGCTCGGCGTAGCCGCCGCTCTGGCCCGTATCGCGCAGCAGCCGCTGGAAGGCCTGGGTCTCGGGCAGGTAGTCGGGGGCCTGGCCGGCCACACCGAAGGTCTCGAAGGTGCGCTGGAAGGTGCTGTTCTCGTCACTGGTCAGCATGCCCATGAACTGGCCCAGCACTACCCGGTCCGCCATGCTCGGAGCATGGCCGATGGCGTGGCCGATCAGGGCGGTAAAGGGGTCGACGAAGCCGTAGTCCTGCACCATGTAAGCGGCGAAGTCGTCTCCCGCCAGCCGCCCCTCGGCCAGGGCATCGAACAGCGGGTGGTTCACCGTGGCCGACCAGTCGGGCTCGCTGATCTCGCGCAGCCAGTCGCTGATGCGCGGGGCGCTGCGCGAGGCGGCCCAGTCGCGGTACTGCTCGAGCGTGCTCATGATGCACTCCTTGTCATGGAGGATGAGTGAGAGGGGCGCCGCCAGGCGATCAGCAGGCTAACCAGGGTCGACGCCAGCAGTGCGCCGAGGAACGGCGCCAGGGTGGGAATGCTGTCGGGGAAGCTCGCCGCCAGCAGGCCGGCGGCCAGGCTGCCGGAGGTGATCCAGCCCGGCACCACGGCACCGAGCATGCCGGCGACGCCGCCGGCCACCGCGGCCAGCGGGCTCATGCGCCGCCATAGCCCCAGCAGTACCGGCACCACGATGGCGGCGCACAGCAGGTCGGCGATCAGGAACAGGCGTAGCACCGAGTAGCCCTGCAGCGCCACCGCTACCACCGGCACCATCAGCGCCACCGTGGCCAGTCTTGCCCCACCGATCGACAGCCCCGGCTTGCCGGCATCCGCCACCACCAGCGAGGCGATGCCGTTCTGCAGGGTATCGACGCTGGAGGCCACCAGGGTCACCGCCAGCACCAGCGCCGGCAGCGCCAACCAGGCCGGCGCCTCGGCCAGCAGGGCGAAGAACGGGATCGGCGGCTCCCCCAGGGCGATGCCGCTCATCGCCGCCAGCATGCCCAGGCCGCCGATCAGCATCACCACCACCACGCAGATGCCGGCGCCCAGCCAGGCGCCCTGCCCCAGGGCACGGTCGTCGCGGGCCGACCACACCCGCTGCCAGTAGCCCTGATGGAAGAGGTTGGCGGCGGTAACTGCGATTACCAGGGTCAGTGCCACCGACAGCGAATTGCCCAGCGGCGCCGACGGCAGGGCCACACCGGCCGGCATCTCCGGCAGGCGCCACAGCGCCACGCCGCCCACCAGCAGCAATAGCACCAGCAGCAGCCAGGCCTGCCAGCGATCGGTGGCGAGGCTGGCGCGTAGCCCGCCAAGCGCGGTATAGAGCAAGGTAACCAGGGCTACGCCGATCACCACCAGCGCCGGCGGCACGTCCGAGAGCAGCGCGGCAATCGCACCGATGGCGGTGAGCTCGGCGGCCAGGAAACAGGCCATGTAGGCCACCGAGACCAGCGACACCCAGCGCCGCACACCGACCCCGTAGCACGCCTCGGCGAACTCGCCGATGCTGCGCCCGCGCGGCAGGCGGCGGCGAATCGCCGGGCCATACAGCCCCAGCACGATGAACGGCAGCGACGAGCCGATGGCGTAGCCGGCCAGCGCCAGCGGGCCGACGAAGGCGCCGATTTCCGGCGGTGCGAAGAGAATCCAGGCGCCCATGCTCGAGGCCAGGAACGATAGCCCCAGGGTCTGGGCGCCCTGGGAGTTGCGCGCGGTCACGTAGTCGTCGAGGGGGCCGTCGGCGCGACGCGCACGCAGGCCAAGGTAGGCAAAGCACAACAGCGCCGCGCCGAGCACGGCAGACGTCAGATAGGGCATGTCGCACTTCCTCCGCCGGTATTAACCGGATCAGGTTCCAGGGTCGGCGCATGGCCCTCTCAGCCCCCGCGATGGCGGCGGGACTCCCCTGGCGACAGTGAATCATTGGGTTGTGTGCCCGGCGCTAGGCCGGGACGCTCATCATCGGCCGCGCCCCCTTGGAAGTCAAAGTGCCGCCAGCCGATTCAAGTCGACGCCTCCAGCGGCCGATACTAATGTGATGGACTACCGATGCTGCCGCACCCGCTTGTGCGCCGCCGACAACAAGACCCACGCCACCGAGATCGCACCATGCCCTACACCGAAGCTAAGGAACACATCCCAGGTCGCTTGCATGCGCTTTTCGCCGAGCCCTACAGCGCCTTCGACAATCAAGCCATGGAGCGGCAACTGCATCTGGTCGTGGCGCTCAAGGTGTTGCTCGAGGCACCGCTGCGCCAGGAGCGGTTGATGCTGCGGGTAATTCACGGCTGGGAGAACGGCAGTGCCGAGCCGGCGGCACTCGCGCACAGCGAGCATCGCGTGGGGAGCATGGCAGACGTAGCGGCAGTGGCCGACCGCTACCGCCAGGCAACCGAGCAGGGTGACGAATTTCCCGGTTCGGCCGGATCACTGCTGGCCGCGCCGCTGGCAGAGGCGATCGCCGCCGCCGAACGCCAGGGGCAAAGCATCGACGACGAGACGCGCAACAACCCCGTTCACTGGCCGGCGTTCCCTCACGGCCTATCGCTGTACACCTTCTTCAAGGTCTACCATCGGCTGACCTACGGTGAGGACGACCCCTATCGCGTCAGCCGCTGTAATACGCCACAGGGCATGCGCGAGATCCACGAATTCCATCTCGAAGAGGGCGAATTCGTGGTCGCTACCCCACCGCTCGACGCCGAGGAGGGCGACACCCTGGTGATCCTCCATGAGAGCCAGCTGGCACCGGTGCTGGCGCTGATGGAGGAGTGCCTGGTCGCGGCACGCAGGTGGGGGCTGGTGGGCTAGGTGCCGCAGAAGGTGCGAAAGACCCGCGCGGAAGGCGGCGCCGGCTGGGCATAGTCGGCGTCCGCGACGCGCTCCTCGAAGGGCCTTGCCAGCACCTGCATCAGTCGCTCGAAGGGAGCGAAGTCGTCCTCGTCGATGGCCGCGGCCAGCGCCTCCTCGACGCGATGGTTGCGCGGGATATAGGCCGGATTGGCCAGCCGCATGCGCCGCGCGATCTCGCTCCCCTCGACATCTTCCTGCGCCAGGCGTCGACGCCACTCGGCAAGCCAGGCCTGAATCGGCTCGGCGCGTTCGAACAGCGCCACCAGCTCCTGCTCCTCCCCCTCGGCGGCGTCGCATAGCCGCCGAAACGCCAGGGTAAAGTCGGCACGCCCCGCCTGCAGCGCCTCGAGCAGCGCATCGACCAGTTCGCGATCGGCCTGATCGCTGCTTGCCAGCGCTTCGCCAAGCCCCAGCTTGGCACGCATGACCGCGAGCCATTCGGCCTCGTAGCGCCCCGGGTAAGCCTCGAGTATCTCGCTGGCGCGGGCGATGGCCCGCTGCTGGTCGTCATCTATCAGCGGCAGCAGGGTCTCTGCAAAACGCGCCAGGTTCCACTGCACGATCCGCGGCTGATTGGCGTAGGCGTAACGGCCGCCCTCATCGATGGAGCTGAATAGCGTGGCCGGGTCATAGCGCTCCATGAAGGCGCAGGGGCCGTAGTCGATGGTTTCGCCGGAGATGGATGTGTTATCGGTGTTCATCACCCCGTGAATGAAGCCAAGTCCCATCCACCTGGCCACCAGCGCCGCCTGGCGCGCCTGCACCGCCTCGAACAGCGCCAGATAGCGCGCCCCCGGCGGCTCGATGTCGGCAAGCTCGGGATAGTGACGCTCGATGGCGTGATCGGCGAGCTGCAGGACCGCCTCGCTGTCGCCGCGAGCAGCGAAATACTGGAAGGTGCCGATGCGCAGGTGGCTCGATGCCACACGGGTCAGCACAGCGCCGGGCTCCGGTACGCCACGGACGACCCGCTCACCGGTGGTCACCGCCGCCAGCGCCCGGGCAGTGGGCACGCCCAGCACCTGCATGGCCTCACTGATCAGGTACTCGCGCAGCACCGGTCCCAGCGGCGCGCGACCGTCGCCGCCGCGCGAGAACGGCGTACAGCCGGCCCCCTTGAGCTGGATATCGCGCAGCCGCCCGTCGCGGTCGGTGACCTCGCCGAGCAGCACCGCCCGGCCATCGCCAAGGCGCGGATTGAAGTGGCCGAACTGGTGCCCGGCATAGGCCTGGGCCAGCGGTGCCGCCCCATCCGGCACGCGATTACCGGAGAACCACTCGGCTGCCGCTGTCTCGTCGTAGGCGTCAAGATCCAGGCCCAGCGCCTCGGCCAGCGGCCGGTTGAAGGCCACCAGTCGCGGCGCCTTGACCGGCACCGGGTCGAAGCGGGCATAGAAGCGCTCGGGAAAGTTCGCGTAGCGCAGGGTGAACTCGGGAAACATGGCGACTCCGGTCGATCACGTGAGGCATTGACGCCCAAAGCCTGAGTGTAACGCTCAGGATTGTGACTTTCGAGCCATTGTCCCGCAGCCACCCCCTCGCCGGCCATCTCAGCCCGCCTCGCTGGGCGATAGCTCCTCGCGGATCAGCTCGGCCAGGCGCCGGGCGGGCTCGGTTGGGCGGCGGGCGGCGCGATGCAGTGCCAGCTCGATGGTGGGTAGCGGCGGCAAGCCACTCGCCTCGTCCAGGGCACGCAGCTGGGGGCCGAGCATGCTGCGGGTCACCACCACGATTGCCAGCCCCGCCTGCACCACCGGCCCCAGCCCGGCCATCGACTGGCTGGTGTAGGCCACCCGCCAGTCGCGCCCCGCCTCGGCCAGCGCCTGCTCGGCCACCTCGCGGAAAAGGTCGGCCCCCGGCGAGTAGAGGGCCAGCGGCAGCGGGTCGGAGAGCGGCGGCTGGCGCTCCAGCCCCACCGCCCAGGCCAGCGGCTCGCGGCGGATCACTTCGCCGCCAGGCGAGCGGCGCTGGCGAGTCACCAGCGCCAGGTCCAGCTCACCGTCGCGAACCCGTTCAACCAGGTCGACGCTGGTGCCGCAGATCACCTGCAGGCTCACGTCGGGATAGAGCTGGTAGAACCACGAGAACACCGACGTCAGCAGGCTGGCGTAGTCCTCGGGAATTCCCAGGTTCAGCTCGCCGGTGACGCGCTTCGAGCGCATGTCGGTCAGGGCCTCATCGTTAAGCGCCAGCAGCCGCCGGGCGTGCCCCAGCAGCCGCTCTCCTTCCGCTGAAAAGCGGATCCGCCGCCCCTCCTTCTCGTGCAGCACCACGCCCAGCGAGGCCTCGAGCCGGCTCAGCTGCATGCTGACGGTTGACTGGGTATAGGCCAGGCGCCGTGCCGCCGCGGTGACGCTGCCGGTATCGGCGATCGCTACCAGGGTGCGCAGCAGGCTCAGGTCGAGGGTCTGGGCACGCATCGATTCATCACGCTCCTTGATGGGTTCGTTCAAGAAAGATCGTTATTGTGATGATTGTGCAGCGGATAGCATAGCGGCGTCACCCCTTGATAATCCTCGACGCCTGACCCGGAGACCACGACCATGCTGCTGAACACCTCTCGCCTCCTTCACTTGCCCTGGCTTGGCGGCGGTGCCGCGGCGCTCGCGGTGGTGCTGTGGGCGCTGGTGCCACTGCTGGTCACCCAGGCCGGGGCCCTGCCGCCGCTGCGCCTATCGGCCCTGGCCCTGCTCGCCGGGGCCCTGGGCACCCTGCCCATGGCTCGACGGCGGCGCAACCCCAGCGCCGCGGGCCGCAGCGCCAAGGAGGCACTGGTCTATCTGGGCGTGGCGCTGCTTATCGCCGGCGCGGTGGGCGCCAGCTTTACCGCCTTCACCCTGGCGCCGGCGGCGGAGGCGTCGTTGATCCTCTACGCCTGGCCGGTGCTGTTCCTGCTGGCCAGCCGGCGGCTGGCGCTGGGACGGTTGCCGGCCACCACCCTGGCCGGGGCGCTGCTGGCGTTCAGCGGCGCCGCTCTGCTGGTGGCCCCCCAGGCGCTGTCCGGCGGCATGTCGGGTGCCTGGAGCGGCTACCTGCTGGCGGCGGTAGCGGCGCTATGCTGGGCGCTCTATTCGCTGGCCTGCCAGGTGCCCGCCTGGCGCCTGGGCAAGCGGATGCCCCACCTGCTGCTGATCGCCAGCGTGCTGACCGGCATCGCCAGCCTGGCCCTGGAGGGCACCGCCTCCTTGCCCTCGCAGGAGACCCTGCTGGTGACCGCCGCACTGGGGCTTGGCCCCTACGGGCTCGCCATGCTGGCCTGGGACCGCGCCATGCGCGACTCACTGGCACATCAGGTCGGCCAGCTGGCCCATGCGGTGCCCGTGCTGGCCACGCTGATACTGGTGGTAGCGGGGGTCGCCGCCCCCGACTGGCGGCTGCCGGTGGCAGCGCTGCTGGTGGTGGCGGGCAGCGTCACCGCCGCCCGCCGGCCGACCGACCACCCCACCCTCAGAGGGGGCATGGCCGACTGAAGGACATCCTCGCCGCTCGTTGCCAGCAGCACCCGGCAACCGGCTGGCCAAGAAGCCATTGCGTGCGCCAAAGTACAGTTCGGCGCATCTGGAGGCATTTAGCCCCTAGATCAGGACAGATTGGACTTTCACGCTTCGTGTGCGTAGGGTAATGCTCGCTCGGATCGATCCATAATAACGCCAACAACCGATCCCCGACTGGCCTGGCCTCCGGCCTTGGCCACCCTGGTCTCGCCTCCCTGCAGACTGGACCACCGGTGCTAGCGACGCTTCGTCGTCCGCACCATCAATAGAGAAGACATCCATGTCGCGCCACTATGCCGATGAAGGCCGGTGCATGCCGCGCCGCCCGCCGCCCGACCGCCCCTCCGTGGGGTAATGCCTGACTGACGGCAGCGTCTTGCCGTGCCCAATCGATAGCATCTGATGCTGCGCCACGCCTGGCGCCCGCACGTCTGTGCCTGCGCGACAGTCAGCCACAGGCCGCCTTCCGGCCTGGCCACCCTGCACCACCACCGCCACTGCGTCCGGTATGTCGACCCGATCGTCATGCCCTGGGCGTATCCGTTCCACCCGCAGAGAGACTGCCCTTGAACAGCGAATCGCTCTATCAGTTTTCGACCCTGACCGTCATCTTGCTGCTGCTCGCCTTCTACGGCGGCACCTACCTGATGACACTCGGCATCCGCAAGAAGAACGAAGACGCCGACGCCTTCATGGTTTCCAACCACCGCGTGGGCTTCGGCATGGGCGCTGCCAGCATGACCGCCACCTGGATCTGGGCCGCATCTTTCTACGCCGCCGCCACCTCCGGCTATACCTACGGCGTCTCCGGACCTATCCACTACGGCCTGTGGGGGGCACTGATGATCCTGTTCATCTACCCCTTCGGCCGGCGCTTTCGCAAGCTCGCCCCCAATGCCCACACCCTGGGTGAGCTGATCCACGCCCGCCACGGCTCCTCCAGCCAGCTGATCCTGGCCCTCTCCAACGTGCTGGGCAGCGTGATCAGCCTGATGGTCAACTTCACCGCCGCCGGCGCCCTGGTCTCGGTGCTCTCGCCGCTGTCGTTCCAGGCCGGGGTGATCATTGCCGGCTTCGGCGTACTGCTCTATACGCTGTGGTCAGGCTTCCGCGCCTCGGTGATGACCGACTTCGCTCAACTGGTGGCGCTGATGGCGATTGCCATCGTGATCATTCCCGCGGTGTTCTTCGCCATGGGCGGCCCCAGCGAGCTGGTGGCAGGCCTGGACAACCTGACGGTCGAGCAGGCCAACCTGTTCTCGATGGATGCCATCCTCTACCAGGGCGCCCCCTTCTTCGTCGCCGTGCTGGCCTATGCCATCGGTAACCAGACGATTTCCCAGCGCCTGTTCGCGGTCAACGAAAGCCATATCAAGCCAACCTTCATCACCGCGACCATCGGCTACGGTGCCATCGTCATCGGGCTGGGCATGATCGGCCTGATGGCGCTGACGCTGGGCGTCGAGCCCATGGGCGGCGACATGAACAACCTGATCCCGCAGATGGTCTCCGGCTACCTGCCGCCGCTGTTCATTGCGCTGTTCTTCATCCTGGTAATCGGCTCGCTCTCGTCTACCGCCGACTCCGATCTCTCGGCGCTGTCGGCGATCATGATGGCCGACGTCTATGGCAAGAACATCGCCCGCGGCAAGGCCGACCCCAAGCGCATGCTGCTGGTCGGGCGCCTGACCATGATCATCGCCACCGCGGTGGGCATCGTGTTTGCCAGCTTCTCGCTGGATATCCTGGTGATGCTGGTATTCGTCGGCGCGCTGTGGGGGGCCATCGTCTTCCCGGTCATCGCCAGCTGTTTCTGGAATCGGGTCACCAACCAGGCCTTCACCACCTCGGTACTGGTGGCCATGGTGCTGTTCTGCCTGGCGCGCTTCGAGCTGCTGCCCATGACCGGCGTCAGCGGCCTGTTCTTCGAGGTACTGGCCAGCATCGGCGGTGGCGTGATCGTCGGCCTGATGGTGTTCGGCTTCCTCGGCCGCATCGCCGGGTTCATCGCCGCCGCCCTGGCGCTGGCCGCGATGCTGGTGTTCGCCACCGACTTCCTGCGCGACTACACCGTACTGCTGGCCTCGCTGACCGCCTATGGCGCCAGCACCGTGGTCTGCGTGGTGATGAGCCTGATGAGCCGCCAGGAAGACTTCGACTTCGCCACCATCGGCGAGCGGGTCGGCGACTACGACTCTCAAAAGCCCAGCGTGCAGCCGGGCGGTGCCGCGCCGGCCGGTCCGGCCGTCCAGCACTGATCATCCCCTTGAGCTTAACGCGATGCCGCCGGCCGGCATCGCTATAATGGAGAACACGACATGACTGCACTCTATGGTTTCTACGTGCTGATCTGGCCCGCCATCACCCTGGGGGTGCTGGTGGTGATCTGCCGCGCGGTGCTCCGCGACCGCCGCAAGGCGAAGGAGGAGCAGCGCGAGCTGGTATGAACCGCACTGCATGACCACAACGGGCCCTGATATCAGGGCCCGTTGTGTTTCTGGGGACGACTATGCCGGGATGCAGTTCAGCGCCCGATCAGCCCGGTGGTCAGCCACGGCTGCCAGGCCAGCAGCACCAAGGTCGCCAGGGTCGCGAGCAGGAACGGGATCAGCGCGCGGAAGATGCGCAGCGTCGAGGCCCCGGTCATCGATGACGCGATGAATAGCCCCGCCCCCACCGGTGGCGTCAGCAGGCCGAGCACCAGGGTCAAGCACACCACCACGCCAAACTGGTAGGGGCTGATGCCGAACTGCTGGGTGGCAATCGGCAGCAGGATCGGCACCACCAGGATCAGCGCGGCGATGCCGTCGATGACCATGCCCACCAGCAGCAGCGAGCCGATCACCAGCAGCAGGAACAGGAAGGGGTCGGTGGTCAGTGCCGAGATCGCCGCGGCGGCCATTTGCGGCAGGCGCTCGTAGGTCACCACCCAGCCGAATACCCCGGCGGCGGCGATCAGCATGATCACCAGCCCGGCGTTGACCGCGGTGCGGGTCAGCACCCGCGGCAGCTGGCCGAGGGTCAGCTCGCCATACAGCAAGCGCCCCAGCAGCAGTGCCGCCAGCGAGGCCAGCGCCGCCGACTCGGTGGGCGTCGCCACCCCGAGCAGAATGCCACCGATGATGATCAGCGGGATCGACAGCGCTGGCACGCCCATGATCAGCGCCCGGCGCGCCTCGTCGCGGGTCGGCCAGTTGCCCTTGGGGTACTGCTGGCGCAGCCCGACCACGGCAATCGCCAGGAAGAAGCTGAAGCCCAACAGCAGGCCGGGAAGGATACCGGCGATGAACATCTCGGCGATCGGTACCTGGGCGATCACCCCGAACAGCACGAACAGCATCGACGGCGGAATGATCGGCGACAGCAGGCCGCCGGCGGCGGTGATCGCCGCGCTGTAGGGCTTGTCGTAGCCCTCGCGCTCCATGGCCGGCACCATGGCCCGCGACATGATCGCGATCTGCGACGCCGCCGAGCCGATGATCGCCGCCATCATCATGTTGGCGACCAGGTTGATATAGGCCAGGCCGCCGCGGAAGCCGCCCACCAGCAGCCGCGCCAGGTCGATCAGGCGGCGGGTCACGCCGCCCTCGTTCATCAGTTCGCCAGCCAGCATGAACAGCGGGATCGCCAGCAGCCCATAGCTCTCGATGGCACCAAACAGCTGCTGCGGGTAGGACTCGAACAGCACCGTATTGCCCGAATCGGCGATATACCACGCCGCGGTGAGCGCCAGCACCAGGGCGATGGGCACCGCGGCGATCAGCAAGATGGCAAACACCACCACGGTCATGGGCTGGGCTCCTCGGCCGGCGCTCTCAGGTCGCGCAGCGCCTGGCACAGATTGCTGACGCCGTGCAGCGTCAGCGACACGGCGAACAGCGGCATGATCAGCCACACCCAGAACTTCCTGATGCCCAGGGTCGAGGTGTTCTCGGCGTAGATGAAGTTGAAGGTCTGGCCCTGGAAGGCCTGGACATCGAAGCCGGCGCGCCATAGCGCCAGCGGCTGATACCAGCGCCAGCACAGCCACAGCATGAGCAGCGCGAAGGTCAGCACGGTGAGGTCGACGAACAGCGACAGCCAGCGCCGCGGGCGACCCGGCAGCGCATCGCTGAGCAGCGTCACGGCGATGCCCTGGCGGCGCTTGAGCACCGCCGAGGCGATCAGGAAGGTCATCCAGATCATCGCGTAGATGGCCAGCTCGCTGATCCAGTACAGCGGGCTACCGGCGGCGCGAAAGGCGATATTGATCAGGATCAGCAAGGTCACCGAGGCGGCCAGCGCCGCCGCGGCGATCTCTTCGAGCCTGGCCAACCCCAGCGAAAGGCGTGACAGCATGGCGCGTTCGTTCACTCCTCGCGCAGGCGGTCGGCTTCCTCGCGCAGCGCCTCGAGGGACGGTGCCTTGTCGGCCCAGATACCCTCCCACTCGGCGATGGCGTCGCTGAAGAACTCGGCGTCGGCCTCGACGATATTGAGGTCAAGCTCGCGGATCTCCTGCTCCTGCTCGGCGTCCTGCTGCTGGAAGCCGGTGATCACGTTGTCGAGGTGCTCGGCCATGGCGGTGCGGATCAGCTCCTGATCGCCCTCGTCCAGCTCGTTCCATACCCGGCCCGAGACCACGCCCACCATGGGGAACATCATATGGTTGGAGATCAGCAGGTTATCGGCCTGCTCGTGGAATTTGAGAATCAGGATCGAGTCGAAATCCATGTCGATGGCATCGACCTGGCCGTTGGCCAGGGCATCGTAGACCTCGAGCAGCGGCAGCGGCGCCGGCGCCGCACCGGTGGCGGTATAGAAGTCGCGGATCGGGTCGAACGGGGTGATGCGCAGGCGCTGGCCGCGCATGTCGTCGACGCTCTCGATGGGCGAGCGCGACAGCACCTGGCGCATGCCCACCATGCCATAGCCCATGCCGACCAGACCCACCCCGCCGGGCAGCTGGTCGAGCAGCGCATTGGCGGCGTCGGACTGCAGCAAGCGCGCGGCGTGGTCGACGCCATCCACCAGGTAGGGCGCGTAGAGCGCACCGAAGTCCGGCACCCGATTGGAGATCTCGGCGATGGTCAGAAAGGCCATGTCCAGCGCGCCGGTCTGCAGCTGCTGCACCATCTGCGCTTCGTTGCCGAGCTGCTGGGCCGGGTAGACGCTGACGCTGTGCTCGCCGCCGGAACGCTCGGCGAGGGTCTCGGCGAAGGCCTCGGCCTCCTGGGACCACATGTGCTGGGGCGGGGTGATCAATCCCAGGCGAAACTCCCTCGCCTGGGCGGAGAGCGAAGCAGCAGCGAAGGTGGCGGCCGCAACGGCCAGTGTCAGCGTCTTGAGGGGGCGCATGTAAGCCTCGTCGTTATCGGAATAGTAAGAGCACGACAAGGTTACCTCAGCGCCTGCGTTGATGGCACCCACCCGCTGCGCCAGGCGCTGGCTGGCCGATGGGTGCCGCTCGGCGTCAGAACAGCAGCGAGGGGGGCAAGGTGATACCGATCATCTGGATGAACAGCACCCATACCGCCGCCGCCACCAGCACCGGTACCAGCAGGATGCTCTTGAGCCGCGCCCCGGGGGCTAGCACGGCGATCAGCACGGCATTGTAGAGGTAGGTCGAGACGATCAAGCCGAGATTGAGCACCATCCAGAAATAGACCACGGCACCGCCCAGCATCAGCCCCGAAGCCAGGCCAATCGCTAGCAGGTCCTGTGCCGGGCCCTCATCGGCCCCCTGCCCCTGACGGCGCCGCCTGGCCTCCAGGCCCAGCATGGCCAGCACCCAGACCCCGGAGGCGATCAGGAAGTAGTAGGCGGTCTGCGGCATGATGTAGGACGGCACCAGCGGCGCAACCCGCCAGTTGCCATACTGGATATGCAGCAGGCCGGCCACCCCGAGCGATAGCATCAGGGCCACCGACAGCAACTCTCTCACCATGGTGCGGTTCATTTCTTGGCCCTCAGCGCAAAGGTGAATAGCAGGATCAGCACCACCGCCGCCACATAGAAGCCGATGGCAATCGGGCTGCTGACCAGCACCCACCAGTCACCGCCGCCCATGATCATCGACTGCCGCAGGGCACGCTCGGCCCCCGGGCCGATGATGAAGCCCAGCACCAGCGGCGCCAGCGGGAACTTGAGCAGGCGCAGCGTGACCCCCAGCACCCCGGCGAACAGCAGCACCCAGACGTCCACCACCGAGTTGTTGGCGGCGTAGGTGCCGACGATGGCCAGGATGAACACGGCGGGTATCAGGTAGCCCGGCTGGATCATGGCGATCCGCGAATAGTAGGGCAGCAGCACCTTGCCCAGCACCAGGTTCACCAGGTTGGCGAAGATCAGCGTGAAGAACAGCGCGTAGATGATCTCGGTATTGTCGTTGAGCAGGCTCGGCCCAGGGGTCATGCCCATCAGGATGAAGGCCGCGCCAAACAGCGCCGCGGTGGCACTGCCGGGGATGCCGAAGGCGAACAGCGGAATGAAGGTCGAACCGGCGGTGGCGCTGTTGCCCGACTCGGCGCTGGCGATACCCTCCAGCGAGCCCTTGCCGAACTCCTCCGGCTTGCGTGAGAAGCGCTGCGCCAGGCCGTAGCTCATGAAGGCCGCCAGCGACTGCCCAGCGCCGGGCAGCGCCCCGATGAAGGTGCCTACCGCCGCGCCGATGTAGGTGGCCTTGAGGGTCGACTTGAACTCCACCCACGACAGCTGATCCTTGCGGATATCGTAGCCCTGCAGCAGGCTGGCCTGCTCGGCCACGTCGTCCATCAGCTTGTCGACCTTGCGCCGCCACAGCTTGGCGCCCTGCACCACCACTTCGGAGATCGCAAAGATCCCGATCAGCACCGGGATCAGGCTCAAGCCTCCCGACAGGCCCGGCATGCCGAAGGTCAGCCGCGCCGAGCCGGTGATCGGATCGCGCCCGATCATCGCCAGCAGGATGCCGATGGCCGCCACGGCGAGCCCCTTGGCCACCATGCCCTGGCTGAGGGCGGCGATCAGCATCAGCGAGAAGGCGTAGAGGGCGAAGAATTCGATGGGCCCGAAGCTCAGCGCCACCGCCGCCAGCGGCACGGCAATGAAGATCAGCACCAGGTCACTGGTGGTGTCGCCGATCACCGAGGAGTAGAGCGCGGTATGCAGCGCCTTGCTCGGCTTGCCCTTGAGCTTGGCCTGGTAGCCATCGATGCTGGTGGCCGCCGCCCCCGGCGTACCCGGCACGCCGAACGATATGGCAGCAATCGAGCCACCGAACAGCCCGCCCTTGTAGATCCCCACCAGCAGGCCCATGGCCATGGCCGGCTCCAGGAAAAACACGAACGGCAGCAGCAGGGCGATGGCCATATCCCCCGACAGGCCAGGAATGGCGCCGAGGGTGATGCCCAGCAGCACTCCCAGCATCACATACATCAACACATAAGGATGAAAGGCCAGCGCACTGGCCTCAATGACAAGATCAAGCATCGGTGCTCTCCGAGGAGCCAGAAAGGATCACGCACACAGAGGAAGCCGGCAGGACCGGCTTCCTCGGCGCCCGGCGTCAGTCTTGCTCGATGGCGGCAAGCACTTCCTGTACCCGCTCGGTGGTCTCGCGGTAGATCTGCTGTGCGCTCTCGCGGCCCTGAACGTTGTTCAGCCCGGCGGAGGCCTGGTTGGACATGGTTTGCGCGGTCTCGGTCTCGAGGCCCTGCATGATGCAGTCGGCGAGTGCCTGCTGAATCTCGTCGGAGACCGAGGAGAAGGTGTAGACCAGCAGCGGCG
Organism: Franzmannia qiaohouensis; assembly: GCF_031451695.1. Taxonomy (NCBI): domain Bacteria; kingdom Pseudomonadati; phylum Pseudomonadota; class Gammaproteobacteria; order Oceanospirillales; family Halomonadaceae; genus Franzmannia; species Franzmannia qiaohouensis. The sequence continues at coordinate 151,365 of NZ_JARWAM010000010.1, forward strand.
CCTCGAAGGAGACGTCATAGCCGGCTTCCTGGAAGGTCGGCACGTCGGGCAGCACGTCGGAGCGCTCGTCGGCAAATACGCCGATGGCGGTGACTTCGCCCTCTTCCACGTTGGAGACGATCGACGGCGGCAGCGTCATGCCCAGGTGGGCGTGGCCGCCAAGGATCATGGTGCGGGTCTCGCCGCCACCGGTGGTCGGCAGGTGCACGTTCTGGATACCGGTTTCCATCTCCAGCAGCACCAGCGGTAGGTGCACCAGGCTCAGCGGATCGGCGTGGCCGAAGATCAGGGTATTGGGCTCAGCTTCTGCCAGTTCGATCCAGTCTTCGATGCTCTGGATGGGGTGGTCGGCCTTGACGTAGACGGTGGGCTTCCAATCGGTGAGGTGAACGATCGGCGCCCAGTCCTCCACCTCCCAGTCGGTGTCTTCGGTAAGGGTCTGGGTAATGGTCGCGGAGTAGTCCGCCATCAGGATGGTATGGCCGTTAGGTTCAGCATCGGCAACGAACTGCAGCCCCTCCATGCCGCCGGCCCCCGGCATGCTGACCACATCGATACGCGTGCCGCAATATTCCGCGGCGTTGGCGGCAATAATTCGCGCGGTAATGTCGGTACTCCCCCCTGCACCATAGGGCATCACAATACGGATCGGATCGCTTCCCAGCAGTGACTCTGCGTCTGATGCGGCAGCAGAGGTAGACAGCATGGCGGTGGAGATCATGGCGGCACTGATCGCCACGCTGATTTTCGACATTTTAGGCGTCATCATTAATTCCTCGATACTCTTCATGTTTTTGTCAAGAAAGGGGAAAAACAACCGTCCGACGCGACAGTCACCCTACTTCCCAGGAGCCCTTGGCGGATATTTGGCGAACTGATTCACGGGCATTTCTGTGATTATCTTTGCCTGCTAAAGGTATGCCGTTTAATCGTATCGCCATGGCTTTCGGCTCCTGTTAAGAGCCTAGTGAGCTGACACGAAAGACACTTGCCGATTTCCCGGAAATCTTTGTCAATTACCCGGTGATGCCCCCTAAACACAGGATTGTTACTAATAAAGAAGAGATGAACATCTTCAAATTGCGCAGGCATCTCGGGCTACACTGGCGCAAACGATTCACTCCACTGGTGCCCCTGATGATGAATGACGCTCGCGGCTACGCCGGCGAACCTGCTGTATCGCAGCGTATTGAGCTCGCCTACCGCCCGCCCTATGCCTGGCAGACGCTGCGCGACTTCCATGCCAAGCGCGCCATTCATGGCCTGGAGTGGGTCGAGGAAGACCGCTATGGCCGGACCATTCAGTGGGGCCAGGCCCGCGGCCGCTTCAGCGCTGTTCACCGCCCAGATCGACACGCCTTCGAGGTTCATCTGCAGCTCGACGCCCCCGCGGTGCTCGACCCGGTAATAGGTAATATCCGCCGCGTGCTCGACCTTGACGCCGATACGGCACTGATAGAGTCGCACCTGGCCAAGGCGCTGCCTGGGCTGGCCCTGGTGGAGGGGCTGCGCCTGCCTGGCACCTGGACGGCATTCGAAGCCGGGGTGCGAGCGATCCTCGGCCAGCAGGTCTCGGTGGCGGCGGCCCGGCGCCTGGTCACCATCCTGGTCAGCGAGCTGGGCGACGCCGAGGCCGACGGCCAGCGCCACTTCCCCAGCGCCGAGCAGATCGCCGCGAGTGAGCTGGCCTTTCTCGGCATGCCCGATGCCCGGCGCCAGACGCTGCGCCGCTTCGCTGCCTGGCATGCCGGCGGAGAGGCCAGCGAGGATCCGCGTGCCTGGACCACTCTCAAGGGCATCGGCCCGTGGAGCGCCGACTACGCCACCCTGCGCGGCACCTCGCACCCGGATATCTGGCTAGGCGGCGACCTGGGTATTCGCAAGGCGTTGCCAGCCCTTCAAGACGCCGACCCGCAGCACGCCGCGCCGTGGCGCAGCTATCTCACCCTGCAGCTCTGGAGCCGCTGACGCCGCGTGCTCGTCTGCCTGGGCACATCACGGCAGCCTTGATCAGGAGCGCCCTCCCCCCAGCGCAGCTACACTCATCCCACCTTGCGCTGACTCAGCGCATCCACTCCAGGGACATCACCATGCCCAAGCACATCACCTACTACTTCAGCCAGGTATCCCCCTGGTCCTACCTTGGCCACGCCAAGATTGGCGAGATCGCCTCTCGATACGGCGCGACCATCGACTACGTGCCGATTACCCTGAGTGCCGTCTTCCCGCGAACCGGCGGCGTCCCCCTGCCCAAGCGGGCTCCGGAGCGCCAGGCCTATCGCATGGCGGAGCTGAAACGCTGGCCACAGCTGCGCGGCGTGCCGCTCAACGTGGCGCCCAAGCACTTCCCCACCGATGATCGCCCGGCGGCACGCATGGTATTGACGGCCAAGGCGCAGGGGCACGATGTCGCCCAGCTGTCGCTGGCCATCCTGCGTGCCTGCTGGCACGAAGAGCGCGACGTCGCCGATCTCGCCACCCTGAGCGAGCTCGCCGCGGCCTTCGGCCTGGATGGCAAGGCCCTGCTGGAGGCATCAGAAGCGGAAAAGGGTCAGCGGCGCCTCGATGACGCCTGCGAGCAGGCCATCGCCGCCGGCTGCTTCGGCGCCCCCTGGTACGACGTGGATGGCGAACCCTTCTGGGGCCAGGACCGCCTCGAGCTGGTGAAAAAGAAACTGGCCGGCGAGCTGTGAGCCGAGCTAGGCCACGAACGGATCTACCGGTGTGCAGGGACCAAACGCAGACTCGATGACCCCGGCAGCCTCCAGCACCAGGTCGTCGCGAAAGCGATCGGCGTAGAGCTGGACGGTCATCGGTGCGCTGTCGATCGGCCGTGTCGGCACGACGACCGCCGGAATGCCGAGCAGATTGCCGGGGGTCACGAACCACTGCATGCCCAGCATCAGGTCAGCGCCGGCGGTCGATGCCACGTCGGCATCGTGCTCGAAGGGTGCCGACGGCCAGACGGGCCCCAGCACGAGCGGATAGTCCGCAAAGAACCCCAGCCAGGCGCGGCCGATGCGCGAACGCTCCTGATGGAGCGCGGCATGCGTTACCGCCGGATCGATCTTGGCAATCAGGGCATCCATCAGCATGGCGGCCTCCGCACTGAGCATCGGGCGTATTGACGCGGCGGTGAGGTTCAGGTCGGACATCTGGAACTGTGTCCAGAGGTGATTGATCAGCTCGATTTCCGGCGGTATCGCCTCCTCTACCTGATAGCCGGCAGCGGCAAGCGCCTCGCCTGCCGCCCGCACGCTGGCGACAATGCTCTGGTCAACGACACTGCCGGGCAGCGATGTCACCATGGCCACGCGGCGTGGCACTCGCGGCCCCTCCAGCGCTACCGTCACCGAGCGAGGATCACGCATGTGCTGGCCGTGAATCTGCTCCAGTGCAAGCCTGAGATCGCTGACGCTGCGGGCGATGGGGCCATCGGTCAGCATTACCTGGGCACTCAGGAAGCCATCGCCGGCACTCCCAAAAGGAACGCGCCCCTGGGTCGGCTTCAATGCCGCCACACCGCAGCAGAACGCAGGGTTTCTCAGCGATCCACCGATGTCGTTGCCGATGCCGAGTGGCGACATGCCGGACGCCACCGCCGAGCCTTCGCCGCCGCTGCTGCCTCCGGCGGTCAGCTGCGCGTTCCACGGATTGCGCGTCAGCCCCCTGAACGGGTTGCTGGTCGATATACGCAGGCCCATTTCAGGCATGTTGGTGCGCCCAATGGGAATCGCGCCGGCGGCGCGCATCCGCTCAATCACCGGCGCATCCCGCTCAGGCAGCGCATCGGCGTTCGCCGCCAGGCCGAAGGTGGTCGGGGTACCGACGCAGTCGATGTTCTCTTTCACGGTAATTGGCACCCCGTGCAGCGCCGGCAGATGGCGTTTCCCATGTTTCTTGCGAAACGCATCTGCCGCGTCTGCCGCCTCACGAGATTGGGTTTGCAACATCACGGTGACGGCATTGAGCAGCGGGTTGACCGCCTCGATCCTCACCAGATGCGCATCGATCACCTCACGGCTCGATACATCCCCGGCTCTGATGAGCGCTGCCAATGTCGTGGCGGACTGGCGCCACAGTTCCTGAGCACGGCCCGGGGCCGCGGAAGCACGCTTTATCATGGTGTCAGTTCCTTTGTGGCCGTGCTGCTCGCTAACCGGGGCGGCACGGAGATGCGATCCTGCATCAGATGGCCTCACTGCGGCGTGAGGCCTACCCAGTAGGATAGTCGCTCATGGCGAAATAACCTCGGGCGGCGAAAGGGCATGCCGGACCGATCCGCCGATTGCCAGAGGCGGCTGTGCCAGCGCTGGCGATTGGCGCTGGTTATCGGCATCCATAGAGCAAAGCAATCATGATCATCCGTAAAATCTATCTCTCATGGAAATATATCCCGACAAATAGCGAAAAAATGCGAAGTTGACAGTATCGAGCAATTCTTAGCGACAAATACGCCTACTGACCATCGCCGCCCACCGCTACTATTTCTCTCACGGTCACAGCGACCGATATGCCGCCCCCCGGGGCATCCCTCGCGACACATTGCGCTTACGCGACGCGAGCGGGAAACGCCTCGGTAGCGCGGATATCACTCAATGAGAGGAGTAGATGCCATGAAATACGCCACTATCATCATGCAAGCCGTCACCGCTGGCGTCCTGGTCATGGGCCTGGCCGCCCAAGCCACCGCCGCCGACGCTACCCAGACTCGCTTCGAGGTCGGCAGCCCGGCACTCGGCGGCACGCGGGAAGGCGTCCATGAGTATCGTGTAGAGGCAGCGGGCGACCAAGCCAGCGAAAGCCAGGGCGCTCAGTCCTACCGCACCACCTTCGAAGTCGGCAGCCCGGCCCTGGGCGGTACACGTGAAGGCGTCTATCGTGAGCGCGTTGAGGCCGATGGCAACCAGCGTGCTGATCAGCAGATTGACCAGCACGAGTATGCCGGCCCCGCGGTTGGCAACCCGACCCAAGGCACAAGCGGCTGAGTTCAGCGCCAGCATAGCGTACCGCCAACACGGCCAGCGCAGTGCCCACACCTCGGGCCACCCCATGCGGGTGGCCCGTTTGCGTGTTGCGGTGCCAGCGCCTTGCAGCCCTATCGCCCCCTCAATGCGGCTGCGCCAGGCCCATCGCCTGAGCAGGCGGCAGAAGTGCCAGGCTCGCCCTCATCTCACGTACTTCCTCGCCGGGTGGGCGACCGAAGAAGCGCTTGAACTCACGGCTGAACTGCGACGCGCTCTCGTATCCCACCCTAGCCGCGGCCCCCGCCGCCGTCAGGCCATCGCGGATCATCATCAAGCGGGCCTGATGCAGCCGCGTCGACTTGATGTACTGCAGAGGGGTGGTTTGCGTCACCGCCTTGAAGTGCACATGAAAGGCCGGGGTGCTCATACCCACGTCACTGGCCAGGCGGCCGACCTCGAGGGCGTCAGCATAATCCGCGTGGATACGCTGCAGCGCCTTGGCAATCCGGCCGAACTGGCCCTGCTGGACCAGCGCCGCGCGCACGCTGCCGCCCTGCTCACCGACCAGCACCCGGTAGTAGATCTCCCGTACGATCCCCGGCGCCAGCACCTGCGCCTCGGTAGGTGAAGAGAGTGCCTCGAGCAGCCTGAGCGTAGCATCCGCCATGGACTCCCCAAGCGGCGTCGAGAGCATGCCCCGTGGTGTCGACTCTGAACGTGCGTGCGCCTGATCCAGCATGAAGGCCAACTCTGCTACCACCGCCATGTCCAGCCGAATCGACATGGCCAGCAGCGGCTCCTCGGGGTTGGCCTCGGTATCCGAGGCAAAGGGCAGCGGCACCGACAGCACGAGATAGTGCAAGGCATCGTAGAGATAGACGTCATCGCCCAGGTAACCCCACTTGCGCCCTTGGCAGACGATCACGATGCTCGGCTCGTACAACACCGGGGTGAGTTTCAGCGGGCGGTCCGAGCGCATGAAGCGCACCTCGTTCAACAGCGACTGGGTATACCCCTCCTGCGGCGCTAGCCGATACAGCAGTTCGATCATTCGCTCTTGGGCATCCAAGGCAGGTCGTGTCGCCAAGCGGTGATCCTCTTTTTCGCTTCACCTAGCATTTTAGGCAAACCTATCCCGCGAATGACACCTTAAAAGCCCACTATCAATAGGATCAGGCAACACCGCGATAGGAATGGCTCTGTCGGCGTGCAATGCACCGCCGTAGGCTTATCACAACGACGCTCTTGCTCGTTATCCGAGCCCCGCAAGAGGGTCGTCCCAAGCCACCCATACGGAGTCATTCTCATGAGTAAAGTCATTCTTCTCACCGGCGCCAGCAGCGGCATTGGCGAAGCCACCGCACAACTGCTGGCCAAACAAGGCCATCGGCTGGTCATCGGCGCACGCCGTACCGAGCGCCTGGAAGCGTTGGCTCAGGCCCTTCGTTCCGAAGGCGGCAACGTAGAGTATCGCGCGTTGGACGTGACCCGGCGCGAGGACGTCCAGGCCTTTGCCGATGCCGCACTGAAGCTCCATGGACGTATCGACGTGATCATCAACAATGCCGGCGTCATGCCGCTCTCGCCCTTGGCCTCGCTCAAGGTCGAGGAGTGGGACCGCATGATCGACGTCAACATCCGCGGTGTGATGTACGGCATCGCCGCCGTACTGCCCACTATGCAGGCCCAAGGCAGCGGGCAAGTGATCAACATCTCCTCTATCGGCGGCCTCTTTGTGGTGCCCACCGGCGCCATCTACTGCGCCACCAAGTATGCCGTGCGGGCCATTTCCGACGGGTTGCGCCAGGAGCATGACAATCTGCGCGTCACTTGCGTCTATCCCGGCGTCGTGGAATCGGAACTGGCCGACACCATCACCGATGCCAGCGCTGCCGAAGCGATGAAGAGCTTCCGCCAGATCGCCCTCAAGCCCGACGCCATCGCCGCGGCCATCGCTCACGTCATCGCCCAGCCCGACGACGTCGACACCAGCGATATTGTGGTTCGCCCTACCGCAAGCGCATAACGCCATTGAGGACAATCCCATGCTGTCATTACCCAGGCTACGCCCCTCTCTGCTCACCAAGCTTACCCTTGTCGCCGCGCTAGTCATGCCCTGCATGGCACAGGCGGCAACGACCGAAGAACGCAGCGCGCGGGGTGCCGAGATGATTCGTCATCTCAATAACGGCGAGGCCCAAGCGAATCTCGAGGCCATGCGTGAGGAATTCCCCTTCCTCGCCGAAGCGACTGAAGCCTATGCGCTGGGGGATGTCTGGGGACGGGATGTACTCGACGATCGCACGCGACAGCTCGCAGCTGTCGCCGCCATGGCAGCCATGGGCGAAACCGGCATCATGCGAGTCCATGCCGGCTATGCGCTCAATGTCGGGGTCTCGGAAGAGGAGTTGAAGGAGGTCATTTACATGATCACCGTCCCCGCCGGGTTCACTCGAGCAATTACCGCCTCCCAAGCGCTTTCAGAAGTATTCGCTGAGCACCGATCCACCTCCCGGATGGAAAGCTCGCAGTGACCACCAGACATCGCTTATCTCACCTCAGGGTGCTGCTTCACGCGGCACTCATCACGCTCTCAACGAGCAGCAGCAGCGTGCTTGCTGAGAATGCATCCGGAGACGTCAGCATGGCAGACCACCCCTATGTCGGCATGTGGGTCACCGACGACGGTTATATTCGCCACGAGCTACTGCCCACCAATCGCTACGACGAAGCCCGCGGCGAGCGCGAGAGCGCCTATGAAGGGCGCTATCGCGTGACCGGCAATTACATCGAGTACTGGGATGACACCGGCTTCACTGCCGACGGCGAATTCATCGACGGCGTGCTCTATCACGCGGGGATGGTACTAAGACGCCGGGAGTGACGCCCCAACGTTACAGCATCGCACCGCCTTCGACGGCGTAGACCGCATCCGTGGTATAAATCGTTCGACCCAATGCCCTATCTAAAGCCATTATCAAGCACCTGACCTTCCATACGGCAGGACGGTAATGCGATCCCGAATCGGCAAGATAGCAGACGCTGTCATAGCCCGATCCAACACAGATCGCACGCGCAAGGATAGAGAGTAGGACGATGAAAACGATACAAGCGGCTTGCGCGGTCATTCAGCGCGAGGATGGCGCCATCCTGATGGTGAAGCGCCTTAACCCGCCCGAAGCAGGCTTATGGTCCGTACCCGGCGGCAAAGTCGAGCCTGGGGAAAGCTTGCCCGCCGCCGCCGCCCGCGAGGCGTTCGAGGAGACGGGCCTGCAGGTCGAGGTTGGCCAGCGGCTCTGGACGACACAGCTGGCCTGGGACGATGACATCGTCTACGAACTGCACGATTTTGCCGCCACTCCCATCGGCGGTGACCTGCAAGCCGGCGACGACGCCGCCGAGGTACGCTGGGTACCTGCCAGCCAATTAGGCAGCCTGCCGCTGGTCGCAGAACTGCTCGATCACCTGCGCGCTGCAGGGCTGGCTCCCTGCCTCTAGCCCACTCATTCAATCGATACGGCGCATAAAGAGACAACCTCAGATAGAGAAGCTCAACCAGATGCGGGAAGCCTCGGTGCGCTATCGTAAAAGGAACGCCACTATTCATGGCACCATGAGAGCGTGCCCGTGTTTTGAAAAGGATGCCTATGTCACTTGCCGATATGTCCGTGACGCTTGGTTCAACGGTGGATTACTACCGCCCTCCCTGTGCCGATGCCCTAGGCCTGATCCGCCTCCGCGCCAATCACGATGGGCTCACCGAGGTCGCGTTCGTCGCCAGCGAGGACGATGCGCCCCGACCGGGCGAGCTGACCGCACAGGCCAAGGCGCAGCTCGAGGAGTACTTCGCCGGTACCCGCCGGGCCTTCGACCTGCCGCTGGCGCCGCGGGGCACCGACTTCCAGCGTCGGGTCTGGGAGGCGCTGGCCGGCATCCCCTTCGGCGAAACCCGTTGCTACGCCGAGATTGCCGAACAGCTGCGCTGCAAGGGCGGCCAGCGCGCCGTGGGCGCGGCCAACGGCAAGAACCCGATTGCCATCGTGGTGCCCTGCCACCGAGTGATCGGCAGCGATGGGCGGCTGACCGGCTACGCCGGTGGGCTGGGGCGCAAGCAGTGGCTGCTGGCCCACGAGGCGGGCGAGGTGCCTCTCGGTCTGCTCTGACCCATCAACGGGTCACGATCAACAGCCCCACCAGCAGCGCCACACCCCCCACCACGAAGTTGATTGTCAACGGTTCGCCGAGCAGCAGGGCACCGAATAGCACGCCGAATACCGGCGACAGCAGCGAAAAGACGCCGAGTTGCGAAGCTAAGTAACGCCGTAGCAGGGCGAACCAGAGCAGCAGTGCGGCAAACGATATGGCCAGGGTCTGGAAAGCCAGGCTGGCGACCGCCTCCCCACTCAGCTGGATGCGGCCCAGGTCGCCCAGCATCGCACTCAGCGGCAACAGCAGTAGCGCGGCAATGGCGAGCTGGTAGTACAGCGTTTGCACCGGCGGCGCTTCGGAAAGGGAGGAGCGACGTATCACCAGCGTGGTGGCGGCCCAGGAAAGGCCGGCCAGCAAGCCGAGGAGATCGCCGCGCAGGATATCGGCGGCATGCTCGATCTCGGTGTCGGGTGCCATGGCGAACGCCATCCCCCCGAAGGCCAGCCCAACGCCCCACCATTGGCGCCGTTTGAGCTGCTCTCCCGGCACCAGCAGGTGCAGCCCCAGGGCTGCGAACACCGGTGCCGTATAGAGAAACACCGACATATGCGATGCCAGGGTGTAGGTCAGCCCCCATGCCACGAACACGAACTCTGCGCTAAACCCCAGCCCTACCAGGATGCCAGGCCCCAGGTGGGCGCGCATATCGGCAACTCGGATCCCTTGCCAATGCACCAGGGCCGCCACCAGCAATGCCGCAAAAGCAGAACGCAGGGCAACCTGCGCCAGCGGCGAGATATCCGTGGCGACTATCTTGATCGCCACCTGCTGAAATCCCAGCGCCAGACAGAACAGCACCATCAGCATACTGGCCTGCAGATCCAAGTGGCAACGCATCGGCGCGAAGCCCTCAATAGCCGCAGTATTACTCAACCGTTTGGTATCTCGCATGGCACCCCCTCGACGACAGTTAATGCTCAGTTGAGCATTTGCCATAGGAGGCACCAACCGATTAACGTGACGGCCTAGGATCAGGAAAACTCACCCTATGAAAATCGAACGCCTACCCCTGAACGCCTTGCGAGCCTTCGCCGAGGCGGCGCGAACGGAGAGTTTCAAGAGCGCCGCCAGCCGCTTGAACGTGACCCCAGGCGCGGTCAGCCGTCAGATCAAGCAGCTCGAAGAGCGCCTCGGCATCAGCCTCTTCGCGCGCCACGCCAATGGTGTGCAACTGAATGAGGCCGGGCGGCAACTGGCGAAGGATATCGACAGCGGCCTGGAAAGGATTGCCGCGGGAGTGATGGCCGCACGCCAGCATGCCCACCAAGCGCCGCTACTGACGCTAAGCGCACCGCCATCCTTTATGCAGCTGTGGCTACTTCCTCGTTTGGCGGAGTTCGACGCCACGCTGGGTGGCCTCGATATCTCCCTGGATGCCAGCCAGTCGCTCACCACCCCCGCGTGGCAAGGCGATGGCGCTCGCTTGGCGATTCGCTACGGCCGCGGCCCCTGGCCGGAGGTGCAAAGCCACCGGATGTTTGACGATGAGCTGTTTCCGGTCTGCGCTCCGTCTCTGCTGGCGCAATACGAGCGCCCCATGCAACCGGCGGATATGGCCAACCACCGGTTGCTCGAAGTCGCCTGGGAGTCGCAGCAGGGAATCAGCTTCCCCGGCTGGCGGGCATGGATCGATGCCGCTGGCGTCGGCGACAAGGTAGCGCCACCGCAACACCGCCACTCACTGTTCAGCATGGCCCTGGACCAGACCATCGCCGGGCTGGGCATCATGCTGGCCAACCATCCTATCGCGATGGATCGGCTCGATAGCGGCGTTCTCGTGCGCCCCTTCGGCGAGCGCCATGTGCTCGCCTCACCGCTGACCTACGACCTGCTGACGCCCCCTACCGGCGAGGCGCCGCCTGCGGTGGCACGCTTTATCGACTGGCTGCTGGCCGAGGCAACCACGTTCGACCGAGATACGCATGGCCAAGCACGCCCACCATGAATGCCCCCTCACCAGCACTCCTGCTATCAGGCAGGTTCTGACGCTCAATAAAAAACACAGGAAAGTGCATCTACGCCTCTCTACGGGCCGTACATGGTAGTGACAAGCGGTTTTAACGGCCGACATGTCGCAGGTTTTGGATCAAGCGACATGGCAATACCACGTAACGTAGAGAGGTAAGCGTCATGAAATACACCACGATCATCGCACAAAGCATTGCTGCCAGCGTTCTTGCTCTGGGCCTGGCTGCTCAAGCCTCTGCTGTTGAAGAGACCCACACTCGCGTCGAGGTTGGCAGCCCTGCGCATGGTGGTACTATGGAAGGCTACCGGATTGTTCAGGTAGAAAAGGAGCCGGGCACGAGCTATCAAGGCGCCTCGAATGACCAGCTCCCATCCAAGGTGGGCAACCCGATGCTTGGCGGCAACAGTGAAGGGCTGCATCGCCACAACATTGAGTTCGTTGGTGCGGTAGACAATACCGATCACTCTGCAAGCAGCGATCAGAACAGCCTCAAGATGGACCTCGAACTTAGAAGCGGTACACGTGGCTGATTACGGCATGGCGTAGCGTCGACGCCACAAGAAATCATCATGCAACGGGCCTCACTCTGGAGGCCCGTTTTTTATGCATCATCGTATCTTGTCGGCAACGCTTGAAATTCAACCGAACTCTTCTTCGACTCGGCGAACGCCTGCCGACGGCAGCGCGGTGGGGCGCCATGGTGCAGCCTCTCTGGCGGCACCGGCCAGGGTGAAGGTTCCCACCGCCTCGGCCAAACGCAGCGACTGCTCTTCGAGCCGCTCGGCGGCGGCGCTCGACTGTTCGACCAGCGCGGCATTTTCCTGGGTCATGCGGTCCAGATCGGCGACCGCCACATTGACCTGGCCAATGCCGTCGCTCTGCTCGCCGGTGGCCGCCGTGATCTGCTGGAGCACGCTACTAACCCGGGACACGCTGGCCACGATCTCATCCATGGTGGCGCCGGCCTGGCCCACCAGTTCGGTTCCGTCCGTCACCTTGCCCGACGATGCCTCGATCAGCGCCTTAATCTCATGCGCGGCCGCTGCCGAACGACTGGCAAGCTCGCGCACTTCGCCGGCTACCACGGCGAAGCCGCGTCCCTGCTCACCGGCACGGGCCGCCTCCACCGAGGCGTTCAACGCCAGCAGGTTGGTCTGGAAGGCGATACCATCGATCACCGTGACGATATCGGCGATCTTGCGCGAGGCCGCGGCTATCTCATCCATGGTCACCACCACCCGGGACACCACCTCGCCACCACGCGCAGCAACATCGGAGGCCTGCTGCGACAGGTCATTGGCCTCACGCGCGGATTCGGCGGTGTGCTCCACGGTGCTGGTGATCTCCTCCATCGACGCCGAGGTTTGCTGCAGACTGGCGGCGGCAGTATCGGTGCGCCGCGACAGGTCCTGTCCTCCGCTAGCGATCTCGGTGGCGGCGACACGTACGGCCTCGCTACTCATGCGCACCTCGAGCAGCACGTCGTGGATCTTGTCGGCAAAGGCATTGAACTGGATGGCCAGCTCGGCGCTCTCGTCACGCCCATCGACCGGCAGGCGCTGGGTCAGATCGCCGTCGCCGGAAGCGATCTCGCGCATGCGCCCGGCCAGCTCCCGCAGCGGCCTGGCGATGCCGCCACCCACCAGCCAGATCGCTATCAGCCCCAGGCCGGCGACAATCAGCCCGACCAGCACCATGCCCAGCAGATGCTGGTGTCGCTGGTCGTCCAAAGTGCGCTGCAGGGCGCCCAGCTCAGCCAGCACCACCTCCCGCGGCAAGCGAGTGAGCAGCACCCAGGGCGCCTGGTCGTCGTTGATGCTGAAGGGCAAGTAGAGTTCGAGCATGCCGTCGGCATCCTCTATGCGCTGCATTTCACCGCTGCGCTGGGCCTCGTGAATGCGCTGCTGTACCTCATCGCCCATCACCTGCCCGGCCGCGTCGCCCAGGGAGCCGTCATCGGCGGTATAGGCCGCCACGCTGCCCAGCGAGGCGATCAGCGCCATCTCGCCGGCTCCGTCATAGAGCCCCTGGTTGGCCTCTGTCAGAATCTCCTGGGTGAAATCCACCGACAGGTCGACGCCGGCGATCCCGCGAAACTCGCTCTCCACGATGATCGGCACGTTGAAGGATGTGACCATGCGCATGACCCCCGCATAGTCGTAGGCCGCTGGGTCAATGATGCAGGGCGCCAGCGTATCCCGCGGGCAGAGATAGTATTCGCCGCGGCGCATGCCGTTGCCCAGCGGCGCCTCGCTCTCCATGTTCTCCTCGTTGAGAACGCCCAGCCGCATGCTGCCGTCCGCCTCACGGACCCACCAGGGCCGAAAGCGTCCGCTGCCCTCGGCAAAGCCAGTGTCGCGTCCGGCATATCGAGAATCCGCACCGAAAGCGTCCGGCTCCCAGCCGATATAGGCATCCAGCAGCTCGGGGTTCTCGACCACCATATGACGCACCAGACGGGAAAGCTCCTCACGGCTTAGGCGCAGCTGGGGGCGGCCGTCGTCGCCCGGCGTTCCCATCAGGGCATTGGTCTGGGCCAGCTGGCTGGCAAGTGTCAGGGCACGGTCCAGCTCGTTGCGGATGCGCTCGCTCTGGGCATGAGCCAGCGAAGAGAGTCGCTCTTCGATACCACTCTCGAGCAGTGACTAGGTATGCTCGGCCACCACGTCCTGGGTGCGCGCAGCGGACACCAGCGAATAGCCCACCAGGGCGGACGTTACGGCCAGGAGACACGCACCTGCCAGGGTGACGACGAGCAGTCGAAGAGAGCGGAATCGTAAGCGCATGAGAGAGACTCGTTGTAGTTTTAAAGGCTGACGAATCGACGGAATCTACTACTTCTATACGAGTAGCCGCGTCATCAAACCGACCTAGTACCCCGTATTTGCGACACGCCTGGCGATCACACCTCGACAGCCTGAACGGGTCGGTTGCCGAGCGGCCACGGCGGCCATCGCTGATGCTCAAGGCAGGGTTGCCAGGGGGGGTGCTCCGGTAAAACTGCAAGCCGGTATTTATGGCAATATGGCCAGGTTCACGTATGCCGCAAGGACCCACCATGCCGTTCGCCACCACCGCCCTACCGCCCGGCTTCATGGTCGTTCACGGCAATCGCCTGGAAGATCTGCGCGGCCTGGCGGTGGAGTGGATGAAGCGCCATCCGCTCAGCCCCCTCGAGTACGAGACGATCCTGGTGCAGAGCAACGGCATCGGCCAGTGGATGAAGCTGGCGCTGGCCGCCGACGAGGCCGACGGCGGCAGCGGCATCGCCGCCGCGCTGGACGTCACCCTGCCGGCGCGCTTCCTGTGGCAGGCCTACCGCGCGGTGCTCAACCATGTGGAAGGCGACCCCAACGCGGTGCCGGCCACCTCGCCCTTCGACAAGTCGCACCTGATCTGGCGGCTGCTGCGCCTGCTGCCGGAGCTGATGCCGCGCGAGGAATTCGCCCCGCTGCGCCGCTTCCTCGAAGGCGACAACGACCTGCGCAAGCACCACCAGCTCGCCGAGCGCCTGGCCGACCTGTTCGACCAGTACCAGGTCTACCGCGCCGACTGGCTCGACGCCTGGGGCCGCGGCGAGGACGTGCTGATCTCCGCCCGCGGCCAGGCCCAGGCGCTTCCCGACACCCAGCGTTGGCAGCCCGCCCTGTGGCGCGCGCTGATCGAAGACGTAGGCGACGACGGCGTGGCCTCCAGCCGCGCCATGGTGCACCGGCGATTCCTCGAGGCGGCGCGCCAGCTCGACGGCGACAATCGCCCCGCCGGCTTGCCACGGCGGGTGATGGTGTTCGGCATCTCGTCACTGCCCCAGCAGTCGCTGGAAGCCCTGGCCGCCATCGCCCGCTGCAGCCAGGTGGTACTGTGCGTGCACAACCCCTGCCAGCACTACTGGGCCGACATCATCGAGCACAAGGACCTGCTCCGTGCCCAGCGCTACCGGCAGCAGCGCAAGGCCGGCATGCCGGCACGGCTCGACGTGCTCGGCCTTGGCGCCGCTGACGCTAATGGCGACGGCGAGGAGAGCCTGCACCTGCACGCCCAGCCGCTGCTGGCCGCCTGGGGCAAGCAGGGCCGCGACTACCTGCGCCTGCTCGACGAGCACGACGACGCCCAGCAGTACGAGGCACTGTTCAAGGCCGACTCGCTGCGCATCGACCTGTTCGAGCCCTTCGTGGGCGAAGGGGACGGCCGGCTGCTGCAGCAGTTGCAGGACGACATCCGCGAGCTGCGCCCGCTGCACGAAACCCGCGAGACCTGGCCGGCGGTGGACCCCAGCCGCGACGACTCCATCGTCTTCCACGCCGCCCACAGCCCCCAGCGCGAGGTGGAGATCCTCCACGACCAGCTGCTCGCCGCCTTCAGCGCCGACCCCAGCCTCAAGCCCCGCGACGTGATCGTGATGGTGCCGGACATCGACCACTACGCCCCCCATGTGCAGGCGGTCTTTGGTCAGATCGAGCGCGACGACCCGCGCTACATCCCCTTCACGCTCTCCGACCAGGGCAGCCGCCACCGCCTGCCGCTGCTGATCGCGCTGGAGAAGCTGCTGCGCCTGCCGGAGCTGCGCCTCTCGGTGAGCGACCTGCTCGACATGATCGACGTGCCCGCCCTGCGCGCACGCTTCGGCATCGAGGAAGACGACGTACCCACCCTGCGCCGCTGGATTGAGGGCGCCGGCATCCGCTGGGGGCTCAACGCCGGCCAGCGCGGCAGCCTCGACCTGCCACAGGGCATGGAGCAGAACACCTGGGCCTTCGGCCTGCGCCGGCTGCTGCTGGGCTACGCCGTGGGTGAAGCCGCCAGCGGCCCGTGGCAGGGTATCGAGCCCTTCGACGACATCGGCGGGCTGGAGGCGGCGCTGGCCGGCCCCCTCGCCGCGCTGCTGGAAACCCTGGAACAACAGTGGCGCAGCCTGCGTGAGCCCACCGACGTGGCCGGCTGGGTGCAGCGCCTGCGCGCCCTGCTGGAGGCGAGCTTTCTTGCCGACACACCCGACGACAGCCTGATGCTGGCCCAGCTCGAACAGACGCTGCAGGAGTGGCAGGAGAGCGCCGAAGAGGCCGGGCTGACCCGCGACCTTCCGCTCTCCGTGGTGCGCGAGCACTGGCTGGGCCAGATCGACGAGTCGAGCCTGTCGCAGCGCTTCATGGCCGGCGCGGTGAACTTCGCCACCCTGATGCCGATGCGCGCCATCCCCTTCAAGCGCGTCTGCCTGCTGGGCATGAACGACGGCGACTACCCGCGCAGCCAGCCGCCGATGGACTTCGACCTGATGAACGGCGACTACCGCCCCGGCGACCGCTCGCGCCGCGAAGACGACCGCTACCTGTTCCTGGAAGCGCTGCTCTCCGCCCGCGAGCAGCTCTACGTGAGCTGGGTGGGCCGCAGCATCGTCGACAACAACGAAAAACCGCCCTCGGTGCTGGTCGGCCAGCTGCGCGACCACCTCCAGGCCGGCTGGAACACGACGGACGGCGTTGATCTGCTCGATTCGCTCACCACCGCACACCCGCTGCAACCGTTCAGCCGCAGCTACTTCCCCAGCGAAGCGCAGCAGGCCGAGCGCAACGTCTCGACCCGGCGGCTGTTTACCTATGCCCACGAGTGGCGCGACATTCACGGACAAGCGCACGGAGAAGCGACGTCGGAAGCCGCGCCCCTCGACCTGGGTGAATTCAAGCATGAGAACCCGCTGACACTGCACCAACTGGGTAATTTTTTGCGCGACCCGGCGAAGGCCTTCTTTACCACCCGGCTCAAGGTCTCCCTGGAGCGCGAAGACATCGTCAGCCTCGACCACGAGCCCTTCGCCCTGGACGGCCTCGGCAACTGGCAGCTCCAGGACCTGCTGATCCGCGAGCAGCGCCGCGCCGTGGACGAGCACCAACCCCGCGAGCCGGCCATGCTGGCCACCCTCGACCGCCTGCAGGGCCAAGGCGTGCTGGCCATGGGCGCCTTCGGCGAGCGCATGCGCGGGCAGCTCACCGAACCGATGCAGGAACTGTTCGACGCCTATGAAGCCGCGCTGGACGCATGGCCCCACGCCATCGAGGAACCCGAGCCGGTGCAGCTCAACGTGCCCGGTGCCCCGCCTCTAGAGGATTGGCTCGACGAACTGCGCAGCGACGCAAGCGGCAACCGCTGCCGCCTGGTGCTGGTCAGCAGCAGCCTGATCAAGAAGGGCAAGTACCACTGGCAACACATCCTGCGCCACTGGGTGGCGCACTTGGCCGGTCATCTGGAAGGCCAAGCCATGACGACGAGACTGCTCTCCAAGGCCGGCCACGTGACACTGCCGCCGCTCGACCCGGAACTCGCCCGCGACCACCTGCGCGAGATCGTCAAAGCCTGGCAGGCCGGCATGCGCGAGCCGCTGCCGCTGGCCTGCGATACCGCCTTCGTCTGGCTGAGCAAACTGGGCACGCCGGAGAGTGAGCGCGACAGCGACGCCTGGCACGCTGCCCGCAAGACCTACGAGGGAGACGACTACAACGCCGGCGAAGTGGGCCGCAACGCCTACCTCGCCCACCGCTGGGCAACCTTCACCCGGCTCTACGAAGCCCGCCAGGACGCCCTCGGTTTTGCCGAACTCACCGACCGGCTGCTCGCCCCGGTGCACCTGGCCGTCAAGGGGGACAAGAAGAAGGAAGAGCGGAGAGGAAAGGGTGAAGAAGGAAGAGGGAAGACGACATGAGCGACGTGACGCAGTTAAATCCGCTCGACTTTCCCCTGCACGGCAGTCGCCTCATCGAAGCCAGCGCGGGCACCGGCAAGACCTTCACCATCGCCCTGCTCTACGTGCGCCTGGTGCTCGGCGCCCGCTCGGAGGCCGACGAGGCTGCCTTCGAACGCCCGCTCACGCCACCCGAGATTCTGGTGGTCACCTTCACCAACGCCGCCACCCAGGAGCTGCGCGAGCGGATTCGTGCACGGCTGGTGGAAGCCGCGGGAGTCTTTCTTGAAGGGCATGAATCGAACCTGAACCTCACCGAGACTTCGGGAGCAGGTCGTAGCGAGGGTCTTGATCCACTCCTCCTAGCCCTCCGCGACCAATACGATCCCGCCACCTGGCCCGCCTGCGCCCGGCGCCTGCAGCTCGCCGCCGAATGGATGGACGAGGCCGCCGTCTCCACCATCCACAGCTGGTGCTACCGCATGCTGCGCGAGCACGCCTTCGACAGCGGCAGCCTCTTCTCCCTCGATCTGGAAAACGACCAGACCGAGCTCGAGCTCGAGGTGGTGCGCGACTACTGGCGCAGCTTCTACTACCCGCTCAACACCGACGAACTGGCCAGCGTCGTGCGCCACTGGAGCACGCCCGAGCAGCTGCACCAGGCGGTGCGCGGCCTGATGCCCGAATGCGATGCGCTCGACAAGGGCGCCCCGCCCCCGGCCGACACCGTGGCCAATGCTCAGCGCGAGACCGCCGAGCGCCTGGCAGAGCTCAAGGCGCCGTGGGCCAAGTGGGTCGAGCAATTGCGCAATGTGTTCGAAGAGGCCGCCCAGCAGAAGGCCTTCAAGGGCCAGAGCTTCAATGCCCGAAGCCGCGTCAACTGGCTCGGCGCGCTACACGACTGGTCCCAGGGCGATGCCACCTGGCCCAGCCTGACCGATGCCGCCTGGAAGCGCCTCACGCCCCAGGGCATGGCAGAGATCTGGCTCAAGGGCGAGCCGCCGGACCACCCCGCCCTGGCCGCGCTGGAAGCGTTGCAGGATGAGCTCAACGCCCTGCCCGATCCCTACGCCGACCTGCTCACCCACGCCGTGCACTGGTGCCGCGCGCGGCTCGACCGCGAGCAGGAGCGCCGTGCCGAGATGGGCCCCAACGAGCTGCTCGTCCATCTCGACAGGGCGCTGGCCGGCCCCAATTGCGAGGCGCTGGGCGCGCAGATCCGCCGCCAGTTCCCGGTCGCCCTGGTCGACGAATTCCAGGACACCGACCCGGTGCAGTACCGCATCTTCGACTGCGTCTACCGCATCCGCGAGAACTCGCCTGAGACCGGCGTGTTCCTGATCGGCGATCCCAAGCAGGCGATCTACGCCTTCCGCGGCGCCGACATCCATACCTACCTGCGCGCCCGCCGCGACACCGATGGCCGCCACGTCACCCTGGGCACCAACTTCCGCTCCAGCGAGGCGATGGTCGAATCGGTAAACCGCTGCTTCGCATTCGCCGAGGCCCACCCGCCCGGTGCCTTCCTGTTTAAGGAGGCCGATGGCAGTAACCCGGTGCCGTTTCTGCCCGTCGGCGCGAAAGGACGCAAGGACTCACTTACCCGCCAGGGTCAGCCGCTGCCAGCCATGACTCTGTGGCAGCTCGACAGCGACGAGCCGCTCTCCAAGACCGCCTACCACGGCGTAATGGCCGAGCGCTGTGCCTCCTATATGGTCGAGCTGCTCAACGAAGGCCAGGCGGAGCGTACCGGCTTCAAGGATGAGAACACCCTCAAGCCGCTCAAGCCCTCAGATATGGCAGTGCTGGTCAACGGCCTAGGCGAGGCGCGGGCGATCCGCCAGGCGCTGGCCCGGCGCGGCGTGAAGAGCGTCTACCTCTCCGACAAGGACAAGGTGTTCGCCTCGCCGGTCGCTACCCAGCTCGACGCCTGGCTGCGCGCCTGTGCAGCGCCCGAAGACGACCGGCTGCTGCGCACCGCCCTGGCCACCCCGGTGCTGGGGCTCGATATCGCCACGCTCGACAGATTGAACGAAGATGAACTGGCCTGGGAAAGCCGCGTGCTGCAGTTCCGCGACTACCACCGGCTGTGGCAGCGCCAGGGCGTGCTGCCCCTGGTGCGCAAGATCATCCACGACTTCGACGTGGCCACACGGCTACTTGCCTGGGGGCCTGCCAGCGACGGTGAGAGAGCGCTTACCGACCTTCTCCATTTAGGAGAATTGCTGCAGCACGCCAGCCAGGAACTCGACGGCGAACACGCCCTGATCCGCTTTCTCTCCGAATCCATCGCACACCCCGAGGGCCAGGGTGATACCCACAAACTGCGCCTGGAGAGCGACGCCGACCTGGTGCAGGTCATCACCATTCACAAGTCCAAGGGGCTGGAGTACCCGCTGGTGTTCCTGCCCTTTATCTGCAGCCACCGCCCGACCAAGAAGGATGACTCGCCGCTGCGCTGGCACGACGCCGAGGGCCGGCTGCGCATCAGCCTGGAGGCCGACGAGGAGACGCTGGCCACCGTCGACCGCGAGCGCCTGGGCGAAGACCTGCGCAAGCTCTACGTGGCGCTGACCCGGGCGCGCCACGCCACCTGGCTCGGCATGGCCCCACTCAAGGGCGGCGAAGGCAGCGCCATCGGCCAGCTGCTGGCCAACGGCGAACCGATCGGGCCCAGCGTGTTTGAACAAGCGCTGACGCGGCTCAAGGGCGACTGCGCCGCCATCGAGATCGCCCCGGCACCGCCGGCCCACGCCCAGATCGTCACCCAGCGCGAGCGCGACGAACTGCTCGGCGAAGCGCTCACGCCCACGCGCCCCGCCCGCGAGCACTGGTGGATCGCCAGCTACTCGGCGCTGCGCCTCTCGGGAGACATGCTCTCTATTAAAACTACGACCGCCCCAGTAAGCACTGACTTACCCTCAACCCCTCAGGCCACCTCGCTTGCTGCAACAGCCGGCGCCCCGCTCGCCGAGCCGGCCACCGCCCTGGAGGCCACCGCGCTGGAAGTGATCGAAGAGCCCCATGACAGCGGCCAGAGCGAACCACTGCCCTCCTTGCACAGGTTTCCGAGGGGCCCCGGCCCCGGCACCTTCCTGCACGGAATATTGGAATGGGCCGGCGAGCTGGGCTTCACCCGCGTGGCCCGCGACCCGGCCCTGCGCGAGGAGACCCTGGCCCGGCGCTGCCAGGTGCGCGGCTGGCAGCCATGGCTGAATACCCTGCACGCCTGGTTCGGCACCCTGCTCGGCGCCCCGCTGCCGCTACCCAACGGCGCGGGCAGCCTTACGCTCGAAACGCTGACGAGCTACCAGGTGGAGATGGAGTTCTGGTTCGCCGCCAGCAAGGTCGACACCCGCCGGCTAGACGCCCTCGTAAGTGCTTACACACTCCCCAACCCAGATGGCAGCTCAGGTACCCGTCCCGCGCTGGATGCCGATACCCTCAACGGCATGCTCAAGGGCTTCATCGACCTGGTATTCGAGCATGAGGGGCGCTACTACGTGGCCGACTGGAAATCCAATCACCTGGGGCCGGACGACGCCGCCTATGCCCCCCAGGCCATGCAGCAGGCCATCGCCGAGAAGCGCTACGACCTGCAGTACGCGCTCTACCTGCTGGCCCTGCACCGGTTGCTCAAGGCGCGCCTGCCGGGCTACGACTACGACCAACACATCGGCGGCTCGCTCACCGTCTTTCTCAGGGGCGCCAATGCGGAGAGCCGCGGCGTGCACGCCGAGCGCCCCCCGCGCCAGCTGATCGAAGCGATGGACGCGCTGTTCCGGGGCGACTCCCAAGCGGCGAGCACCGCCACCCAGGCAACGGAGGCGCCGGCATGAGCAAGCGCAGCAAGCACCACGACGATGGCACCCCGGACCTGTTCACCGACCTGAACGAGCCCGACGCTGCCGAAGCGCCCCAAGCCGAGCCGGGCAACGCACAGGGCGCACTCCACGAGACCCAAGCGCTGTTCGCCCTGCTCGACCGCTGGGTAGAGCGCGGCTGGCTGCGCGCGCTGGACCGCGCTCTGGCCAGCTTTTTCCAGCGCGAGATAAGCGACGCTTCGCCGCTGCTGCTACTCGCCGCCGCCCTCGCCAGCCATCAGCTCGGCCGCGGCCATGTCTGCCTCGACCTCGCCCAGACCCTCGCCGCCCCCGACCTGGCGCTCTCACTGCCGCCGGAAGGCGACGACCTCAGCGACCCGCCGCCGCTGCCCAGCGACCTGTTGGCAGGCCTCGACCTCGCCACCTGGCGCGCCGCCCTGCACCACCCCACCCTGGTGGCGGACGGTAGTGGCCCAGGAAACATCCCGCTGGTGCGCAGCGAACGCGACGATAACGTGCGGCTCTACCTGCGCCGCTACTGGCAGTACGAGCAAGACATCCGCGGACTGATCGGCGCCCGCCTCCCAAGTGTCTTCACCAACCAATGTAGGAGCGACGTCAGTCGCGATGATGATGCCACCAGCCAATGTGGGAGCGACTTCAGTCGCGATGATGCCCCCACCAACCATCGTGGGAGCGACTTCAGTCGCGATGGCGCCGACAGGCGCCCCGATACAGCCACCTTGGCCAACGCCCTCTCCGCCCTCTTCCCAGAGCAACATCAGCTGGACTGGCAAAAAACCGCCTGCGCCCTCGCCGCCCAGGCCCACTTCGCCGTGATTACCGGCGGCCCCGGCACCGGCAAGACCACCACCGTGGTCAAGCTGCTTGCCCTGCTGCAGGCGCTAGCCCTGGGCGAACCCGCCGCCAAGCAGGCCCCACGCCCGCTACGCATTCGCCTGGCCGCCCCCACCGGCAAGGCCGCCGCGCGCCTCAACGAATCCATCGCCAAGCAGGTGCAGGGGCTTTCGCTGGTGGAACTGGCCGCCGCCGTGGGCCAACAGGGTGTGGATATCTCAACCTTGCGTGACAGCATCCCCACCGAAGTCACCACGCTGCACCGGCTGCTGGGCTCGCGGCCGGACACGCGCCACTTCCGACACCATGCCGGCAACCCGCTGGCGCTAGACACCCTGGTGATCGACGAAGCTTCGATGGTGGATATCGAGATGATGGCCTCCGTGCTCACCGCCCTGCCGCCCAGGGCGAGGCTGATCCTGCTCGGCGACAAGGACCAGCTCGCCTCGGTGGAAGCCGGCGCCGTGCTCGGCGACCTGTGCCAACGCGCCGAAGGCGGCCACTTCACCCCGGCCACCTGCGACTGGCTGGAACAGGTAAGCGGCACGCCAATCCCCGAACAGTACAAGGATGAGGCAGGCCAGCCGCTGGATCAGGCCATCGCCATGCTCCGGGTGAGCCATCGCTTCGATGTGAAAAGCGGCATCGGCCAGCTCGCCGAAGCGGTCAACCGCCCGCTTGGTCCCGAACATGATCAGAAGGCAAAGAAGCGCGCCGTGCGCGAGATCTTCCAGCAGGGCTACGCCGATATCGCCCGCCTCTCTCTGGCGGACGCCGACGACCCGGCGCTGGATCGGCTAGTGGTCAACGGCAACCCGGCCGGCTTCGCCAACAGCGGCAAAGGCCGCCACGACCGCCGGGGCGAAACCATCTCGCCACCGGTCGGCTACGGCCACTACCTTGAATTGATGAAATCAGCGCGCCCCGCACAGCCCTTCTTCGGCGAAGGCGAAGCGCGCCAGCCCTATGACGACTGGGCCTGCCAGGTGCTCGCCGCCCATGGCCACTTCCAACTGCTGTGTGCGCTGAGGAAAGGCCCCTGGGGGATAGAGGGATTGAACCCACGCATTGGCCGTTCGCTGCGCCGCGCCGGCTGGCTCAAGGCCAGCGACCTAGAGCTGGAACAAGGCTGGTTCGAAGGCCGCCCAGTGCTCGTCACCCGCAACGACTACGGCCTGGGGCTGATGAACGGCGATATCGGCATCACCCTCGCCGTGCCCGAGGCCCGCAGCGCCAGCGAATCGCCCGGCCGTACCCTGCTGCGCGTCGCCTTCCCGGCCAGCGACGGCAGCGGCGACATCAAGTGGGTGCTACCCAGCCGCCTGCAGGCAGTGGAAACCGTCTTCGCCATGACGGTACACAAATCCCAGGGCTCGGAATTCACCCACACTGCCCTGCTGCTCCCCGACGCCCCCAACCCCATCCTCACTCGCGAGCTAGTCTACACCGGCATCACCCGCGCGAGGGACTGGCTCACTCTAGTGGAGACGGGCCGGGGAATGCTGGATGAGGCGGTGACGAGGGAGGTGGTAAGGGTGAGCGGGCTGGGGAGGTTGTAATCAAAGCCGACATCCTCAGTATTGGTGATGTCGGCTTTCGGCCAGTAGCGGCCGTTCAGCATAACCTGATGTAACCTATAGTGTTATTTAAAAGTAGACTCATGCAGGCTCCTCCATTTATGCATAATATGCTGACGTCATCACTCCCCGTAGCCGATTGTGCCCGGTCTATCTATAGCGATAGCGTCAGGCTCGCGTTTAGGGGCTTCGTGCCCCCTCGCACCGTACCGAGGGTGCCTGTCAGGAGCCGGCTTGTTGGGTGATTAGGGGCATTCGTAGAAAAGGAAATGGCCCTCAGGCAGGTACGAAATGATCAACGGTCACGCTTCTATTTAAAAAAATATCCCTATCGCGGTACGTCGCCACCTCGGGTCACAGGAGTTATACACCCGAGCAGAATCCCAACAAAATGTGCGACAGACAGCGACAGTTAGCCACCAATTGAAGCCTTATCTCGACAATAACGAATGTCTTAAGACTCTCCCTGCTTCTACAAACGGACCGGACGAAAGAAATTTCAGCATCGGCGGATAATGATACGAAGAAACTCGTTTTCCTCTTGGTAGGCTGTAGCTGTGGTCAACGAAGCCATCAAAGGAGAAGCCCGTGGCTAAGAAAAAATCCCCCTATGAAGGCATGTACACTGCCGCCAACAACCACTATCACGGTATGAAGTCCGTCCAGGAACATGGTGCCATAGATCACACCTACCAGCTTGCACGCGTTTTTTTGCGCGAAGGTATCGCCAGAACCCAGGAGGAGGCGGTTGCAATGGCTTACTATGAAGTCCAGCGCCTTCAGTGGAATGTCGACGGTATTCAGGTGAACCGCATGACTCGCAACGAGCTACGTGCGCAGCAGACGGGTCCACAGGGCGATCCTGATCCTTCCTGGGCCTGTTCCTGACACGTAATTCCATCACATGTATCCAGCCTAGGAGGGCTGGATGCCTGACACTACGCAGTGACAAAGGGAAAATCTATGGGCCGCCCTACCACGTACTACGGAACGGATGATCTTGAACTAGTCAAGAGAATGCTATCAGGCATCCTATCCTGCACGAAGCAGGAAGCTGGGAAACTGGCTCGAAAGTCGTGCCCCTATGAGGTGGAAAAGCTTGCTAGCGTGTTTCGCAAGGCCTCAGAGGACATGCACAAATGGAGTGATTTTGTGTTGGCGAAAGTGCCACGAGAGGCCTGGGTCAAGGGGCCTGGAGACGTGGATCAGATTAGCCCGCACAGAGCAGCCTCGTTGAGGTATCTCTCCAAGGATCCGCTACCTGGAGATGCGTTAAAAAAATCTGAACATTTGCGCTTTCGCCAGTGGCTCTTTGAAAAACTGGTAGAAAATATGGGTGAGAACGATAAAAAGCAGTACAGAGGAATGCTCAAATGGGTTCCCCACGATACTTTGAGTGACTCTGGGTTGCTCAGCTTCCCGTTGAGCTCTGATACGGCGCTTGGGCACAACCTTCTCTACTTAGAAGGACTCATGGATAAGAAAGTGAGTATCTATGAATCAAAATGGGTTGCCAGTTGCGGGTGGCCGGAGACGGAAACCATACCGGCAGAAGTCACACGCAGGTGTTCTGAAGAAGCCCTTGATCGCCTCGGCAGTGTTATTGAACGCTGGCATAAGGAAAGCCAGCAGGCCTCTGACCCTAATAGTTTGCTGGCGCTTGCCGGTGCCAATCTCTCAGCAAATAGGATTCTGCTGGAGTATGCGGCCATGGAGGCTCGAGGCAGTGAGGCCGCGAAGATGACCGTCGATTTTGTGTGTGAAATGAATCGGTTAGGGGTCAATGAAGTGCCAATGGTGATGGATGGGCATGACGCCGACTTGGCTGCCAAGGTACTCCGCGACCTACTTACCGCCTGGTTCGGGCACGGTGGGAGCATGCTAGATTCAGGCCCGTTCTTTGAGCGAGTAATGAATGCATCCGATATCGACATCGCAATTAGCTGGAGCCAACAGCTTCAGGAAAGCTATATCCGCAGTCGAGGCGGACGTGGAGGGCCGGAACAGGCTCGCGCGATTCATGGGGGCTCGAACAATTTATTTATCTTTGCCATCGCCGTGGTGGGGGCCTTCTACACGAAAGCCAGGACACCCTACGAATTCACGGGTCATAAAAATCCCAATTACGCCGTATTCCCAGCACGGTCTGAAGTCGCGAGAGGAAACCGGCAATCCCCGCCGGCCCATGCCGAACAGCTTCTGTTGCAAGCGTATGGACAGCTCTTTTTTGCCAATTCGGGATGGGGGCTATCCGCCGAGCGCATTCACACCCATGCCGAAACAGCCAGCATCAAACGCTCACATGTTCAGCAGCTCATCTATACTGCCGTAAAGAATCGAACCTCGGGTGAGTTGCTGACGCTCCATGGTCAGCTTCAGGATGATCGAGAGCGATCGGAGCAGGAGCGTAAGTTGAATGCTTAGGCATGCAGATACGCGTCGAGTTGACATTCCCCCCGACTTAGAGGGGCTGCTGCTTCATGTGCATTGCTAGATACCATCTCCCTAACCGGCTACAAACTGCCCATTAGGGGGATTTTGGCCGGTTAGGGAGATGGTATCTAGGCCGTTGCCGCCAAAATAACACCAGCTTTATTGTCGCATTCTCAATATCAGATATCGGCCATGAGCAGACATTCAGAACGGCCTGATGCAACGCCAAGCGCACCACGGCCCTTTTTAACCTAAGCAGAGAAAGGACATACGCGTGACGCGTATTGTTAGATGTGATAATGAGGAAAAACATGCCTTATCCGCCTAACTTGAAACTCGAGTAGCTTGGAATCGATAGCTTCCAGAACCTCCCACTTCCCAAGTTTTCCTAAAGACCAAACATATAGACCAAACCTTTCGTCTAGCGAAGCAGATTCCAAAAATTTGAAGGCTTCCTCATCGTCAAGTCTGCCACCGAGCTTTGCTAGCACATAGGAGTATGATATTGTATCGCGAGCTTTTAGGTGTGACAAAATACCGGGTTGCACTTCAGCCATTCTTAGATATAGTCGGGAAAACTGCCAACCTTCAGTAAAATGCTCCTCTATAGCCTGCCGATTTTCTATGAGGAAAGAAACTGGAAAAAACTTGGTAATTAACCATGCAGCCTCGTAATCACCGTACTCACGCCAAGGTTTCATGATCGCCTGTTCGTTCAGCTTGTTACGTCGAGTCGAAATTTTATAACCCCTTCTCCTGACTCCAATGTAGCGGGAATCAAGGAAAAACAATTCAATACGTTGCTGAATTCTCGATGGAACGACCTCAGAAATCCTTGAGAGCACAAAACCTAGTGACTGTCGTAAGCGATGATCTCCATTTTTGAAAGCCGACATCAATTCTTCAATAAGCCGCTCGTGGCATGCCAAGTACCCCTTTTCAATATCTTCGTATACTTTTCTGACTGCGGCGTTTCGATACTCAGGTTTCTCTGTCACCACGCGGTTTAACAATGCAGCTGCTTCATCTGGTGTAAGACAATTACAAAAAGCCCTCTCAATCCCGAACGAGTCAACGAGTCCATCCGGGCGTTGATGGGCAATAATCTTATCAACTCGACTCATAATTCTCCTTCGTACATCTAACCACCCGGCTCACGCGCCGATTTGGAGCTTCAAAGAGGCGGAAAATTAGTCGCCGCATAGCCGATTGTTAGACAATTTAACAAGCACTCTCTTTAGGCTTCCATATTTGATATATGGTCTTTCTTCTATCGAAGGCTTCCGGCCCGCCTTCCATTATTCGAATGATCTTCGTCTGGCAATCCTTGGAATCAACACTTCCAGTAACGACGTTGAAGGTCTCATTCTCAACGCTACAGGCTGTTACTGTTTCTGCATCGCCCAGTACGGGGAAGTTCGCATTGTGTGTGGCAAATATAAACTGCTGTTTTGCCTTAATTTTACGCAATAGCTTTACGACTTCCTCATATACGGTTTGGCTGTCAAGATCATCCTCGGGCTGATCAATTAGAAGAAGGTCATTGTCGTCTTGGCTGAGCAGGAACAACATCATAGCCGAAGCTCTTTGCCCCAAAGAGTGTGATTTTAGCGGCTTGCCATTATATGTAACTTCATACTTGTTGGGGATTTGGTATGAAAGAAGCGAGAATAAATACTTCGCAAATAATTCCGAAAACGTTTCGGATTTGCTCCTTGCCTTTTTTGCAGCCTCATCAAGGTCCACGTAAATCGAGCCTAAGTCAACGTACTCATTTACCAGCCCGTGAAATGATTCCTTCCGGATATTACTACCCCGAAAAGTATCTTCCAATTTCTTTTGAAACGCATCCTTGTCGCCTTTGAATTCACTGGAAATATAAAGAGAAGATTGAGCCGAGTTTATTTTTTCGAGTTCGGTCTCGATGAATTCAAACTCCCCGTGCCACGCTTCATTGAGACCCGCTATAGCACGACGTACTTGTCCAAGCTTTTCTGAATGGTTTTCGGTTCTCTTGTTGAGTTCAGCAACAGAGGTCTTGAGTTCAGTCTTCCTTTCTGTGAGCTTTATGTAGTCGTCCGGCTGAATCGATGTGACGCCGTTACTTTCGAGTGCCTTTACGAGTTCACGCTCTATCTCCGCAAACTCTTCTTTGAGACCATCCCTAGTTGTTTCTAGCTCATTACGCAATGCACCAAGGTCAGTAGCCACGGCGGAGATTGACACTGTCACTGTCTTCACGGTTTTAATAGTTTCTTTTATCTTTGCTATCTGGGTGGCATACCTCTCGAATATTGATTCATTGAACTTAGACTTGTGCAGACCAATCTCTTCAAATCTTTCATCTGCCTCACCGATAACGCTTTCGAGATTTTCCTTCCATTCAACTACAGCCTCGTCAACCGACTCGCAAAATGCGAGATCATTACCGAACTCTACTTGTTTTTCAAGCTTGGGTTTTACTCCATGCTTGTCGAATTGTTCAAGACGGAACTCGATATCCTTTAGATTGCTTTCAAGTGAGGCCAAATTATCTGCATCACTTTGTAGCGATAAGAGAGCCTCAACAGCCTGTTCAAGCTCACCCTTCTTCTCTTCTATTGACTTTCGGTAAGGTGAAAGCCCATCACCAATAAGCTTTTCGACAAGATCTCGACCGAATTCTTTACCCGCAG
The DNA here is from genome assembly GCF_031451695.1 of Franzmannia qiaohouensis. Classification (NCBI taxonomy): domain Bacteria; kingdom Pseudomonadati; phylum Pseudomonadota; class Gammaproteobacteria; order Oceanospirillales; family Halomonadaceae; genus Franzmannia; species Franzmannia qiaohouensis. The sequence continues at coordinate 180,550 of NZ_JARWAM010000010.1, forward strand.
CAGCTAGATCCTTTTGCCCAAAATATAGCGGCTTATTGATAATTGTTCCACGAATCGAGACACCAGGCTGCAATTGGTCGGCGACGTATACGTCCGGATTGTGACCGTAGATGCGGCGCACCTCGTAGCGTGTGCTATGGCGATCTGTTGCTTCTACAACAACCTTGCCACCACTTTTGAGCACGTACGGAACCAGGCCATCCTTGTATTCTTTATCTTGCGCTTTATCTCCAAATTCCAAGTTCAGAGCATAGCGTAAGCACTCAAGCACTGAAGACTTGCCGCTACCCTGAATTCCGATGAGACAATTCAGGTGCGGAGAGAATGTGACACGTTTTCCATCAAACAGTCCACCCTCAAAACGAATAGCATTGACATGAGAGTGTTTTAGCTCCGGAGATTTATTTTTACTCGTACGATAAGGATGATCTGTTAAAGCATATCTAACAGCATCGAAACTAAAATCGCCGAGCTGCAGAAAACACTCTTTTCCTCTCCCCACTTCACCCAAGGATTTGGGATCACTTCCTTCAAGTTCTGCGGGATAGTTATTACCCCACCACTGCTGCACCTTTATCCTGCATTTCTTATCAGGCTTATCGTGTGTGCGCACTTTTTGAAAGCCTAAACAATACTTCTGAATGAGCGGATCATTGGCCAGCTCCTGCATGCGTCCGCCATCAATTTCATTCCACAAACCACTAGGCGCTTCTACGTGTGCAAAAACGATGAAAAAATCTTTGTTGTAGCTTTCCAACTTGTTTAGCGTAGCAAGCAGGTTATCGTTGGAGCGCCCGTTCTCCTGTTCGTATTGATCTGGCGTTTTCCCGGCAAAAGCGAGGCGGTCTCAATGACCAAGTGCAACACCTGACCCATTCGGTATGGTATTGCCATGACTCATTGCTATCGCCACCTCACTGCTGAAGACAGA